>JBLNEM010000036.1:0-39686 GCA_050262655.1 Mycobacterium leprae | reverse complement strand
TGTGGGTTTTCCCACACCTTCCGTGCTGTCCCCCCTTATATTTAACCCCCCGCGGCGGGGGGGGGCCGCCCCCCGTCCCTTATACCCCTTCCTGGTAGATCCGGGCGATGATGCCCTCGATGGCGGGCTCCTCCAGCGTCAGGTCCGAGATGGCATGCTGTGCCGAAACCCTGGCGATGAGCTGACTGGCGGAGATTTCGTCCCGGTTGAAGCGCAGCCAGTACCGGTTGGCCTCCTGCCGTACCAGTTCGGCTCCCGACACATCCAGTTGGACCGGGACGCCCTCCTCCTCCAGATCGACCACCAGCGTCCGCTGCCGGCCGAACCGCTCCCGCACATTGGCCAGGGGGCCGTCGTAAACCAACGCCCCCTTATCGATCAGGATCATCCGGCTGCACAGTTTCTCGATGTCCTGCATGTCGTGCGTCGTCAGAATGACGGTGACGCCCCGCTGCTGGCTGATCTCTTTGATGAACGCCCGAATCCGCTCTTTGGCCACCACATCCAGGCCAATGGTGGGCTCGTCCAGGTAGAGAACGGGCGGGTCGTGTAGGAGAGCCGCCGCCAAATCGGCCCGCATGCGCTGACCGAGTGAAAGCTGACGGACGGGCGTCTGCAGGAATTCGTCGAGGCCCAGCAATTCCTTGAAGCGGGCCATGTTCGCCGCATATTGGCCAGGGGGGATCTTGTAGATCGACCGCAACAGTTCGAATGACTCCACCGTGGGCAGGTCCCACCACAGTTGCGTCCGCTGGCCGAACACGACGCCGATCTGACGTGCATTCGCCACCCGCTCCGTGGAAGGGTTCAACCCCCGCACCCGCACCTCGCCGCTGGTCGGCACGAGAATGCCGGTCAGCATCTTGATGGTGGTCGACTTCCCGGCCCCGTTGGGACCGATATAGCCAACCAACTCACCCGGTTCGATGGCAAACGAAAGGTCGCTGACTGCCACCTTGGTGATCTGTTCCGGCGAAAGCAGGGACCGGAGGGCGGAGAATGCCCCTTCCTTGCGCCGAGCGATCCGGAATTCCTTGCGGAGATGCTTGACTTCGATGACGGGTTCCATCTGCGTCTCCCCCACCTGTGGCGTTTAGTGGACCTGCCGAATCTCGACTTCGCCGACCCCGCCCTGCACGGTCAGATCCACCCGGTTTGCGGCCGAGTCGTACCCCGGTGAGGTATAGGCATTATGGTTCTGCATATCCGGCCAGCCGCTCACCGAGACATGGCCGAGTCCGGTCTGCACCTGAAGCCGAATCGCCATGCTATCGGGCACGTTCACGATCACCTGGCCAACGCCGCCGTGAATCGAGACCCGCAGCTGTCCCTGCCGGGGCAGCGTGACCGTGGTCGCCCCAACCCCCATGGTCAGGTCTGCGTCGACCAGGTTCAGGCGGGAGAGGTCCAGCGTCGCCTCGCCCACTCCAGTGCGCACCCTGAGGCTGGTTGGGATGTCAGGGTTCAATCCCAGGTCCCAGGTACCGCCATGGGTGTTGACCGAGGGAATGATGGTGCCCTCAGAGGCGAGCATGAAGTAGACGGTTCCACCGGACCCCGAGGTCGACTTGTTCAGGCGCTCCCCGTTCAGCCTATGTACGGTGCCGCTCACGAGGCTGCCGCTGTCAGCGGATTCATGCAACCGCAGTTGAGCAACTGCCGGGCGTAGCTCCACCTGGGCGGCCTTTGCGTCATGCAAGGGCTCGTTAATGGTTTCGCCCAGCGGGCCAAGCTCCTGTGGCTGCGGCGCCCAAACCTGGAAGTAGGCCACAGAGCCACCCAGCAAGAGCAGGACAACAGCCGCAACGGCCACGGAGGCCCACGGCGAGCGGCGCCCCAGGATGATCTCCAGGCCACCGCCGATCAGCAGGATCGGCCAGAGGCGCCAGGCCATGTCCCATACGCTCCATCTCAATCCGAACAGGCCCAGGTTATTCAGCAAAATGAGCAGTCCCAGTCCGATCAGGATGACTGGAACGACGATCCGCCAACGGTTCTGCATTTTCCTCTTCCTTTCAGGGAGGGCCAAAAACTCGGCCACAGCCGTGCTGTTTTTGCATCACAGTGGGTTGGACTGTCGCAGTGGGCGGTATCCCTTCACCATTGGACGAAGAAACTGTGTCCGATGTTTCCCACACCTGCATAGGAATCAGACAGCCCCCTGCGCCAGCCCATCGAAGGGGGCACGGAGGCTGAAAAGGAAGGAGTTTTCCGACGTGTCACGAATGGACAGAGAAGGAATCGGGACAGGAGGAGAGGGTCATGCTCAAATGTCCAACCTGTGGACGCACCGGTGGCCCATTTCGCCTTCGGCAGCAAGTTCAGGCTGACGGGCAGATTCTCCGTGCCTGGGCGTGCCCGTGCGGCAACACCTTTCACGCCACCGCCGAGGCGGACCGGTCTCCCGCCGTAGGGCTACCATACACCGGTTTCACCATCGACTGGAACGACCGCCCCCAGACCGTGAGGCTGCAGCGGATCGTGAAGAATGAAACCACCTGGAGTCTCGGCCCCTGGACTATCGTGGTGGCGGGTCCGCCTATCGGCCCCGGCGCCCGCACCGTATTCCTCTATGATGATGGACCGGATTCGGTGGGCGAATGGCGCATTGAGCCCGGGTGGGGAGCCGGTGAGATTAGCCGGCGCATCAAGGCCAGCCCCCCCACCATTGGCCTGCATCCCGACCTACTGGCCCGGGTCTTCGTCCGCCTCGTCAACTAGCGAATCCGGCGGCAGCCCCCGCAGGTACTCTTCGTAACGGCGCAGCAGGCTGCGGCGCTTGCGGAAATCGGGACACCCCCGCTCCACCAGGGCCCAGAAGCGAGCGCTATGGTTTAGCTCACCCAGGTGAGCAATCTCGTGCACCAATACATACTCGAGCAACTCATGCGGTCCCCCCTGAAGCCGGCGGGAGATTTGGATATTCCGGGTTCGGCCGCTGCACGAGCCCCACCGACTCTCCTGCTTCCGGAAGCGGACCTCACCCATGACAAAGCCATAGTACCGCCGGTTGATCTCTTCGGCCCAGGCACGCAGGGCTGAGTCATCGGTGACCGGCGATGGGGTCAAACCAAACGGAAGGCCCAGCACAGGGGCCCTCAGGGCAGCAGCCTGCGCCCGAGCAAGTCGGGGCGTCAGCCGCTCCGTCAGATAATCGATGTGTCTTTGCTGCTCAGCCCGGCTCAGGCGGCTGGAGATGTAGAGCACCATCTCCCCGTCCTTGATCACGCCGGAAGAGTTTCGTTTATCCTTGAAAATAATCCGCATGGCATCATGCCCTTTGACGGGAGTCCTCCCGCAGAGTTTTGGGTGAAGTGATTCTCACCGGCGCATCGTCCAAGTATACCAAAGGGGGAAACCGACATGCGCACGAATCTGACCGGCGGTCTCATCCTGATCGCCCTCGGCGTCATCTTCCTGCTGGATAACCTGGGGTTCTTCAGTTGGGTTTCCATCTGGAAGTTCTGGCCTTTGATCCTCGTGGCTTTGGGCGTTGGACTGCTCGTTCCACGCAAGAACTGAAGGACGGCCATTACGGCCGTCCTTCTCCTTTTTCCATGCCTTCGGCGTCAACTCCTGTTATGGACCACAAGACTTGAGCCGATTCTACCGGGCAGGCGATCATAGCGGTCTGGATCGCAGACGAGGTCGGATCCGTCACAAGGAACAGCCGAAACGGTTTCGCCGGTTCTACCCTGCCGGCCCAGACCGGCCGGAACCGGACCCGCACAGACCCATCCTCGCCCTCCCGCACCACGTACAGCCGCCTGGCGCCATCCGGCCCTGCAATCCGTTCCAGCTGGTTCAGATTCTCTCCACCAGCCCCCTGCCCTGCGGTGGCTTCCTCCGACTCGAAGGCCAGTCTCTCCGTGTCGAACGAGACCGCCAGCAGAAGCTCCGCCTGCCGTTGCCCCGGCCGGGCCGAAAAGGGCCAGTGCCAGTTCATCCGCAACTCCAACCGCCCCAGACGATCACACTCCGCCTCCGCCACCACCGTAGGGGTCCCTACAGCCTGGCGTGCTGCCCGGACAGGAGGCCCAAGCGCACCACCCCATATCAGCAAGGCAAGGCCGAGGGCCAACAACTGGACTGGAACCGCTTTCACCAGAGCTCACCTCGGTCTGGGGAAGGTAGCGGTGATCGGGCCACTACCGGCCTCGGAACCGATTTCGAAGGCCAAGCCGGTCCCCTTTGTCCAGGTCCGGGCATCCGTGGTGATGGTGATCTGTCCCGTGCTGCCCGAGGCACCGGACCCCAGCGCGATGGTGAGCCTGTACCCCATCCAGGTATGCGTGTAGTTGGCAAACACGTTGGTCCATTTGCCGTACACGGAGCTGGAAACGGGCCGGAAGTTGACGAAGAGATCCCACGCCTTCACCGAATCCGCCACGGTGAAGCTGGCAACTCCGTTTGTGTGCTGATCACGCTGGACGCCATCGTATGGCGTGGCCGATACGTAGACCAGGTCTCCCACCGTCCAGCGGGTATCGATCACATCCACCGGGTCGTCGATCCACCAGTACTCAGTGGCGCTCCAGCTGCCGCTGATCAGTTCCTGCTCGGTGAACGTGCCGTCCCGGTTGCGCCACTCGTAGAGCCACAGGGTAAGCGTCAGCTCGGCCTTCTCGCCGGCGGCCGGCTGCACGTCCTGGGCGGACGCTTCCGTCTGGACCGTACGTGACAGGTCGGCATTCACCGTTGTTGTCGTCTGAGCCACGCTCTGCACACCGCCGGCGGTACGAACCAGGGAAACCCTCTCCTCCTGGAAGCCCAGAAACCGGAGTCCTGCTCCAGCCATGCGATCCGCCACCACGGCCGGGTCACGAGTCTGCGTCAGAATCGCCCGGGCCGCCGCGGACGGCTCCTCCGCTGCGGGTTTGCCGGTGGCCACGCCTGGCATGACCCCTACCGTGCCGATCAAGGCAAAGAGCAGAACAGCGATGATCTTCCGCATGATCGAAGGCCTCCTTCCTATCGCCCACGATCTGTTGCATGGTCGCCACATATTTACAAATTCTTCCGATAAATCTCGGTTCCTGCCGCTCACCGTGGCCTGACCTGGTTTTCCTGAAGGGATAAGAAAAGGAGGGGTCTCCCCCTCCTTTTCCTATTTCGTTTCGATGGTCACGCTCTCAATGATCGGCGGCTGCACCGGAGTACTGGGTACCGGGTCACTACCGCCAGCCTTCACTGGCACACCGGCGATCTTCTGGACCACGTCCATGCCCGCCACCACCTGACCGAACTGCGTGTAGTTCGGGTTCGGATCCAGGCTAGCCTTGCAGTCCGCACCGGTGCAGATGAAGAACTGGCTGCCGTTGGTGTTGGGCCCCGAGTTGGCCATGGCCACGATCCCGGGATCGTAGGACCGCTTGGGCGGCAGCTCATCCTTGAAGCGGTAGCCCGGGCCGCCGGTCCCATTCCCCTTGGGGTCGCCGGTCTGAATCATGAAGGTCTTGATGATGCGGTGGAACTTCACCCCATCATAGAAGTGCTCGTTCGCCAGGAAGACGAAGTTGTTGACGGTAACCGGGGCATCCTTAACGAAGAGCTGAATGCGAATGTCACCCAGGCTGGTCTTAAGGGTGGCAAAGTACTGCTTGTTCTGGTCGATCTGCATGGCCGGCGGCTGAGTCCACTGCTTGGTCACACCGGTCGTTGCCGGCTGCTGGCCGGTAGGCTGGGTGGGCTGCTGAGTCTGCTGTGCAGGCGGGGTCGGCTTGGCCTGGTTCTGATAATTTCCTGCGGCCTTGGGCCCGCACCCCGCGAGCACCAGGGCAGCCGTGAGGAACAGACCGATCATCCATCTCTTGCGCATGGTTTGCTGCCTCCAATCTGCGATAGTTTCAACATGAAAAGAATACAGCGCCTGCGACAGCAGGGCAAGGAAACATCTGGTGCAGAATAGCTTCTGTAGGTGATGAGCGATGATACGCGGACGCTTCGCCCCTACTCCCTCCGGACAGATGCATATTGGCAACGCGCGCACCGCTTTGCTGGCCTGGCTTCAGGTACGGCACGCGGGTGGTGCGTTTATTCTCCGCATTGAAGATATCGACCGGCCCCGCTGCCGGCCCGATCTGGCGGCTGAAGCGATGACGGACCTCCGCTGGCTGGGGCTGGACTGGGATGAGGGACCGGACGTGGGCGGCAGCCACGGTCCATACAACCAGAGCGAGCGGACGGAATTGTACCAGAGCGCCCTCCGGCAATTGCAGGCCGGCGGCTGGCTTTATCCATGCTATTGCAGCCGGGCCGAACTGCAGGCGGTGGCCAGCGCCCCCCATGGGCTGAGCAGCGAAGGCCCGGTTTACCCGGGCACCTGCCGCCATCTGACCGAGCTAGAGCGGCAGGAGCGTGCCGCCCGTGGCAAGCAGCCCTCCCTGCGCTTCGCCATGCCGAACCGCCCGGTCGCCTTTACCGACCTGGTCGCGGGCGAGCAGGAGTTTCCCTCGGGCAGCGGCGGCGATTTCATTGTGTATCGGGCCGATGGGATCTTCGGCTACCAACTGGCCGTGGTGGTAGATGACGCAGCCATGGGCATAACCGACGTGCTCAGAGGCTGGGACCTGCTAGATTCAACCCCGCGGCAGATCCTGCTCTATGAAGCGCTGGGCCTCCCGGTACCGCGGTTCGCTCACGCCCCCCTGCTGCTCGGCCCCGATGGACAGCGATTGGCGAAGCGACACGGCGCTGTCTCCATCGCCGGCATGCGGGCAGCGGGCAGGTCTCCGGAGCAAGTGGTCGGCGATCTGGCCTACCTGAGCGGCCTCCTGGATAGGCCGGAGCCCGTCCAGGTGCGCGAACTGGTACCGCACTTCGATCTCAAACGGGTCAAGCGGGAACCGGTGGTCCTTTCCTAGGTGGCCCACAATCACTCTCCCGATTATGTTGACCCGTTGCGCGGGCAGACTATGCTTTGCGAACGCTAAACGAAACGGGGGAGTGTGCGCGTTGAGCGCTATGAGCGTTACCGACTTGCTCGGGCTGCCGCCTGCCCCCGGCATTTTTGCCGACATGGAGTGGGCCACCGACGGTGACGGCCCGCTTACCTTCATGGACCTGCCGGCCCAGGATGGCCCGCCGCCTGAGCCCGGCACCCTTTACTCTCCGCCGGGAACTGAACTCTATCCCTTCCAGGCCAGCGGCATTCAATTCTTGCTGGAACATCCGGTCGCACTGCTGGGCGACGAGATGGGCCTCGGTAAGTCGATTCAGGCCATCGCCGCTCTACGGTTGCTCCTGCACCGGGAAGAGATCAAAGCCTGCCTCATTCTGAGCCCGAAAAGCGTGCTCTTCGACTGGTACTACAAGCTCCGCAAGTGGGCGCCGGATCTCCGCACCATTACCGTGGAAGGCCCCAAGCGGCGCCGCACCTGGTATTGGCAGATGAAATGCCACGTACACCTGGCCGGCTATGAGACCTGGCAGCGGGATCTCAAGGAGCAGTTGGTGGATCCGTCACGCTACGACCTGGTCATCCTGGATGAGATCCAGCGAGTGAAGAACCCCGAAACAGCCATCCATCAGGCGGTCACCAGAATAGACGCCCCGTGGCGCTGGGGGCTTTCCGGCACTCCGCTGGAGAACCGGGTCGATGAACTGCTGGCCATTTTCGCTTTTCTGGAGCCGGGGCTGCTGCCCCTTTCAGCCGACTATACCCCGGCGGTCGTGCGCGAGCGGGTTCAACCCTACGTGCTGCGCCGCCGCAAGGTGGACGTCCTGCAGCATCTGCCGCCTAAAGAGCATCGCACCGTCTGGCTCGAACTGACCCCAGAGCAGCGGGCCGCCTACGAAAAGGCGGAACAGGCCGGGGTTGGGGTCCTGAAGGAACTGGGACGATCCATCGCCCCCATGCGGGCGCTGGCGCTGCTCACTGAACTGAAGGAGATCTGCAACCTGGACCCCGAAAGCGGGGCCTCCTGCAAGATGAGCTTCCTGGAACAGGATTTGGCCGAGGTAGTGCGCAGCGGCGATAAGGCGCTGGTGTACTCCCAGTTCCCCGAGAAGAGCCTGAAGCCGCTGCTCCCTCGGTTCATGCCGCTTTCGGCTGCGCTGTTCGATGGCGACCTGTCCGACTGGGGACGTCAGTTGTTGATCCACCGCTTCCAACACAAGGAGCAGCCGAAGGTGCTGGCCATGTCGCTGAAATGTGGCGGCGTGGGCATCACCCTCACCGCCGCCAACCATGTCTACCACTTCGACCATTGGTGGAATCCGGCCGTGGCTGAACAGGCTGAAGACCGGGTCCACCGCATTGGGCAACAGAAGCCGGTTCGGGTCACCACCATTCTGACCAAAGGGACCGTGGAGGAGCGGATCGCCGAGTTGCTGGAACGGAAGCGGGAACTGTTCCGCAGCATCATGGATCCGCTCACCGATATGGAAGCCGGCGCCGAGACCAACCTGAAGAAGCTGCTCTCCCGCTCGGAACTGCTGGGGCTCTTCGGCCTGCAGCCCGGCGACTGAAAGAGAAGGCCACAAGCGGGGCTGTAGTACTCCCCACTTGTGGCCGCTTTCAACCCTGGAACCCCTTCCAGACCCGCCAGGCGCCCATGAACAGCAAGAGAATGCCTGCCGCCCGCAGGGCCCAGCGATACGCCGCCCCCTGCAGGAATTTCCGACCCCGGCCGACCCCATAGGCGACCACCAGGTTCACCCCGATCATGACGATGAAGAAGGGGACTAGAAAGAGCGCCGGCCCGCCCCAGTGGAAGGCCCGGAAAGCCTCTTTCAGGATCGACGTCCCGGCGGTCAGCCAGAAGATGAAGGCATAGGGGTTCAACAGATTGGTCGTAATCCCCCGCATGAAAGAGCCGCGCTCGGCGCCCTCCGTCACCGCCAGCACCGGGACTTCCGCCCGCATGGCGCCGAAGGCCATCCACATAATGATGCCGCCCCCGATGACGCTGATCGCCGATATGCCCCAGTGCGGCAGGGGTGCAGCTACCACCAGTGCCAGGGAGAGGAGTGCGGAGTCGGTGACCAGCGGTGCGAGCGCAACCCGGAAGCCGGCGGGCCATCCGCCCCGCAGACTCTCGGTGAGGATCAGTGCCATCAGGGGCCCCGGCGTCAGTCCGGCTGCGAGTCCCAGTACAATTCCGTTTACGACGTAGTAGAGCAAAGAGCCGTCCACTTCCCTTGCTTTAACGATGCCCGATACCTTATCCTGTTGGATGAGCCTACCGCCTTATTTTCTGCATCGGCAAGGATTCGGCGGCGATATGCGAAAACCTGTTGCCAAGGAGGCGGTCTCTTGTTGAGTGATACCAGGCAGACCTTCCGCGTATATGGTTCGTGGAAGGGACTGACCGCTACTTCCGGCGAGATCTCCAGCAGTTTCTCCAACTTGCGCCTGGAGTTCAGCGCCCCGGTAGCCGACGGCGGCCAGCCGGGCTTTACCAGCCCGGAGGAGATGCTGCTGGGCACCGCGGTTTCGGCCCTCTCTACCGCCCTGGTCGACCTCTGCCTCCAGATGGCCATCGACCTGGCGGAGCTTACCGTCGAGGCCGACCTGATCCGCGACTACAGTGAACTCGACGGCAACGTCATCAAGGAGATCAAGATGCGGCCCACCGCAAAGTTCCGGACAGGCCTCGGGTTTGAGAAGGTGCACGACATGTGGTGGCGGGCCGTCGCCCGTGCCCCGCAGGTCTCCCCCGTCTTGCGGGCGCTGAACGCCGTCATGCGGGTGAAAGTAGAGCCGGCGATTTCCGGCGGGTTCTAAGAGGAGTTTGTGCGACCAAGCGCCAATTCCTTGTCAAGCCACTGATCAGGGCGCGCGTTGCCAACCGACTGAGGCGTTATATATGAGGCCTCCCTGCGGCGCTGACGCCCTCAGTGGCGCTTATTTTGAAGGAGGTGCACACCGTGAGCATCCCGTGGTACATCTACATAATCAGTTTCCTGGTAGCGTTGCCCATCTATATCCTGTTGGCCATCGGCCTCTATGGGGTTGTCCGGGCGGTCCTGGCCTGGGTGTTCGCACCGACTCACAAGTAAGAAACGGGAGCAGCACTGGTTGTGCTGCTCCCTCTGTTTTCTACAGGGTGTGCTCCTTGATCTTCTGGACGGTGGCCGAGTCCAGCTTCTTGATCACTGCAGCCACCAGCTTCGCGGCGTTCTCCATGTCGTCCCGGTGAATCAGGGAGACATGGCTGTGGATGTACCGGGTGGCGAAGCCGATCACCACGGACGGAACGCCCGGGCCCCAGAGATGCATGCGGCCCGCATCGGTGCCGCCGCCTGCCATCGACTGGAACTGAAGGGGAATGTTCAGTTCCTCGGCCGTCTCGATCACCAGGTTACGCAGCGACTGGTTGGGCACCATGGAGGCATCGTACAGGAGAACCAGCGGCCCCTTGCCCATTTCGCCTTCCAGCTCGCCGTGGGTTCCCGGCACGTCGGCGGCAATCCCCACGTCCAGAGCGATGCCGATATCCGGCTCCACGGTGTTGGCCATGGTCACGGCGCCCCGCAGGCCAACCTCTTCCTGCACGTTGCCGGCCGCATAGACCACGTTGTCGTGCTTCTGCCCCTTCAGTTCCTCCAGCGCCATGATCGCCACGGCGCAACCAGCCCGGTTGTCCCAGGCTTTGTTCAGGAGGACCTTCGGGTTCGGCATCACGGCAAAGTCGCAGTGGGGGATGATCGGATCACCCTGCCGCACCCCGAACTCCATGGCCTCTTCCTTGCTGGCAGCACCAATATCAATGAACATGTCCTTGATCTGGACAACCTTATTCCGCTCTTCCGGGGTCAGGATGTGCGGCGGCTTGGAGCCGACCACACCCATCAGTTCGCCCTTGCGAGTGATGATCTTGACCCGCTGGGCCAGGAGGACCTGGCTCCACCAACCACCGATGGGCTGGAACTTGAGGAAGCCCTTGTCGGTGATGGTCGTAACGATGAAGCCGACCTCGTCCAGGTGGCCGGCGATCATGATCCGCGGGCCGCCCTTCTTGCCGTACTTCACACCACACACCGACCCGAGGTTGTCGGTAATGGTCTCGTCGGCATACTGCTCCAGATACCTGGTCATCACTTTCCGGACCGGATCTTCGTAACCCGAGATCCCAGGAGCGCTTGTTAGCTCCTCATACATAACGAGACGTGTGTCCAAATGTGTTGGCCCTCCGTTTCTTATCTAGGTTCTCAAAGAAATAAGAAACCAAAGATAGTCTACATCAATCTTCGGCGTTCATTCCCCCGGCCCCTCTTTCGCCCCCAACCTCCAGATAGACCATGACGAGACGGAAAAGACAGAACAGATCGCCTACACGGTCTGCTCTTTCTATCTATTGCGGTTGAGCATTAACGATGTTTATGCTTGAAGAGGCGCCTTATTACTTATGCCGCGAACGGTCATTGGAATCGAGGGATGAACCATGCTAATGGGATACCTCCAGGTTTTCTGCGACATCATCGAAACCCGGAGCTTCTCCAAGGCAGCAGCCCGGAACTTCATTTCCCAGCCTGCAGTCAGCCAGCAAGTGAAAGCATTGGAAGAGCATTTCCACCAGAAGCTCATTGAGCGGTCGCCACAGGGAATCTACCCGACTGAAGCCGGACGCCTCTTCTACCAGGGAGTCCGGGAGATCCTGGAGCGCTACCAGACGCTTGAGCGTCAGATGATGGACCTGACCCAGACTGTGGCGGGCACCATCCGGGTGGCCACCGTCTACAGCGTTGGTCTCCATGATCTGCCTCCGTATGTGAAGCGCTTCATCCAGGCATATCCGCAGGCCCGGATCCACGTCGAGTACAGCCGTACCAACAAGATTTACGAGGCGGTGCGCCAGAATCAGGTTGACGTCGGCATTGTGGCCTACCCGCAGGAGAGTCGCCAGTTAGGCGTGATTCCCCTGCCCAGCGATGAGTTGGTCGTGATCATGAGCCCCAACCACCCGCTGGCCCAGGAGCCAAAGCCGATTGAACTGAAGACCCTGACTCACCAGCACTTCGTCGCCTTCGAGCCGGACATTCCCACCCGCAAGGCGATCGACCGGGTGCTGCACGACCAGGGGGTCGAGATCGAGGTCGTGCAGGAATTCGATAACGTAGAGACCATCAAGCGTTCGGTCGAAGCCGATCTGGGCATCAGCATCGTGCCGCGCCGCACAGCCTCGCTGGAAGTAAAGGCCGGATCGCTGGCGGTCCTCCCCATTGCCGACATGCGCGTCGAGCGCCCCGTCGGCGTCATCTACAAGCGTGGGAAGACCTTCAGCAACACCCTGCAGAAGTTTATCGCCGTATTGACCGGCCGAGACTAGTCTTCCGCTCACTCTTGTCCGTTCATCAACACAAATAAATTTTTCATAGCCCGTAACCTCACACATCCCACTCCGTTATGAATGCTGAGAAGAACGTGGTAGTATTCAGGAGGGACCCTGCATGGCAACAGCCCCGGACGAATTGCTGGTGCAGAGGGCGCAGGTCGGGGACGAACGGGCTCTGTGCGAGTTGATCACCCGCTACGAGCGGAAGACATACAATCTGGCCTACCGGTTGATGGGGAACCATGCCGACGCTGCTGACGCAGCGCAGGAGGCGCTGGTTCGGGTCTATACCCACCTGCATCTCTTCCGGGGCGATTCGGCATTCTCCACCTGGCTGTTCCGGGTCGCAACCAACACCTGTCTGGACGAACTGAGACGGCGTGGACGGGTTCGCTGCGCATCGTTGGACAGCACGCTTTCCACCGATGTGGGGGAACTCCCCCGGCAATCCGGCGGCGAGGACGAGAGCCCGGCCGAACGGGCGGAGCGGCACGAGATACAGGCGGCGGTTCAGCGGGCAATCAACCGGCTGCCCGAGGACTACCGCATTGTGGTGGTGCTGCGGGACCTGCATGAATACTCCTATCAGGAGATCGCCGACTCCCTCGGCACATCGCTGGGGACGGTGAAGTCACGGCTCCACCGGGCGCGCCACGCGCTGCGGCTCATCCTCCGGACTACCGAAGCCACCCGGTTGGATCTCCAACGGGTTGCAGGATAGGCCGCTTGAGCAGACGAATGATGAAAGCGTCCACACCCTGGGTGGTGTGTACGCTTTTCGCTACGCCAGCACGGTTTTCAGGACCCTTTCAGGGTGATGCTTTAGAGTAGCGTTAAGTTCCCTGATAGGAGGTCCTCCATGGTCGCCTGGATCAACAAGCACAAGACCCTGCTGCAGACGCTCGTCATCCTCCTCGGCTTGTGCTTTTTAGGCCTGCTCCTCACCTCGGCCTACATCCACCGCAATGACCCGCCGCCCAATTTCGGCGCCGGCTTCGCCCGTGGTACTCAAGGCGGATTGCCGTCTCGTGGCCGTGGTGACTTTGCCCGGGGCGCCCGGGACATGCTCTCGGCCGCCGACCGTGCATGGCGGGGAATGGCCAACAACTATGCGGTGGCTGCAGCCATCGGCGTCGGCGCCCTGATCGCCCTCTACTTTCTGCGCCTCTCCTTCAAGGCGCAGCATCCCTGGAAGGACCTGGCCCGCTGGGTCATGCGTCTGCTGCAGGTGATCCACATTCCCCTGGCCGTGATCATGCTGCTGGCGGCGCTCGGCCACGGGTACTATTACCTCTTCTATCAGTGGCGCCCCGACCTGCGGGATTACGACGGCGTTGCGGCGCTCATTGGCGTGGCTCTGGCGTCGGGCGTAGGTCTTGTGCTCACCCGATGGCGCAAATCGCGCAAGGTACACCTCGCCACCGCCATCATTGCCTCTGCGCTGGTGCTCATTCACATACTAACGGCGTGAGTTCGCGCCGCCGGGAGATGAAAACCCATGCGTGTCCTACTGGTAGACGACGATAAGCGTCTGGCTGGAGCGGTGATGAGAGGACTTCAGGAGGAAGGATACGTGGTCGACCACGCAGCCACTGGCGGCGACGCCCGCCTCCTGGTCGACACCCGCCACTATGATCTGATCATCCTGGACCGGATGCTGCCGGAGGTCTCCGGCGACCTGCTGCTGGCAGGCTGGCGGCGAAAAGGGGTCACTACCCCCATTCTGATGCTGACCGCCCTGGATGCCGTAGCCGACCGTGTCACCGGTCTGAGGGCCGGGGCGGACGATTACCTGGTCAAGCCCTTCGCCTTCGAAGAACTGTTGGCCCGGTTGGATGCACTGGCCCGGCGCGGCAGCGGTGCAGAGGCCTGGGGGGGCAGCCTGAAGGTGGGCGATCTGGTGCTGGATCCGGAGACCGGCTTCCTCTCCTGCAATGGCGAAAGCGTCCGTCTCACCGCTCAGGAGTTCCGGCTGATGGCCTTCTTCATGCGCCATCCCGGCCAGATTCTGACCCGGTCCGTGATCTCGGACAGCTGCTGGGAAGAGCCGGAGGCGATCTCGGACAACGCCATCGAAGCCCAGGTGAAGAATCTCCGTAAGCGCATCGCCGTTGTCTCGCCGGCGCAGTGGCTCCAAACCAGGCGCGGTCTGGGCTATGTATTGGAGCCTAACCCATGAGCACACCTACCGAAGTCCGCCCCCCGCGCCGCTTTTCGGCACGGCGAATCACTGCCCTCTGGCGGGAGAGCCTGCCCGCCCGAGCGGCCATGGCCACCGCCGCCATACTGGCCGTCGTGCTGTTGGTGATCGTTGCTGCCTCTTATGTTATTACGGCCTACTCGATTCGCGACGGCGTGGACAGTGCAATGCGTGCAGCCTTACCGGCCACCGTGGCCAATGAGCACGAGTTGGAGGAGCATGCACAGCGCCTGGCGCAGGACCCCCTGGACAGCCGCCGGCTTCAACTGCTCGATCTCTCCGGCCGGGTATACTATGGCCCCGGTACCGTGCCAGTGAGCCTGCAGGCCGTGGCCGCAGCGCTCCAGACAGGGCGGTCATTCGTCTCCATGGTGCCCGAGGACGGAGTCCTGCAGGTACGGTCCGGCCCCACCTGGTGGCAGACGCTGACGCCCGTCTCCGGCGAAGTGCGGGTGATGTACACCCCCATGCGGGTCGCCGGACAGCCGGTGGTCCTGCAAATCTGGGCGCCGATCGGTCCCGTCACGGAAGCACTGCCGACCCTGCTGCTGCGCATGCTGGCACTGGCAGCCCTTGCGGCAGGGCTTACGGCCATCATCGTCTGGCAGATGGCCAGTACCGTCTACCGCCCGCTGCGCGAAGTCACCACCACGGCCGGCGAGATCAATATGCATACGCTGGACCTGCGGGTTCCCGACCGCTGGCACGACACCACGCTGCACCGGCTCACCCAGGTGCTGAACAGCACCTTTGGACGGCTGCAAGAGGCATTCCAGGCTCAGGGCCGCTTCGTCGCAGCCGCCGCCCATGAACTGCGGGGTCCCCTGGGCGCCATGCGGGCAGAACTGGAGGTAACGCTGCGCCGGGAGCGTTCGGCGCCCGAATACCGCGAGGCACTGGAGGGCGCACTGGAGGAGACCGGCCGCCTGAGCAAGGTAGCGGAACTGCTGCTGATCCTTGCCCGCTACGAGCACGGCGGTGGACTGATGATGGAGCATGCCCTGCCGCTGGCTCCTCTGCTGGAGCGAGCGGCCACCGAGGCCCGCCGCTCTGCCGGGGGCGATGTGCTGGTGGTATGTGATCCGGATCTGTCGGTCGACGGCGACACGGTTGCACTCGAGCGCATGGTCTCCAACCTTGCCCGCAACGGGATCCAGGCCGGTGGCAGTCCGGTGCAGATCACGGCAGAAGCGGCAGCGGATTCGATCCGCATCGACGTCACCGACCAGGGCAGCGGCATCGCACCGGATGTGATCCCCCACCTGTTTGAGCCGTTCTATCGCGGGGACCCCGCTCGGGGGCGTGACGGCGGAACCGGCCTGGGTCTGGCGATCGTCAAGGCCATCGTGGATGGGCATCACGGCACCGTCACGGTCTACTCGGAACTCGGCAAGGGCTCCACGTTCACCCTCCGTCTGCCGGCGAAGCAAGCATAAGCACAAACCAAACGGAACGTCCCCGGTACAGAGACCGGGGACGTTTTTCCTGACCTATATTTCGTAGTCGATGGCCAGAGTCGATTCGCAGATCTGGCCAACATACTCTTTTACCGGCACATGCTTCGGGTGCGGCCCGTAAACCGCGAGGCCCTCCCGGTCCCTGAAGCGGACCACCAGCCCGACGGTGAAGCCCTGCCCCCGCTCCGGCGTAAAGGTCTTGCCCGCCGTCAGGTCTACGATCTCCGGAATCGCTTCCTTCAGACCCTGTAGCCTGGTGATGAGTGTCTGGGTTTGCTCGTCGGTTGTTTCAGGCTTCAGCTTGAAGATGACGATATGCTCTATCATAATGGTGCCACTCCTTCCAGTCTTCTCCCTACCATCATGCCGCCAATTTGATCCAGACGCAAGGGCTGAAGGAATCGGGCCGTGCGTAGCAGAACCCTGACTGCTATGGTCGGCGCGGCCAGAACCAGAGCGCCACCAACCCGGCGCACCCCAACAGGAACAGCGCCCAGATCACGTCCAGAATCCCCCTTGATCCGTTTGTCTTAGTCTGCCCGTACTGGAGGCGCTTTCCCATCGCCACGTTTCTGCTAATCGACGGCGGCCTGATCTTCCGCAACTTCTTTGCGCTGCCGCCCATGACGGACCCCGCCGGGCGCCCGGTCAACGCTGTCTACGGCTTTATGGCCATGCTGTTCCGGGAGGTCGCGGCGATCCAGCCAAGCCACCTGGCCGTGGCCTTTGATGTGCCCGTTGCCCAGAACCACCGGACCCAATTGTACGGGAGCTATAAGGGCAACCGTCCCGAATGCCCCGCCGACCTTGCTCCCCAATTTGACATCCTGCGCGAAGTCCTGACTGCACTGGGGATTGCCTGCCTCCAGGCGCCTGGCTATGAGGCCGACGATATTCTTGGCACCATGGCCCGCACCGCCGAAGAGGCCGGGATGGACGCCAGCCTGCTGTCGGGCGACCGCGACGTGCTCCAACTGCTCCGGGGTCCCACCCAGGTCCGTTATGTGAAGAAGCTGAATGCACCCGAGACCTATGACGTCCCCCGCTTCGTGCATGAGTTTGAACTGCTGCCCCGGCAGTTGATCGACCTGAAGGGGCTGGCCGGTGACACCTCCGACAACATCCCTGGCATTCATGGCGTCGGCCCCAAAACGGCGGTCAAACTCCTCCAGGAGTACGAGACTCTCGAATCGGTCCTGGAGAATGCCCACCAGCAAACCGGTAAACTGCGGGAACGCCTGACGACCGGACGGGAGGTCGCCCTGCTCTCCAAGCAACTGGCCACCATTCACTGCTTTGTCCCCGATCTCCCCGGGCCTGAAGCGTGCCGCCTGGCGATTCAGCGGGAAGCCGGGCGGGCCAAGTTTGAAGAACTGCGCTTCCGCTCACTGTTGGGCCGAGTAGCCGGCTAAAGCAAAAAGCCGCCCTCTGAAGGGCGGCTTTTCTGTTGCAGCTTAAGCCTGGCCGGCAGCACCGAAGAGGCGCATCTTCTCCTTGAGCTTCTCCTTCAGTGCGTCCTTGCCCGGACCGAACACCTTGCGGGGATCGATCTCGTTGGGCCGCTCGGCCAACTGACGCCGCACTTCGCCAAGGAAAGCCTCGCGCAGTTCGGTGTCAACGTTCACCTTGCGAATGCCCAGAGAGACGCCGCGGCGCACGTCTTCGTCCGGCACGCCGGAGCCGCCATGCATGACCAACGGCGCCCCGATCTCCTTGTGCACGGCCTCAATGCGGTCGAACGCCAGCTTGGGCGGCAGCTTGTAGTGACCGTGAGCGGTCCCGAAGGACATGGCCAGTGCGTCAACCCCGGTGGCCTTGTAGAACTCGATCGCATCGGCCACTGGCGTCAGGTTGGCGTCGCGCTCGTCGACGGCGATGTCGTCTTCCACGCCGCCGATCTTGCCGATTTCGCCCTCAACGGAGACACCCACCGCATGAGCGATCTTGACGATCTCCTGGGTCATGGCGATGTTCTCGGCCTTGGCCCACTTCGAGCCGTCGAACATGACGGAAGTGAAGCCATTGCGGATGCAGCTGACGATGGTATTGAAGTCGGTCCCATGATCCAGGTGGAGTGCCACGGGTACCACAGCCGATTCAGCAGCCAGCTTCACCATCGCAGAGATGAAGCCGATACCGGCATACTTGATGGCGCCCTGGCTGGCCTGGATGATGACCGGCGCATGAAGCTCGTTGGCCGCCTCGACGATGCCCTGCACAAACTCCATGTTGTTCACGTTGAATGCGCCGACGGCATAATTGCCCTTATTGGCAGCGTCCAGTAGGGTACGGAGCGGGACTAACGGCATGAGAGCTCCCTCCAGAAGGCGGCTTGCGCCTCAGAAAAGTGGTGAGAAAACGGGTCCAGATGGTAGTTAGACTTCCTGGCGAGGTTCTCCTACATTTTGCGCCGCGATTTTCTCCGCTAGGCACAATCTGCAAATTCGCCAAACCTTGTGTCCAACCTCACGCCTTCACAGTGTGGCCGGACAGAGGGCGAATGATGTGCGATCTCAGGCGATCGGCGTCCCCTGGTTGCCGCACATCTCACGGTAACGACCAATCAGGCGGGCGGTGATCGAGCCAGGCTTACCCGTGCCGATCGGACGGCCGTCGGCCATCACCACAGGCACGACCTCTGCCGCGGTGCCGGTCAGGAACATCTCGTCAGCGTTGTACACGTCATGCAGGGTGAAGACACCCTCTTCGGCCGGAACGCCCATGCTGCGGGCCGCTTCCATGACGGTGGCGCGTGTGATGCCGGGCAGAACCCCCAGATAGGTGGGCGGGGTCACAAGCTTGCCGTTCTTCACCATGAAGATGTTGTCTCCCGTGCCCTCACAGACATAGCCTTCCTTGTTCAGCATGATCACTTCCGGATACCCGAGGGTGATCGCACTGATCTTGGCCATGATGCCGTTGAGGTAGTTCAGGCTCTTCACCTGAGGCGAGAGGCTGTCCACCCCAGTCCGGCGGGTGCTGACCGAGATCACCTTCATCCCCTCGGTGTAGACCTCAGGCGGGTAGAGGCTGATAGCGTCCGCAATGCAGACGACGGTCGCCCGCTTGCACTTACGGGGGTCAAGGCCAAGGTCACCGGTGCCACGGGATACGACCAGACGAATGTAGGAGTCAGCCAGCAGATTGCTGCGCCGGCAGGTCTCGCGTACCACGCTCTCCATCTCGGCCCAGGGAATCGGAATCTCCAAGTTGATGGTCTTGGCCGAGGCATAAAGCCGGTCCAGATGCTCGCTCAGCTTGAAGATACGGCCGCCATACGCCCGGATCCCTTCAAAAACCCCGTCGCCGTACAGAAAGCCATGGTCAAAGACCGAAATCTTGGCTTCGTCTTTTGCGTAGAACTGGCCGTCAATGTAGACCTGAATGCCCACGACAACCCCTCCTAACAGAACTAGAATGCTCCACCCTGGCCTTCGACAACAGTAAACCACAACCCGTGAACCCCGCCAGGGAGTAGTCGGAATAGGTCGCCGTTGGTGGCGTAGGCTCGCGGAAATTGTAACCTGCTAATAAATACATCGTCAATCGTTTTAGAGGACCATTTCCACCCCCTCTTCCAGACTACATCTGCGGTCCCAGCCTATGCAGGTTCGAATGAATGAGCGCTATCTTTAGGTTCCTGATGGCCGCTACTGCCCCTCCAGCGATTGACCCTCGATCTGGAGGCCAACGATCACCGGACGTCCCTGCGCATCGCCCCCGAAGGTAACCCAACCCCAAACGGAGGCGCACCACTCGTACCCGCCCCAGTCAGCGGCGAAGGAGTGCGGGCCGGGCCCCTGCGGCTCGGCTTCGGTGACCAGCGGCCTGCCACCGTCCCCCAGCGTCAGGGTTCCAATCCGCACCGACCCCGGTTGGTAGTCGGGCTGGGAGACTCGCTCGTCGGCCGCAAACGCTGCCGCTGCCTCCCGCGAGGCGAAGTAGCGTGGAAGTTCATCCGTCAGGCCCAGCCAGCGGGCGACAAAGGCTGCCTGGAGCAGTTCCTGGGGCGTTGCCGGGTAGCGCAATTCCTGCGCCTGAGGGCGGTAGGCAACAGCGTTACGCTTAACGCCTGACCAATGCTGCGCCTGATCCTCGGACCAGGTGTAGGTCGTAACTCGGGTATGACGGGCCGGGTCCAGCATGTCCCACTCCACCGTAATCCTGCCATCAACGGTCCAGGAAACTCGGTCGGCGATGACGCCATCCGCCTTGGGCGCCCAGCCGTACACAGCCTCCATCGCCCACATGTTCATATACGGGTTTTCACGGGCGGTGACGATCGCGACGCCGCCGAAATTGCGGCTGCTTGGCCGCTCAATGAGGAAGGCGGGCACCCGCATACGCGGAAACGGCAGACGGGTCACCCGCATCCGGCCCGTGCTCCCTGCCGAGACATCACCTAGTGGGCTACCGTCATGGCGATAGAAGTGGAGCGGGGTCGTCGTCCATTCGTCCAGCCGGCCTTGCACGATGTCGGCATGGCCATCGTCGTTCAGATCCAAGCGCACGGTCTGCAACGAGGGCTGAGCGCTTTGGACCATTGCGAAGACCACATCCTCAAACTGGGCGGCCGTAGCCCCAGTCACCGGCGCAGATGGAGGCGCCGCACCAATCCTGCTCATCAGCCGCTCCCGTTCGGCCGCCGCCAGTTGGGCGGGGCCGACTGCCTGATTCAGGTATTTGTCGAAGGAGTCATCCGGTTCGGCCCAGTTATCGGCCTGGGCAGAGATAGGGCCACTGTCGCCTGCGAAACGGAAGGTTGTCCGTTCCCCGCGATTCAGCACCACCACCTCCCAGCAGGTAGGGGCCTGTTGACTACAGTGGGCTGCCACCGAGAGGCGGAACCAGACCACGGCGTCACCACTCTTCTGACTCCAGTAAACGCCGTCGCTCAGTTGCGGCGGGAGGTAACGCAATAGCGTCCCGGGATTGCGTGGATCCGCGCGCCAGACGCCATCCGGACGAATCTCCCAGACGGCATACGCCTGGCCATTGGCAACGGCAACCGCACGCGCCCCATCCCGGAGCAGGAGTTCCTGCACCGGCGAAGAGCCGGCAGCGCCCTGATCCCGGATTTCAAAGGTGAGCCGGGTGTCTGTTGCCGGCAGAAGAGCCGCAGCCTCTCTGGCCGCCGGTGGCTGGAGCCCCCCGGAACCATCGCCTGGTCTCGCACCGCCTGCCCGTGGCTGTCCAGGGTCGTACACCTGCGAGGGGGACGCATGGCCGCTGACGCCGACCGGCTGTCCCGCTTCAGGCTTCTGACCAGCGGCCAAACGGCTGGCAGAGGAGTCCGGCGATCGGCTGCAGGCCGCCACCAGAAGCATCACGACAGCCAGACGCACCGCCTGAGTGAGGGCATGTTCTCCCATGGCAATCCCTCCACGCTCGAACTACCTCTTGGACGCCCGGGCGGGCGCCGGGGTTCCGCCTGGTACTGCGTGGGAGTCACAGGCGGTGGACCTTGCCGCCACGGGCGGCAAATCTTCTGCCTCAATGACGCTCGTCCACATTTGGCAGGTTCGCACTCGGCCGCGCCAGATTTCCGCTGCAAAATCGAAGGCCGATAGTCATACCTTCGTTTGTCTCGCATATATGCATGAGTGAACGGTACACGGGCACAATATGACAGGGCGGAGTGGTGGAGAGGGTCGTCAGGCGTTCAGGTAGCTTTTTGGGAACTCTCCCATTTTTTGTGATGGCTTTTATTGACATTATTTGGCTCCCATGGGATAATTCGAGATAGAAGGGTGGTTCAAGCGACAGCCCCGAGGGATTTAGCCACCCGCCAAATGGTCGAAAGGAAGGTGACCATGCTTGGAAGAGCAGGCACAAATGACAGCGGTCGATAAATCTAATCCGGACAATGTCCTACCGCTGCTCCAGACCATCGCCGACCTGGTGGAGAAGCGCTGCCACCGCTTCCTCAGTCGTAAGTATGGTCTGACCATGCCCCAGTACCAGTTGCTCCTCGCCGCAGTGTACGGCGACGCGACGACACTGGGTAGCCTGGCCGACGAACTGAACTGCTCCAGAGGCAACCTTACCGGGGTTGCCGACCGTCTGGAGCGAGACGGCTGGCTCGTTCGCGAGCGCTCCACCGAGGACCGGCGCGTCGTCAATATCCGCTTAACCGAGAAGGGCAATATGGTCTGGGAGGTCAAACGTGAGCTGGCGAAGGAGCTTACGGAAATGGCCAAGATCTGGTCGCCCGATGAACGGGTCATCCTCATGCGGGCGTTGGAACGGCTCTACACCGAACTGAAGTCGGATGTGGCCCGGCCGGCCGCCGAGCCCAAGTCTGAAGCTGGGTAAGCGCTCTCATCGTCTCGTACGTAACAACAATGCCCCCTGGTCACAAGACCGGGGGGCATCTGTTTCAGTTCCAACGCAGCAACCGCTTCAACCGGATGGTCAGCGGACCCAGCATGTCGCTGAGTTCGAGCCAGGTGATCGTCCGGGTGAGAATCAAGGCCCCCAGATAGATGAAGGGGGAGACGAGCATCAACCCGGAGAGCAGCATCCCATTGGTGCCGGTACGCAATGCGGCTCCGCCAATCCCGACCAGGACGCCCCCCATGATGAGGGAGGCAAGCAGCGGCCCCTGGAGCATCCAGGACCATGGCAAGGGTCGCTTCAGTTCCCGGGCCAGCGCCCGGGCATTCAGGTAGCCGCTGATCAGGAACAGGGCCACACTGGCCAGGGCCACCCCTTTGATGTCGATCCCTCGCAGGGGAGCCAGATAGGCATCCAGTCCCAGCTTGATGATCAGGCCGACAAAGAAGTTCCGCATGGGAATGCCGGTTTTCCCCAGGGCCTGCAACTGCGCCGTCATGAGCCATGTCAACGGTCCGAAGTAGGCCGCCGGCGCCATGTACAGGAGTGGAACAGCCGCAGCCGGGTCACCGAACAACCGGGCAATCGGATAGGCAAAAGCGGCCAGCCCCACCACCACAGGGAGGCAGATCAGGCCCGTAGCACGCAGCCCCATCAGCGCCCGGTCGCACACCGTCTCCTCGTCGTGCCGGGCGCGGGCGGCCGCCAGAACCGGCACCAGGGCGTTCCCAAGGGCGTTGGTGATCACCATGGGGAACCAGACTACCTGAACGGCGATTCCGTTTAGCCCACCATACATCGCGGTGGCTACCGACTGACCATACCCGGCCTTCAGAAAGCCCCGCTGCACGATACCGACGTCCACCACATTCAGCAGCGGCATCATGATACTGCCCAGCGTGACCGGCCAGGCCAGGTGAACCATGCGTCTGACCAGAATCGACCGTGGTTCGGGCCGGGACTGCGATGGCCCGTCTTCCCGCCGCAGCCGGTGGTAGCTGGCCATCATGTAGACCAGGCTGAGAACGGCCCCTGCGGTGATGCCTGCCGCCGCACCGCCTGCCGCATACGCCTTGCCCAATGGCACCACCACGATGGCCAGAGCCAGCGTCGCCACGATCTTGGTGCCCTGCTCGACCAGGCTGGCCACCGCACTGGGGGACATCAGCTTGCGCCCCTGCATGTAGCTGCGGTACATCGCATCCATGGCGAAGAGGGGAACGGCCGGCGCTACCGCGACCAGCGCCCAATACGTGCGGGGTTCCCCCAACAGCCGGGCCAGAAGCGGCGCTCCCATCACTAGCAGGCAGGCGGCGGCGCCACCTGTCAGCATGGAGTACCGCAGGGCCAGCCGCAGCACCTGTTCAGCCCCGGCCCGCCGCTCCTTGGCCTGGTACTCCGCCACCAGATTCTGTACCGCGATGGGCACGCCGCCGGCTGCCAGATGATACATGGCAAAGAAGGCGGGCAGCGCCATCTGGTATATGCCCAGCCCCTCCGTGCCAATCAGGCGCGTCAGGGGGACCCTTACAAACAGGTTCGATATCTTCACGATCAGCCCGGCTATGGCTAGCACCGCAGCCCCCCGGGCCAGGGACTCATTCCGGCTCACAGCCACTCCCCCTATCGGGAAAGGCTATGCGCCTGTCCCTCGGGAGATAACGGGCTGTCCTCACTCAGGCGCCGGCCTGCTCCAATTCGAACTGGCCCAGATAGAGTGCGGCGTACCGCCCGCCCTGCGCCAGCAGTTCATCGTGGGTCCCCTGTTCCACCACCTGACCGCCATCGATGTAGTAGATACAATCGGCGTTCCGGATGGTAGAGAGCCGGTGAGCGATGACAAAGGCCGTCCGCCCGTAAAGCAGTTCCTTCAGAGCGTTCTGGATCAACACCTCCGTGTACGTATCGATGTTGGAGGTGGCCTCATCCAGAATCAGAATCGCCGGGTTGGCACAGAGCGCCCGGGCGAAGGCGATCAACTGCCGCTGTCCCACCGACAGCTTGCTGCCTCGCTCGTTCACCTCGGTATCGTATCCGCCGGGCATGCGGGCAATGAACTCATGCGCACCTACGGCACGAGCGGCAGCCTCCACCTCTGCATCGGTGGCGTCCTTACGCCCATACCGGATATTCTCCCGGATCGTGCCCGTGAACAGGAACGTGTCCTGCAGCACAACACCCAACTGAGAGCGCCACGACTGCTGGGTCACCCCCCGCAAGTCATGGCCGTCGACCAGCACCTTCCCCTCCACCGGGTCGTAGAACCGGGCCAGCAGGTTGATCATGCTGGACTTCCCTGCACCGGTGGGCCCGACCAGGGCGATGGTCTGGCCCGGTTTGGCCGTCACGTTCACCCCGTGCAGCACGGGCTGCCCCTCCACATAACTGAAGGAGACATCTTCAAACTGGACGGCCCCATTGACCCGCGGGATAGCGTAGGCGTCAGGCCGGTCCACCACTTCCGGCACCTGTTCCAGCACTTCGTTCACACGCTCGCCGGAGACCACTGCCGCCTGGAGGATGTTGTACACCTGGCTCAGGTCGCGGATGGGCTGGAAGAAGCGGTTCAGGTAGAGGATGAAGGCAGCCACCTGGCCCACGGTGACACCAGCGGTCCCACCCCGAATCAGCACGCCGCCATACCAGAGCACCAGCGTGATGCCCAGCGCAGAGATGATCTCGATCGAGGGGAAGAACATGGCCATCACCGACACCGATTGCATGTTGGCCTGGCGCGTCTCTTCGGCCACGTTATCGAACTGGGATTGATTCTTCCCCTCCCGGGTGAACGACTGCGTGACACGCACGCCGGAGATCGACTCGGCCAGGTTGGCGTTCAGGTCGGCATACTTCCGGCGCATGTTCATGAATGCGTCCCGCATCCGCCCTCGGAAGTACCGCAGCACCAGGATCGTCACCGGAATGGTGATAAAGCTGACCAGGGCCAGCCGGGAGTTCATCTTCAACATCGTGATGATGATGGTGACCAGCAGCATCGAGTCGGCCAGAATCGTCACCAGACCGGAGGAGACCAACTGGTTAATCGCATCCACGTCCGACATGAGACGGGACATAATGCGCCCAGTGGACATGGCGTCGTAGAACTTGAAGCTGAGCGCCTGCAGGTGGCGGAACATCTGCGTCCGCAAGTCGTAGATCACCGTCTGGCCCACCCAGGAGATCAGATAGGTCTGACCGTAGTTGGACCACCAGTTGAGCAGTTCGGTCACGATAAAGGCCAGTGCGATCCAGTTCAGTCCGGTTACATTCTTGGTCTTGATGAAGGAGTCGATCGCCACCTGCACCAGGTAAGGACCGACCAGACCGGTGATCGCCGTGGCCGCCATGGCGAAGACGGCTACCAGCAGGCGCCACATGTAGGGACGCACCAGGGAGTACATCCGCCGGTAGACCTTCGGGTCTACTTCGCGCAGCTTTACGTCGTAATCGTCAAGCCGCATCCCGCCCGGTCCGCTGCCCGGACCGCGGTCCATGCGCATACCCATCAGGCCGTCACTCCCTTCCCCGCCTGGTATTCCTCTGCCGGCTTCAGCTGCAGTTCATAGATCGTGCGATATAGGCCCTCCTGCTGGATCAGTTCCGCATGGGTGCCTACCGCTGCAACGCGGCCGTGATCCAGTACCACGACCATATCCGCGTTCATGACGGTGCTGAGCCGGGAGGCGATGATCAAAGCGGTACGGCCCTGCATGACCCGATCCATCGCCGCCTGAATCAGATGCTCGGTCGCCACGTCCACGGCGCTGGTGGACTCGTCCAGAATCAGAACGGGGCTGTCCAGCAGCAGTGCCCGGGCGATCGCCACCCGCTGCTTCTGACCACCGGACAGACCCACGCCCCGCTCGCCCACTACCGTTTCGTACTTGTCCGGCAGACTTTCGATGAAGTCATGAATCTGTGCGGCTTTGGCGGCAGCGACGATCTGAGCCATGGTCGCGTTCGGTGAGCCGTAGGCGATATTCTCCCGGAGGGTTGTGCTGAACAGGAAGGTCTCCTGCAATACCACCGCAATGTTCCGGCGCAGCGATTCCAACGTGACATCCCGAATATCGGTGCCGTCCACCAGGATCCGGCCAGCGGTCGGGTCGTAGAAGCGTGGCAGCAGATGAATGAGCGACGACTTGCCCGAGCCAGTCATGCCCAGCACTGCGACACGCTGTCCGGGTTTGATCTCCAGGTTGATGTCATCCAGCACCGGTTCGCTGGCGCTATAGCTGAAGGAGACCTGCTCGAACCGAACCCCGCCCCTGACCCGGGCCATCTCCTTGGCATCCGGCTTTTCGGCCACGTCGCTCTTGGTGTCCAGCAGTTCGAAGATCCGGTGCAACCCGGCGCCCGCCTGCATGAAGGTGCCAACAGCGCCGGCCAGGTTTCGGACCGGGTTGAGCAGGTTGGCCAGGTAGGTGTTAAACGCCAGCAGCGTACCGACCGTGATCTCCCCTGCCATCACGCGACGGCCGCCATACCAAAGAACGGCTACGGCACCGATGGTGGCCAGGAAGTTCATGTAGTTGGTCCAGAATGAGTTCAGCCGGATGGCCCTCAGGTTGGCTGCCTGGAACCGGTCGTTGGCCGCCCTGAAGCGGTCGGTCTCCCGATCCTCCCGGGCGAAGGCCCGCACCACCCGGATACCCGCAATGGACTCCTGCAGCGTAGCCGACAGATTGGCGGTCTCCGCCTGAACCCTCCGCCAGGCCGGCCGCGAAAGGGCCGTGAAGCGTCCGGCGGCGTGGATCAGGAAGGGCAGGAAGATCAACGAAACAAGGGCCAGGCGCCAGTCCATGAACAGCATCACGACGACAATACCAACCACGCTGCCGAGGTTCATGCTGCCATTGACGATGCCCATGCCGCCAGCCTGGCGGAGGGTCTCCACGTCGGCCGTGACCCGGCTCATCAGTTCACCGGTCTGAGCCCGGTCATAGAAGCCGAACGAGAGGGATTGCAGGTGGCGGTACAACTCACTCCGCAGGTCACGAATCACCTGCTGAGTAGCCAGTTCCATGCTGTAGCGCTGCGTGTATCGCAGGGTACCCCGCATGATGGCAAAACCGATGATCGCTACAGCCCCGGGCACCAGCCACTGCCACTGGCCTTCCGTCAGGACGTGGTCGACCATCAGCTTAATAATGTATGGCTGGACCAGCCCCAGTCCCGCAGCGACGGCAACCTGGATCAGACTAAGCGCAGCCAAATACCAGACGGGACGATAATAGCGAAGGAACCGGCGAACCATTTGCATAGACGGGCTCTCCCTCCCGAAACACTCAAAATAGCCGCTCTGGCATCTACCTCTCCAGTATAACGCACCTAATAGATTTCATCACTAACAATTGCCGACGTGAACTATTGGTTTCTCCCCGGCGCCATCCTCCCTGCTCAGTTGCACGGAGCCTTGTGATTGTGGTACCATGTAGCCAAACTACAAAAGGTTGCCTTCAGGGTGGGGTGAAATTCCCTACCGGCGGTAATGGTTGCAGTTCGCAACACAAGCGCCGCGAGCCCCGAAACGCTTTGCATTTCGGGTGCAGACACCGGTGAGATTCCGGGGCCGACGGTTACAGTCCGGATGGAAGAAGGTGCGTTTCTGGCTCAGCAGCTATGGTTGCTGGGCGGTCTGGCTGTGCTGGTGCCCATTGGGGCACTGGCCTCTACCGCCTGCGTACCCGCGCTGCATTAGCCTGGCCTTTCGCACGACCAACACCCCTGAGGGACAGCCCCCGGGGGTGTTTTTCATTGCCTTTCACCCTTGACGACCGCCAGTATATGGCGCAAGCGATACGACTGGCTGCTCTGGGGCGCGGCCGCACCCATCCCAACCCGATGGTTGGCTGTGTGATCGTCCAAAACAGCAAGGTTGTGGGCACCGGCTACCATCGGAAAGCGGGCGAACCGCATGCCGAGAGCCACGCCCTGAAAGAAGCCGGCAACGCCGCCCGTGGCGCCACGGCCTACGTGACCCTGGAACCCTGTGCCCACTTTGGCCGGACGCCGCCCTGTGCCGACGCCCTGGTGGAGGCGGGTGTCGCCCGGGTGGTCGCTGCCATGGTCGACCCGGACCCGCGGGTGGCCGGCAAGGGCCTTCAGCGGCTGCGTGACGCCGGCATTCAGGCTGAGAGCGGCCTCCTGGCGGACGAAGCTGCGGCTCTCAACCGGGCTTACCTGAAGTTGAAGCAGACCGGTCGCCCCCTGGTGGTCCTGAAGTGGGCCATGACGCTGGACGGCAAGATCGCCGCCGCTTCCGGCGATAGTCGCTGGGTAACCGGCGACGCAGCCCGGGCTCACCTGCACCAGATTCGGGATCAGGTTGACGCCATCCTGGTGGGCAGCACAACGGCCCTGCGCGACGACCCGGAACTGACTGCGCGGCCCACTGCACCCGGCCCCTTGCCGAACTGGGCCGGCGGGATTGACCCGGGGCCGGATCCCACCTGGGAGCCGAAAGACCCGCTGCGCGTTGTGCTGGACTCCTTGGCCAAAATCAGCCTGGAGGCGCGTCTCTTATCGCCTGAACTGCTGCAGCGGCCACGACCCAACAAGACCCTGGTGGCCGTGACCCACCTTGCCTCAGCACCAAAACTGGCGGCCATTCGTGAATTGGGCGCCGAGACCCTGGAACTGCCTGAGCGGGAAGAAGTGGTGGCCCTCGAGCCCCTGCTGGATGAACTGGGCCGGCGAGGAATCGCCAGCCTGCTGGTAGAGGGCGGCAGCCGTGTCCATTGGTCTTTCATGTCGCAGGGTTTGGCCGACTACCTCATGGTCTACGTAGCCCCCAAGGCCATTGGCGGTGCGACCGCCCCCGGACCGGTGGCCGGTCAGGGACTCAACCTGATGGCCGAAGCCTGGCCGTTGGGGCCAATGAAAGTAACCCAGATCGGCGAGGATGTGCTGTTGGAGGGCGAACTGAAGAGCCGATAGAGGTGAGGCCCTGTGTTTACCGGGCTGGTGACGGAGACCGGCACCGTCCGCAGCGTAGAAAGGGCAGGTCACAGCCTGCATCTGATGCTCTCCGCCCGGCGGGTGTTGGAGTCGATCCATTTGGGCGACTCGATCGCCGTGAACGGTGTCTGCCTCACAGTGGTCCGTTTCGACCGGGACTCCTTCACCGCCGACATCATGCCCGAGACGTACCAGCACACCAACCTGAAGCTGCTCGTTCCCGGCAGCCTCGTTAACCTCGAGTGCACGCTTGCTCTGGGGGACCGACTGGGCGGCCATATCGTGCAGGGCCATGTGGATGGCACCGGCACCATCGCCGAGTTGAGCCGCGATGAGATTGCCCTGCGCGTCTCGGTTGCAGCCCCCGCCGATCTGCTGCGCTACTTGGTGCCCAAGGGCTCCGTGGCAGTCGATGGCATCTCGCTGACGGTGGTCGATGTGGCCTCTGGCCGGTTCCAGGTCTCGCTCATTCCGCACACGGCGGCCAACACCAACCTGGCGATCCGGCATGTGGGGGATACGGTCAACCTGGAAGTCGACATCCTGGCCAAGTATGTAGAGCGCCTGCTGGGTACCGGCGGTGTCCGCCCCGAACCGACAGGGCGTGGCATTACCGTCGAGTTCTTGCGTGACCACGGCTTCTGACCCGGAAGGAGGTGTGATCCGATCAGCCAGATCAGCACCATCGAAGAGGCCATCGCCGAGATCGGGGCAGGCCACATGGTCATTGTAACGGACGACGAAGATCGGGAGAACGAGGGCGATCTGGTGATTGCCGCGGCGAGGGTAACCCCGGAGGCCATCAACTTCATGGCCCGGTTCGGCCGTGGGCTGATCTGCCTCCCGGTGATCGGTGAGCGTCTGGACGAGTTGGGGATTCCCAACATGGTGGAGCGAGGCACAGACCATATGGGCACCGCCTTCACCATCTCGATCGACGCTCGCGAGCATGTCACCACCGGCATCTCCGCCTTCGAGCGAGCCCATACGATCCAGACGGTCCTCAATCCGGCCACCCGGCCCACCGATCTGGTACGCCCCGGGCACGTCTTCCCCCTCCGTTACAAACCCGGCGGCGTATTGCGCCGCCCCGGACACACGGAAGCGGCGGTCGACTTGGCCCGCCTGGCGGAGTTGTACCCGGCCGGGGTGATCTGCGAGATCATGAATGAGGACGGCAGCATGGCCAGAATGCCGCAGCTGCTCGCCTTCGCTCAGGAGCACCAGCTCAAACTGGTGACGATTGCCGACCTGATCCGCTATCGCATGCAGACTGAGAGCCTGATCGACCCGCTGCCGCCGGTCCGCATGCCCACCGACTACGGCTTCTTCATGGCCCATCCATTTGAAGACCGGCTCTCCGGCAAGACCCACGTTGCGCTGGTGATGGGCGAGGTGGACGATGGCCGGCCCGTGCTCTGCCGGGTCCACTCCGAGTGCCTGACCGGCGACGTCTTTCATTCGATGCGCTGCGACTGCGGTGAGCAGCTAGCCTCGGCCCTGACCCAGATCAATCGGGAGGGCCGGGGGGTGCTGCTATATATGCGGCAGGAAGGCCGGGGAATTGGTCTGGCCAACAAGCTGCGAGCCTATGCGCTTCAGGATCAGGGCCAAGACACGGTGGAAGCCAATCTGGCCCTGGGCTTCGCCCCCGATGCCCGAGACTACGGTACCGGTGCCCAGATCCTGCGCTCCCTGGGAGTTCGCAGCCTTCGCCTGCTGACCAACAATCCACGCAAACAGTTCAGTCTCCAGGGCTATGGGCTGACCATTGTGGAACGGGTGCCGATCGAAATGCAGCCCAACGAGGAGAACCGACACTACCTGGAGACCAAAAGAGAGAAGATGGGCCACCTCATTGGACACTGAACTTCACGCTTATCATCAACAACGCTTATATCGCTGCATAGCTTATGGGTAGGTACGGTATGCGAATTTCACGGTCTCCGAACACTTCGCTACCGCATTCACAATGCTTTACCGGGATATAACCATCCATGCCTCTTATAGTGCCACTACCGGTTACCTCTGTGTCGACGGCTCGATAAGCGATTCGCCCCCCGTCTTCGGTACCACTCTTAATGTACAAAGGAGCTATCATAAGAAAATGACCAACGGACGACAGACCAACCTGCACCGCCTCACGATGATCGCTATGCTGAGCGCCATGGCCTTCTTGCTCATGTATTTTGGCGAGATCCACGTTCCGCCCTTCCAGGCATTTCTCAAGTATGATGCCGGCGATGTGCCCGCCATTATCGCTACCTATACCCTGGGCCCGGGCGCCGGCGTTGCGGTGCAGAGCGTGAAGTCCGTCCTGTTCTGGCTCTCCGGCAAGTCCACCGCCGGCTGGGTTGGCGTGCTGGCTAACTTTCTGGCCGGCGCCGCACTCGTTCTCGCCAGCGGTCTCATGCACCGGTTGTTGGGCCGGCTGGGTGCCCGTGCCTGGGCGTGGGGCCTGCTCTCCGCCGCCGTGGGCACTGTGGTGATGGCTCTGCTGCTCATCCCCCTCAATGCCGTCCTGGTCTATCCGCTCTGGGGCATGAAGGGTGCCGCCGCCTGGAGCGGCGCCATCTACCTGTCGACCCCCTTCAACCTGTTCAAGGGCTTCCTGTCCTCTGTGATCAGCCTGGCGCTCTACCGCCGCCTGGCGCCGTTTCTGATGGGCAAGGCCAGCGGCAACGCCTTCTAGGAGGGATCCGGCATGGGTCAGGTGTTCTCGGGTGAACTCAGCAGCACCGGCTTGCGATTCGGCATCGTGGTGGCCCGCTTCAATGAGTTCATCACCAGCCGTCTCCTCGGCGGAGCCCAGGACGCCATCGTGCGCCATGGGGGCAGCGAGGCGGATGTCGATGTGGCCTGGGTGCCAGGCGCCTTCGAGATCCCGCTGGTGGCCCAGCGAATGGCTCAGACTGGCCGCTATGACGCCGTCATCTGCCTGGGCGCCGTAATCCGTGGCGCCACCCCCCACTTCGAATATGTAGCGGCCGAAGCCAGTAAAGGCATAGCCCACGCCATGCTGCAAACCTCGACCCCGATCTCTTTTGGCATTCTTACCACGGAATCCGTTGAGCAGGCTATTGAGCGGGCCGGGACCAAGTCCGGCAACAAGGGATTTGACGCGGCCGTGAGTGCTATTGAAATGGCTAATCTGATGAAGAAGCTAGGCTAATATTGCCTGGAAACCGGCCTCCCAGGCCGCTTGAACCGCTCCAAGTGCTATCCATCACAAGGCGTCGCCCAAACAGGGCGGCGCCTTGTGTCTGTTCGGACCCGGCCTATGCACCCGCCGAGTGTGGACACACAATGGGCTATTTTCAGTCCATCTTTGGGTCCATCGGTTGATTTTCCTCAGTGGGTGGACTTGAATGAACCTAAAGGCTATCACGGAGGAAGTGAACTGAATGACCAATGCAGAGGGTAAGAGGGACGTACGTGTATACGCCGACCTGAAGCCCAGGTACTATCGCACCGGCATGTGGTCCCATGTGCTTCACCGGATCTCCGGCATCGCGATCACACTGTTCCTGATGCTCCACATCTGGGAGGTCACATCGGTCATGCGCGGCGGCTCCGCCGAGTTCGACACGAGGCTGGCCGCACTCAAAACGCCCGTGTTCGTGGTGGGCGAGTGGCTCCTGTTCCTGGCGGTTGTGTTCCATGGCATCAACGGCGTGCGGTTGATGCTCCATGATCTGGGCTGGGGTGTGCGGAAACAGCGGTCGCTCTTCTGGACCGTGTTTATCCTCTCGGCCGTAGGCATCGTGGCTGGCAGCTACGCCTTCATCCTGAAGTTCCTGGCCATCTAGCGGTAAAGGAGGAGAATCACGTGCGGGGAAGCCTCTGGACCTGGATCTGGCATCGCATCACCGCGGTTGTCCTTGTTTTGCTGCTGGGCACCCATTTTGCGGTCATGCATTTCGTGAACCCAACGGCGGAGATCACCTTTGCCACCAGTCAAGTACGGCTGCAGTCGCTGCTGTACATGATCGTTGACTTCGGCATGCTGCTGTTTGCCCTGTTCCATGGGCTGAATGGCCTGCGGAACATCGTTCTGGACTACTGGCCCAAGGCCGGCAAGGCTGTCGCCTGGGTGCTGACGGTTTTTGGCATTATTGCTGTCGGTTATGGCTCCACGGCCCTGTATGCGTTCCTGAAGTAGCGAACGGAGGGGTGCTAGGGTGCAACTCGCTCATCGTGTAGTAATCGTCGGCGGCGGTCTGGCCGGTCTACGTGCCGCCATCGCCGTGCATGACGGCGGCGTCAAGGATGTCGTCATTATCTCCCAGCTGCCGCCGGTCCGTTCCCATTCGGTGGCCGCAGCAGGCGGCGTGAATGCCTCGTTTGCCAATCATCCGAACGGCAAGGATGATAGCTGGGAAAAGCATATGTATGATACCGTCAAGGGCTCCGACTTCCTGGCCGACCAGGATGCGGCCGAAGTGATGGCCAGGGAAGCCGTGCCCCGTATCGTGGAGATGGAACACTGGGGCTGCCCGTTCTCCCGCAACGAGGATGGAACCATCGCACAGCGTCCGTTCGGCGGCGCCGGTTACCCCCGTACCTGCTTTGCCTCGGACAAGACTGGGCATGCCTTGCTACATACCATGTACCAGCAGACCGTAAAGCGAGGCATCAAGGTTCACCAGGAATTCCTCGTCCTCAAGCTGGTGGTCAAGGATGGCCAGACGGCCGGTCTGGTGGTCATGAACATGCTCAACGGCGAGGTTGGCACGGTGAAGGCCGATGCCGTTCTCTTCGCCACCGGCGGCGCCGGCCGCATTTACGCCCACTCCACCAACAACCTGAACAACACGGGCGCCGGTATGGCTATGGCCTATCACGCCGGTGTGCCGCTGAAGGACCTGGAGTTCATCCAGTTTCATCCCACCGGCCTGTGGGGCACCAACATCCTCATGACCGAGGGCTGCCGCGGCGAGGGTGGTTACCTGGTGAACAACCTCGGCGAGCGCTTCATGGTCAAGTACGCGCCGAAGGCTATGGAATTGGGCCCCCGCGACATCGTCGCCCGCTCGATTCAGACCGAGATCAACGAAGGCCGCGGCTTCAACCTGGGCGGTCCTGGCGGCGGTTACATTCACCTCGACCTGCGCCATCTGGGCGAGGCGAAGATCAACGAGCGGCTGCCCGAGGTGCGGGAGATCTGCAAGAACTTCGCTGGCATCGACCCCGTCTACCAGCCGATTCCGGTTCAGCCGAGCCAGCACTATACCATGGGCGGCATCGACACGAACGTCCGGGGCGAAACGCAGGTAGTCGGCTTCTATGCGGCGGGCGAATGCGCCTGCGTCAGCGTCCATGGCGCCAACCGGCTGGGCGGCAACTCCCTGCTGGATACCATCGTCTTCGGCAAGCTGGCCGGCGACAACATGGCCCAGTTCGTTCAGTCCCATACGTCGATGGCCGGTGCCGACAGCGCTCTGGGCGAAGGCCTGAAGGATGTCGAGGCCCGATTCCAGGCGCTAGCCTCCGGCGAAGGCACGGAGCATGGGCCGACCATTCGGACCGAACTGCAGGAGACCATGTTCAACCACATCGGCATCTTCCGCAACGAAGCCACCATGAACGAAGGCATCGCCAAGCTGCGCGCACTGCAAGAGCGGTACACCAAGGTGAAGGTACGGCACACCGGCCGTGTCTTCAACATGGACCTCCACCAGCATTACGAACTGAAGGGCATGCTGGACGTGGCCGAAGTGATCGCACAGGGGGCCCTGAACCGCAAGGAGAGCCGCGGCTCCCATTCCCGCACGGATTTCCAGACTCGGGATGACGAGAACTTCCTGAAGCATACCCGTGCCTTCTACTCCCCCACCGGCCCACAGATCGAATACAGCCCGGTCACCATCACCCGGCATCAGCCGGAAGCCCGGAAGTACTAAGGGGGGGAAACCATGGAGAACTTCAAGCTGCGTGTCTTCCGCTATGACCCCGAACAGGGGACCGATCCCCACTACGACACTTTCACCGTCGATTACCGGGACGGCATGACCGTCCTCGAAGCCCTCATCTGGGTGCAGGAGAAGAAGGATACCTCCCTCTCCTTCCGTGCCAGCTGCCGGGAAGCAATCTGCGGTTCGTGCGCCATGTACGTCTCCGGCCAGTATAAGCTGGCCTGCCGGGTGCAGGTAAAGGACGCGCTGGAAGGCGACACCGTTACGGTCTCCCCGCTGCCCCATATGCGGGTGGTCAAGTACCTGGTCGTCGACATGGATAAGTTCTGGCAGAACTACGAGCGAGTTAAGCCCTGGCTCATCAACGACACGCCGGAACCCGAGCGCGAACGGCTCCAGTCGCCGGCGGACCGGGCCAAGTATAACGAGGAGATCGACTGCATCCTCTGCGGTGCCTGCTTCGCAGCCTGCCCCAGCGGTGCAAACAACGAGCAGTACCTCGGTGCCCACGCCCTGGTCTGGGCGAATCGCTTCTTTGTCGATTCTCGTGACACTGCTAACAAGGAACGTTTGGAACTTGTAGCGAATGAATATGGGGTTTTCCGCTGCCATACAGTGTTCAACTGTGTGGAAGCATGCCCCAAGCACATCAACCAGACTGAGGCGATTCAGCAGTTGAAGCAGGCTGCCATGGCTTATCGCCTCGGCCTCCGCAAGTTCTAGTTCTAGGGGAGTGGGAGGAATGACAGTGCGTGAACTCCACGTGGATCAGGTCACAGAGACGATCGGCCGGCTCTTCATGGAGGCTAACTACGTGCTGGAGCCCGATGTAATCGAGGCTCTTACACGGGGGGAGCAGTTGGAGCAGTCGTCCGTGGGGAAGGCGATCTTCAGCCAGCTGCGCGAGAACTACACCATCGCTCGGAATGAGCGGGTGCCCATGTGTCAGGATACCGGTTCTGCGCTGGTATTCGTGGAAGTCGGCCAGGACCTGCACCTCGTTGGCGGCGATCTGAAGGAAGCCATCAACAAGGGCGTGGCCAAAGCCTACAACGACGGGTATCTCCGCAAGTCGATCCTGAAGGACCCGCTGAACCGGGTTAACACCAAGGACAACACGCCCGCAGTTGTCTACATTGACATCGTTCCCGGCGACAAGCTGCACATCAAGGTGGACAGCAAGGGCGGCGGCTCTGAGAACATGGGCCAGCTGAAGATGCTGCCCCCGTCCGCCGGTTGGGAAGGTGCCCGCAAGTTCATCGTGGACGCAGTCGCTGCTGCCGGCCCGAACGCCTGCCCGCCACTGATCGTGGGCGTAGGCATCGGCGGCAACTTCGACAAGTGCGCCTATCTGGCCAAGAAGTCGCTGCTGCGCCACGTTGGCAAGCCCAATCCGGATCCGGAGTGGGCCGCCCGTGAGCAGGAACTGCTGACGGAGATCAACAAGCTGGGTGTCGGCCCCATGGGTCTTGGCGGCACCGTGACCGCGCTGGCCGTTCATATTGAGACCATGCCGGTTCACATCACCGCGCTGCCCGTGGCCATCAACATCGAGTGCCACGCCCATCGCCATAAGGAGGCTGTGCTCTAATGGCTAAAGTGCATGTGACGACTCCGCTCACCGACGCACAGGTGAAGCAGATCAAGGCTGGCGACGAGGTCTATATTACCGGAACCATTTATACCGCCCGTGATGCAGCCCATAAAAAGATGGTGGACGATTTAGAGGCCGGGCGGCCTCTGCCCTTCGACCCGAGGGGCGCGATCATCTACTACACCGGCCCCACCCCGCCCAAGCCGGGGCAGGCGCTGGGCTCCTGTGGCCCCACCACCTCCTATCGGATGGACAAATACGCCCCCACCATGTACGATCAGGGCGTAAAAGCTTCCATCGGCAAGGGCTATCGCAGCGATGAGGTGAAGGCCTCCCTGGTCAAGAACACTGCCCTCTACCTGGCCTCCACCGGTGGCGCCGGCGCCCTGCTGGCGAAGTGCATCGTGGCCGCCGAGGTCGTGGCGTACGAAGACCTGGGTGCCGAAGCGGTTCGCAAGCTTACCGTCAAGGACCTGCCCACGGTCTGCATCAACGACTCCCACAGCGGCGACCAGTACTACACCGGTCAGATCGAGTACGTGAAGCCGGACGCCATGGCGAAGCCGAAGAAGCCGGAAGCCGGCGAATAGGCCTCCAGGCCTGGATATGAAACGAGCGGTCGGGGATTTGCCCCGGCCGCTCTTCTTTGTTACACAACCTTATGCTGCACCGCATAGATCGCCAGTTGGGTCCGGTCCTGCAGTTGCAGCTTCTCCAGCAGGTGGCTCACGTGGGTCTTTACCGTACGTTCACCGATGTAGAGCTTATCGCCGATCTCCTTGTTGGAGAGGCCCTTGCCGATCAGTTGCAGGACCTCCAACTCCCTGGGGCTGATCTCATCGAGATCGGAATGACCCTTGCTGGGGTTGGTCAGTTCCTGCATCATCCGGTTGGCGGCTACCGGGTGTAGGGTCGCCTTACCGGCTGCTGCGGCTCTGATTGCCGTCGCCAGGTCGTCCGCCGATACATCCTTCAACAGGTAGGAGAGCGCCCCCGCCTTGATGGCGGGCACCACCCGCTCATCATCGGGCATGCTGGTCAGGGCAATCACATGCGTGCCGGGCGATGCCGCCAGACACAGCCTGGTGCCCTCAATGCCGTCGACGCCGGGCATCATCAGGTCCATCAGAATGACATCCGGCTTGAGGGCTGCCGCCATTTGTGCGGCCTGGGCGCCATCGGCGGCCTCCCCTACTACCTCCATGTCACTCTCGGTGGACAGGTATGCTTTCAGCCCTTCCCGGACCATCTTGTGATCATCAGCTAAGATGAGGCGTATCAGGTTGCTCTCCTCCTTCTGCCGGCAGCGGCAACGTTACCGTAATCTCCGTGCCACTGCCACGACTGCTGCGTACCTTGAGCATTCCGCCCAGGGCCGACACCCGTTCCTGCATGCCGATCAAGCCGACTGCGGTAGGCCGAACCCCTGCCTTCATGTCGAAACCCCGACCGTTGTCCCGCACCTGCATGCACACAGCACCGGCACTCGCAGTGAGGGAGACCCAGATCTTCTTTGCCTCCGCGTGTTTGGCCGCGTTGTTGAGCGCCTCCTGGGCGATGCGGAACAGGTTTTCGGCCGGTAGACCAAACAGCCGCAACTGCTCATTGATCTCCAGGTTGGTCGCCCAGCCCTCTTTGGCCGCGGTTGCCTGTACATACTCCGCCAGCGCCGGACCCAGCCCCTGTTGTTCCAGCGTTGTCGGTCGGAGTTGGAGAATCAGCTTGCGCGCCTCGCCGTGTGCCTGCCGGGCCAGCTCTTCCAGGGTCGCCAGCTCGGGTGCCAGGTCTGCTGCCTCGCCTCCCAGCTTCTCCAACCGGCGCCGGACCCCGGCCGTGCGCATGGAGAGTGCGAAGAGCTGTTGGTTGACCGTGTCGTGCAGGTCTCGGGCCAGTTTTGCCCGCTCCTCCAGGGCGGCGCCGCGGCCTGCCTCTTCGGCCAGCCGCCGATTCTGCTCCGCCATCTGCCGCAGGCCACTGATGGCACTCTCGAGCTGATGGGCCATGGCGTTCAACTGCTCTTCCAGCAGGCCCACCTCATCTGCATTTCCTTCGGGCAGCCGAACGCCGAAGTCGCCGCCCGCAATGCGGCCCGCCATGTCACCGGCTTCCCAGAGGCGCAGCTTGATGGAGCGGGCCATCAAATAGCCGACTACCGACCCGACTAGGCCTGCGGCCAGACCTGCCAGCAGCCCGACTCCCAGAGCCGAGGCCGGTTCGAGCCCCGCTTCGATGGCGCCGAAGTAGCCGGCGGCTACCAAAACGGAACTGAAGAGGCTGGTCACCATGTAAGTGGCGGCCAGCTTCCACTGCAGCCCCAGCGAACTCCGGGGGGGAATCATAGGGTGAACCTCTGAACCGCCGGCCGCTTAACAACCCGCAAGCTGCCAATGCCGAGCCGGGCATCAATCCGTAGCTCCACCGGGGAATCGGCTACAACCTCCTGCTTTTGAAGGGCCAGGTTGAAACCGCTGCGGTTCTCGCCGAGGACATCCAATTCGCCGATATTGGCCGAGGTGTCCACGGAGACCGAGACGTTATCGGGCACCCGGATCAGGATCTCGCCGATCCAAGCGTTCACGTGGATGTTGTGAATACCCTCGGTGATCTCAGCCGTGGTCAGGTCAATTTTGACATCGCCCACGCCATGCTCCAGATCCAGGTCCTTGTCCAGCAGCCAGTTCGACTGCCCATAACGGAATTCGCCCACCACGTTGGTCCGGCTCTCCAGCTTCACCTTCCCGGGGTGCCAGCGGAAGGTCCGACCAAACAGCACCTTGGCGCCCACCGCAATCAGGAGGAGCGGCCAGGCACTGTGAAGGAAGTCACGGCCGGTCAGTGTGGTCACCCCGGCGTTCGACAAAATGTCGAAGAGGCCGATCCCGCCTAACCAGATTCCCAGCGCCAGCCCGAACCACCGGGTGCGGCGGAACAAGCTGTCCGAGATAA
>JBLNEM010000035.1:0-7702 GCA_050262655.1 Mycobacterium leprae | reverse complement strand
TGGCGGAGGAACTGGCATGACACCATACGCCGATTTCATGTACTTCGGCATTCTGCTCTACCCGGTGATCCCCGCCGCTGTCCTCGGACTCCTGGGGATCACGGTGCGCTGGTGGTTCCTGGTCGCCACGGTGCCGATGCTGATTCTGCAGTACTGGGACCCGCTGCAGATCGGGCCGCACACGGCGGTGCAGGAGATCTGGATCCTCGTAGGCTATGCCCTGTTCCAGCTGATCCTGGCCGAAGCCTTTCTCTGGCTGCGTCCCCGCTTCAAGAGCCGGTGGCCCGCCTACGTGGTCGTGATCCTATCGATCCTGCCCCTCGCGGCCGCCAAGTGGTTGCCGCTGATCGCACCGCACTACGTGCTGGGCTTCGTGGGTATCTCCTACCTGACCTTCCGCAGCCTGGACGTGCTGTTCGGCATTCAGGACAAGCTGATCACCCGGCTGCCGGTGGAGGATTTCCTGGCCTACCTGCTCTTCTTCCCCACTATCTCCTCCGGCCCGATCGACCGCTTCCGTCGGTTCAGCGCCGAGTGGCACAAGAGACGGACCCGGGAAGAGGCCCGGGCCGATCTGGATGGTGGGATCCACCGGATTTTCACCGGCTTTCTCTATAAGTTCATCATCGCATTCCTGCTGAAGAAGTACTGGCTCGACGCCCAGGCCCTGCGCCACGGTTTCTGGCCGACCCTGGCCTACATGTATACCTACAGCTTCTACCTCTTCTTTGACTTCGCAGGGTACTCCAACTTTGCGGTGGGCTTCAGCTACCTGTTTGGCATCCACCCGCCGGAAAACTTCAAGGCGCCGTTTTTGGCGCAGAACATCCACGACTTCTGGAACCGCTGGCATATCAGCCTCTCGTTCTGGTTCCGGGATCATGTCTATATGCGCTTTGTGATGGCGGCCACCCGGGGCAAGTGGTTCAGGAACCGGTACCTCGCCTCGTCGCTGGGCTTCGTCTTCTCCATGGGGTTGATGGGCATCTGGCACGGCACCCAGTGGTACTACATTCTCTATGGCTTCTACCACGCCGGGCTGATGATCGGCTACGACTACCTCAACCGTTGGAACAAGAAACGGAAGCTCTGGGGCGACGGCCCGGCCTGGAGAGCGGCCGGCACGTTCATCACGTTCAACTTCGTCTGTTTCGGGTTGCTGCTCTTCTCAGGGCGGCTGGCTGGATAGGAAAAAGGCGGCGCAAGTGGTTTGCGCCGCCTTTGCTATTGCCCCAGCACCGCCCGGGTGTATGTGCGGCGGGTCACCAGGAAGTATGTGCCGTGTAGTAGCAGGTAGATCAGGCTGACCACCCCCAGGGGCCACCAGATGCTGACGCCCATTCCCTGGTCGGCCATCATCAGGATCATCGCCGTGTGAGCCAGGGCGACCAGGAAGGGGGCGAAGAAGAGGGTGAGGGTCTGGGTGGTGAGGATGCGCCGCACATCATCCACGCCCAGCCCCAGCTTGAAGAGGGCCTGAAACTGCCGCCGGTCCTCTTGCAGGTCGGTGAAGAGTTTGAAGTAGAGCATGTTGCCGGAGGCCAGGAAGAAGAGGATCGAGATGAACCCCAGCAGGAAGAACATGAACGCCATGCCCCGACGTTGGCTGTAGGCGAACAGGGCAGTCCCCCAGACGAAGCGCTGGCCGCCGACCAGTGCCATCTGCCGGTCCTGACCCAGGGCGTCCAGGATGCGGAGCGACGCCGTCAGGCTCTCCCGCCACTGGACGAAGTTCCAGCCGGCGAGGGTGAGGGTGCGGTCACCGTGCTGGCGCTCCAGGGTAGCCATCAACTGATCATCCACAACGACGACAAAGGGTTCATCAAATAGCTTGGCCACCACCGTCTGATCAAGCGGCAGCCGCACGTCGGGCGCTTTCACCGCCCGATCGAAGTAGAGGTCAACCGTAGTGCCGGCGGACCACGGGTAGTGGTCGGACATCACCACCGTTGCCGCACCGCTGGTAACGGACAGCGGCGGGGTCTGCGTCAGTGCGGCAGCCCACCGGTTGGCGTCGCTGACGGCAATGATCGGGACCTGTGCGTAGCTGACTTCGCCGCCCTGGTGATTGCCCAACCAACCCAAGAGCCCGGAGACTCGTTCAGTCGCCTTGACTCGCACGCCCTCCTGTGCCAGAATCCCATCGACCTGGTTCGGGCTGATCAGGCCCGCCGGCGCTTCCACGGTGAGGGCCACCGGGTAGTGCTGCTCGGCGTTTACCTCAGAGCTCAGGTAGCTGGCGTAGAACAGCGTGATCATGGTGAGGACGCCTGCCGTCAGCACCGTGATCATGAAGAGGATCCGGGCGTTGTCCCGCATCTTGTAGGAAAGCTGGGCCAGGTTGATCAGGTTCGCTCCCCGCCAGTAGGTCTGTCGGCGCTGTTTCAGCACCCGCAGCACCAGGGCGCTCCCCTGGGTGAAGAACAGATAGGTGCCGACGAGGCCCAGGAGGAGTACGTCGCCGGACTGGTCGTTCGACGCACGACCGGTCGAAGCGTACCAGGCCAGATAGTATGCGCCGCCTGTGCAGAGGAGAGAGAGGGCCGCCAGCCAGGGCGAGAAGCGGGGCGGCGCCTTGGGCTTCGCTGCCTCACGCAGCACGTCTGCCACCGAGAGCCGCCGCAGCGTGAAGAGGGTCGTCAGCGAGATCAGGCTGAACAGCAGCCCGAAGCCGATCAGGGTGAGCAGCGCGGCCCGGGGCGAGAAGAAGAAGGGTGCCGGTTCCGGCAGGTCCAGAATCCGGCCGATCCCCAGGAAGAAGAGCGGGCCGCTGACGGTGCCGACTCCTATCCCGGTGACGGTCGCCCCGAGGCCCACCGTCAGGTTCTCCCGCCACACCATCCCGGCGATCTGGCGGGGCAGCATCCCCAGCGTGGTGAGGAGCCCCAGTTCCCGCTGGCGGCTCTTCACGAAGGCCGAATGGGCGTAGAGCGTGAAGAGCAGGGCGAAGAGGGCTACGAGGACCTCCATGTAGAGCATCAACTGCCGGACGTTCGGCGGCAGCTTGTTGGGCCCGAAGGACGGATGGTAGAGGAGGGAGCCGTAGACGAAGAAGAGCCAGACGGCGAAGGAACTGCTGAGAAAGAAGGCGGCGTAGCTCCGCCACTGGTGCCGGACGTTCTTAACGGCCAGCGTAAGCAGCGTCATACTGATCACCCCCCAGCGTCGACAGCACGTCCAGGATCTGCTGGAAGAAGCGGGGACGGTCGGCGCCGGCCCGCAGTTCGGTGTAAATCCGGCCATCCTTGATGAAGAGAATCCGCCGGCAGTAGCTGGCCGAGACGGGGTCGTGGGTCACCATCAGAATGGTCGCAGCCTCATCCGCATTCAACTGCGCCAGCGACTCCATCAGGGTCTTGGCCGATTTGGAGTCCAGGTTGCCGGTGGGCTCGTCGGCCAGTACCAGCGCCGGTCCGTGAATCAGCGCCCGGGCTGCCGCCGCCCGCTGCCGCTCCCCGCCGGAGCACTCATAGGGGTGATGCGCCAGCACATCGGCGATGCCCATCCGGGCCGCCAGGGCGTTCACCTTCGCCTCAATTTCGGCGACTGGCCGCTTCGCCAGTACCAGGGGAATCATCACGTTCTCCTGGATCGTGAGGGCGTCCAGCAGGTTGTAATCCTGAAAGATGAAGCCCAGGTGACGGCGGCGGAAGAGCGCCAGCTGCTCTCCTTTCAAGGCCGTCAGCGACTGGTCGTTCACGTAGACCTCGCCGGCCGTGGGGCGGTCGATGCTGCCCAGCAGCTGCAGCAGCGTGGTCTTGCCGCTGCCCGAAGGTCCCATGATGCCGACGAACTCGCCTCGCTCCACCGTCAGGTTGATGCTGTCCACTGCCTTGACGGCCACGGCGCCCCGACTGCCGCCGTAAATTCTGGTCAGGTTCTGTGCCCGTAGTACGCTCATCGTGAATCCCTCGCTTTCTGATACCAGTCTAGGGCGAGGGGAACCGGGAACCTATCGCTTTGCCTTTCAAGGGGCCGTGGCAATCTTTCAGTTTTGCAAGCTGCGATATGTAAGCACGACGGTTGTGCCTTCGCCCTCGACCGAGGTGATGGCAATCGCGTGCCCCAGATGATCGATTACCTGCTTGACCAGATAGAGCCCGATGCCCGTGGCCTGCGCAAACCGCCGGCCGTTTTCGCCGGTGAAGAAAGGCTCGTAGAGCCGCGGCAGGTCCTGGGGCGGAATACCCGGGCCCTGGTCGGCGATCGTCAGCACGACCTGGTCGCCCTGATGCTTCAGGCTGAACCGCAGGCGCTGATCGGGTTTGCCCGCCTGCGTCGCGTACTTCAGGGCGTTGCTCACGATCTGGTCGATGACGAACCGGTTCCACTTCTCATCGGTCAGCACGACACAGTCGGGCTCGGCCTCCACCTCCGGGAAGATCCCGGACCGGATGAACTGCTTCTTCCGGCTGTTGATGACGGTCCGGACTGACGCCGTCAGGTCGATCCGGCGGATCTGGTAGTCGATGGCGAAGTCGTCGAGGCGGGCCATGTTCAGCACCAGTTCCAGCCCGTCGTTCAACTTGGCGGCTTCCTCCTCGATCTCTGTGGCGCCCGCTTGTTGGGCAATCAGACTGATCGCCGACACCGGCGTCTTCATCTGATGCACCCACAGGTTCATGAAACTGAGGTGGCGGCTGTGGGCCGCCTGTAGCTGGTTGCGGTCGGTCACGGCGAGCGCATGTAGCTTGAGCAGCAGTTCACGGGCAGCGCTTTGATCGGCCGTTGCGCCGGGCGGCAGGTTGGCCAGTGCATCCAGGTGGGTGGCCTCCTGCGCCAGCCGTTCAGCTTGGCGGGCGAAGGGCCACCAGCGCAGCAGGTCGATCAACAGATAGAGCAGGAGGAGTGCAAGGGAGAGCAGGGCGCCCTCCACCAGCCCGGTCCCCAGGAGATGCACACCGCTGCCGGTGTAGGAGAGGAGAAGGCCGAACAGGAGCAGCAGCAGGGCCGTGTTCAGCAGCAGCAGCAGGGCGACAGGCGCACGGTCTGCCAGGAAGCGACCCAGCAGGCGGCCGCTCATGGTGTTCCCTCCGGTTGCAGCCGCTCCGGCAGCAGGCGGTAGCCCATGCCGCGGCAGGTTTGAATGGCATCGCTGATCCCCAAGGAGTCCAGCTTGGTCCGCAGCCGGGTCACGTTCACCGAAAGCGTGTTGTCATCGACAAAGCTGGCGTCGTCCCAGAGCGCCTCCAGGCATTCCTCCCGGCTGACCACCCGCCCGGCGCGCTGCATCAGGAAGTGGAGCAGCTTCAGCTCGTTTCGGGTGAGCGGCTGACTCTGCTCGCCACAGCGCATCTGCGCCTGCGTCAGGTCCAACTGGAGGCTGCCGATCTGGATCAGGTTGCGGGCCTCATCGTGTCCCGCGTACTCGCCGTATGTGCGGCGTAGCATCGCTTTGACCTTCGCCAGGAGCAGATCCAGGGTGAAGGGTTTGGTTATGTAGTCGTCGCCGCCGCTCTCGATGCCGAGCACCTGCTCCATTTCGCCCGCCCGTGCCGAGACGAAGAGGATCGGCGTGGCCGAGTGGCGGCGGATCGCTCTGGTCAGGTGATAGCCGTCCTGGTAAGGCAGGTTGATATCCATCAGCACCAGATGCGGATTTGCCTGCAAGAACTCCTGCTCCACCTGACGGAAATCCTGAACCAGTACGGGCACGTAGCCATAGCGGGTGAGACAGGTTGCCACGGAGCCGGAGATGATCGGGTCGTCTTCGACCACGAAGATGGTGTAAGCCACAGCAGTGCCTCCCTTCCCCAGGTACTTCACATTTGTACGCAATCATTCCTGCTCCGCGACGCAGCAGCGGCGAGGAGTACCCTCGCCGCTGCTCTGTTGGCTCAACCTCCGGCGCCTGTCCCGTGCTGGATCCCCGGTTCGGTCATAGGCAATGGCTGGAGGAGGCGGTCCACCTCGGCGGGCGGCAGCACCTGCTCGGCCAGCAGGATCTCCCGTACGGTCTTCCCGGTCTCATAGGCATGTTTGGCAATCTGTGCCGCCCGATCGTAGCCGATCACCGGCGCCAGCACGGTGACCATGGCCAGGCTCTGCTCCACTAGGCCTTCGCAGCGTGCAGCGTTGGCCGTAATCCCGGCCACCGACTGCTGGGCTAAATTCCGGGCGGCGTTGGCCAGCAGGCGGATCGACTCCAGCAGGTTCCAGCCGATCACCGGGAGCATGGTGTTCAGTTCGAAGAAGCCCCACTGACCACCCAGCCCCACCACCAGGTCGTTGCCCTGCACCTGCGCGCAGACCATGATCAGGCTCTCCGCAATCACCGGGTTCACCTTGCCGGGCATGATCGAACTGCCCGGCTGTACCGCCGGCAGGTTGATCTCGCCGATGCCGCAGCGAGGCCCAGAAGCCAGCCAGCGAATGTCGTTGGCTATCTTCATGAGGCTGACCGCTGCCGTGCGGACCAGGCCCGATACGGCCACCGCGCCATCCACGGCGCCCTGAGCGGCGAAGTGGTTACTTGCCTCCCGCAGCGGCAGTTTGGTCTCGTCCGCCATGCGGGCAATGGTGCGGGCGGCGAACTCCGGATGTGTATTGATGCCGGTGCCTACGGCGGTGCCGCCCAGCGCCAGGTCACACAGGTACTCCTTGCCCTGCTCCAGTCGATCCGCCGCCTGCGCCGCCATGGTGGCATACCCCTGGAACTCCTGGCCCAGGCGGACCGGTGTGGCATCCTGCAGATGCGTCCGGCCGATCTTCACGACGGTGTCGAATTCGGCGGCCTTGGCGGTAAGGGTGTCCGCCAGTAGGCGCAGGGCCGGAATCAGGCGGCTGTCCAGGATGCTCAGGGCGGAGAGGTAGAGCGCCGTGGGGAAGACGTCGTTGCTGGACTGGCCCATGTTCACATGATCGTTGGGATGGACCAGCCGCGACCCTCGGGCGCCGCCCAGCAGTTCGGTCGCCCGGTTGGCGATTACCTCGTTGGCATTCATGTTGGTGCTGGTGCCGGAGCCGGTCTGGAAGACGTCGACCACCATCTCCTTGTCCCACCGACCGCCCGCCAACTCAAAGGCCGCCTGTGTTACCGCGGCCGCGATCTTCTGATCCAGCAGCCCCAGTTCGGCGTTGGTGGCCGCCGCCGCCGCTTTAATCAGGCCCAGCGCCTGAATAAACGGCCGCGGCATTCCCTGGCCGCTGATCGGGAAATTGCGCACGGCACGCGCCGTCGACGCACCGTAGTAAGCCTCGTCGGGTACCTGCATCTCACCCATCGAATCACGTTCTGTCCGCAAGGTCACACCGCTCCTTCCGCATGGCTCGCGTTTAGCATCTGTGTGGACCAGTCGCCCGATGGCAGGTAGATTCTGTGAGCCGCGCCACAAGGTGACAAACCCGAAAGAGTTGACGGGCACGGTACAGCCGGGTTAATATTATGGACGTCGGCGGCGGACAACCGGCGACGCTATTGCAGATGTGGCGGAATTGGCAGACGCGCACGGCTCAGGACCGTGTCGGGTAATCACCCCCGGTGGGAGTTCGAGTCTCCCCATCTGCACCACACGTTTTTTGGCCGAAGGCCAAAAAACGAGGAGCGGCAGCCCTTTGCGCAGCAAAGGGCGAGAGCGAGCCCCTTCATCCGAAGGGATCGCGCCAAATGCGGGCGTAGCTCAGTTGATAGAGCGGTACCCTCCCAAGGTACAGGCCGCGGGTTTGAATCCCGTCGCCCGCTCCAATCGTTGTCGGAGAGGTG
>JBLNEM010000034.1:0-15290 GCA_050262655.1 Mycobacterium leprae | reverse complement strand
CGGCTCGGGCTCATGCAGAACCCGCGACGGGAGCGTATCGTCCAGGCGGGTCAGGCCTTCCCGCAGGTTCAGGAGTTTGTGCAGCGTGGCGATGCGGTCGCCGACCTCCTCCAGCCCCTGCACGCCGCCGTAGTCCCAACCGGTGCAGGGGGCCACCAGTTGATAGATCTCCTTCAGCGTCTGGCCGAAGTCGGTGAAGTAGCAGATGATGGCCGCGTTGATCACCGCCGCCTCCGCCTGCTTGTCCTTGACGAGCCGGGCCTTGCCCTGCTGCGCCAGCGGGTCGGTACCGCCCAGTAGTTCGCCGATGGTCGCCCCATGCAGATGACAGCCGCCCCGGGCGGAGACGGCGTACCCCAGCGCCACACCCTTGGCGCCACGGGGGTGGTAGGCCGGCAGTTCCATGCCCTTGGCGTGCATGGCGAAGGCGGCGGAGCCGGGGAAGCGCGCTGCGATGGCCCGGACGCCCGTGGCCAGCCACCGGCCGGCACCCTCGCCGTATGCGAGCTTCTCCGTGAGCGCCACCATGGCGTCGGCGTCGCCCCAGCGGGGCTCGATGCCGTCCAGGTCCTCGGCGGTCAGCATGCCGTGCTCGTACAGTTCCATCACGAAGCCGACGATTCCGCCGGCGGAGATGGTATCCACGCCCGCCCGGTCGCAGACCAGGTTGGCATAGGCGATCGCACAGCGGTCGGCGACGCCGCAGTTGGGGCCGAAGGCGAAGACGGTCTCGTATTCCGGGCCGTCCACCTTCGTCCCGGCGTACTTGCCTTCGGTCACCACGGCCAGCTTGCCGCAGGAGATGGGGCAGCCCCAGCAGGCGACCTGGTTCTGCCAGAGTGTCTCCCGCCATTTACTGCCGGTCAGCGCCTCGGCGCTTTCGAACTGCCCCCGCTGAAAGTTGCGGGTGGGCAAAGCGCCGCTGGCCTGGACGAATTCCAGGATGTTGGCGCTGCCCTCCTGGGTGACACGCTTGATGCCGGTGGACATCCGCAGGGCACGGGCAGAGAGCTTTACCCCTTCCTGGAAGCCAGCCAGGTCGTAGACGCCGAAGTTCCGCTGCCCCCGGACTACGACGGCCTTCAGGTTCTTGCTGCCCATGACGGCGCCGGGACCGCCCCGGGCGGCCATGCGGGAGCCGGAAACGATGCCGGCGATGGGGAGGAGCCGCTCGCCCGCCGGGCCGATGTGGGCGGATTCCGAATCCGGGCCAAAGCGGGCCTTCAGCCGCCGGCCGGCTTCGAAGGTCTGCTCACCCCATAGATCCCCGGCGGGTTCCAGGCGAACAGCATCGCCGTCGATCACCAGGATCGAGGGGGAGGCGCAGGCGCCCACGACGGAGAGTGCGTCGTACCCGGCGTGTTTCAGTTGGTTGGCAAAGTGGCCCCCGCAGGAGGAGTCCAGCACCGCTCCGGTGAGCGGGCTGCGGGTGACTACCGAGAACCGGCCCGAGGTGGCGGCGGTGGTGCCGGTGAGCGGGCCCACGGCAAAGATCAGATGGTTCTCCGGGCTCAGCGGCTCTACACATGCGGGCTGGTCCCGGTGCAGCAGCCAGAGCGCCAGCCCCTTGCCGCCCAGCAGCAGGTGGGCCGCATCCTCCGGCGTCGCCTCCACGCCAGATGTGCCGGCGGTCAGGTCGATATGCAGCACCCGGCCCGCGTAGCCCCGCTCCGTCAGCGGGATCGTGCCGCGCGGGGCGGGCGGCTTCAGCGTCATCAGATTGGCCATGCTACTTACCTCCTCCGTCGGACAGCTGACCGGTGACCACCAGGGCGCCGTAGCCGCAAGCCTTCACGCACTGCGGGTCGCCCTGACACAGGTCGCAGAAAACCGGAATATGCCGTTCATCCAGGGCGATGACCCGGGTGGGGCAAACTTCCACACATTTGTTGCAGCCGTTGCACAGCGACTCGTCCAGGGCGAGGAAACCCTTCGGATCCATCCGGAAGGCGCCCGTGGGGCAGGCCTTGATGCATAGCTCGCACTTGGTGCAGATGTGCGGCGTGTAGGCGAACCGACCGTCGAGTTGGTCGCCGGTGAACCGTTCTTCGATCCAGATGCGCCGCTCGGTGGTCTGGAAGGCCAGGTGGCGGTGGAAGTTGCAGGCCAGCTCGCACGCACGGCAGCCGGAGCAATTCCGGGGAATGGCCCGCAGCTTGGCCTCTGGCGCGAGGGCGACCCGGTAGATGTCATCGGCGGTTTCGCCGCCGTGGACGATGCGGCCAATGGACCGGACCATCCACTCCGGGTCCTTGGCCTTGGTGACATTGCGGCCGAAGACCACGCCGCTGACGCCCGCCTTCAGCCCCTCTTCGACCATCTCCAGGGCGTCCCGGTCGTTGTCGGACTTGGCGCCGCCCAGCATCAGGACCGGCACGCCGCCGGCGGCCTGTACCAGCAGGCGCATGGACTCGGGATCGCCGGTGTAAGGAATCTTGAGGGCGTCGGCGCCGATCTCTGCGGCGATGCGGGCTGCCGCAATGAGCAGGGGGGCCTGGTTGGTACCGTTGACCCGGGCGCCCAGGGCGATCGGCTCGATGACGCAAGGCAGGCCGATGCGGCGGCACTCGGACACGAAGGTGGCGCACGACTCGACATTGTCGCCCTCCAGGCCGTCGTCGTAGCCGACGAAGAAGTAGATGGTGATGCCCGAAGCCCCTAGCCGGAGGGCGTCTGCTGCAGTGGCCGCCGCCACCCGCTTCAGCTGCGAAACCGGGATGGCATTGGTCTCGTTGGCACCACCCAGCCGGGGCAGGTTCATCCAATCCGCCCGGACCAGCAGCGCCGGGGCCCGGCGGCCGTGGAGCAGGTGGCCCAGGTGGCGTGCCTGGCCCATCGACATGAGGATGCCGTCGGCGCCGCCTGCTGCCACCTGCCGGACGATGCGCTCAAGCTGGACCACGTTCTCCGTCATATCCGACATCCAGCCGTGGTCGGCCGCTACGGTGACCGACCGGCCGTCGGCCGGGTCCAGGAGTTTGTGCAGCCGCTGGAGTTTGCCGGCGATCATGGCTGCACCCCCTCCGGGTGGACGGCCGCCCGCAGCGCCTGGAGCAGGGCGATCCGGTCTGGCCGGGCGAAGAGCGTTTCGCCGAGGCAGAGCCCGCCGCCGGAGGCGGGGGTGACCGCAGCGGCAGCGGTGACGGACAGGCCATCCCAGTCGAGGGGCGGATCGCCAGGGGAGCCGTAGCGCTTCAGCAGCGGCACCGGGGCCCAGCGCATCAGCGTGGACCAGGCCTCCTCGCCCGGGTCCGGCAGCAGCACCGCATCGGCGCCGCCCTCCACCGCGAAGCCGGCACCCAGCTTGACGGCGCCGGCGAATCCGGCGGGGGTCACCCGCGGCCCGGCCAGGCGGACATCCACCACGAAGGGCAGGCCGGCCCGCTCGCACTGGCGGGATGCCTGCGCCATCCGTTGGACGCATGCCGCTTCGAAGCCCTCGTCAAAGCCCAGGAGTAGGGAGAAGACGGCGCCTTCGGCCCCGATGAGGAGCGCATCGTCCGCACTGGCCAGCATGACCTGTCGGACTTCGACCGGGGGCAACGGATGGAGCCCCGCACGGAACGCATTGGTCCAGTCGAGCCGGACCAGCAGGCCAGCGCCACGCTTGCCGGGCAGACGATCAGACAGCCGTTCGGCCGGGCCCGGGTTCAGAATGAGGCCGTCCACCAGGGATGCGGCTTCGACAGCCGCGTCTGGCTCCTCCAGCCCTGCCATCGGCCCGACGCTGCCGGGGGCCGTGGCATCGAGCCAGAGCGCTCTGTGGTCCCGGGGGTCAAATAGATTGAACGTACGCAGGGTCTTGCCATGGGTTTCCGCCAAAACGATCACCGCCTGGAATAAAGTGAATGGGACAGATTCCCTGATTTACGATTAGGTTCGTTTGTTAAAGCGGAACCGGAGCAGCCCAGGTTGCTCCGGTTCCAGCCGGCTAGTGGACGACGATCCCGTTGGTCGAATCCCAGGTCAGATAGCCGCCCTGGAAATCCTGGCGCGTGCCGCCGTTGTATGCGTATGCGTCACTGGTGGGGAACTTCAGGTAGGTGTGGTTGCTGCCGGACAGGTAGGTCGTCCAGAATCCCTGGTCGACCCGGAAGGTCCCGCTGCTGCTGGTCATGATCGCCATGCGGCCGATACTGCCCCCGTTGAAGTCCTGCACATACCCGTAGTCCCAATAGTGGACGTAGGCCGTGCCGCCGTTGTCGTACGGCGATCCGTTGGTGCCGATGCCGCCCATGGCGTTGTACTTGTTCAGGATGTTCTGGTTGATGCTGCCGTCGGAGTTGCGGCCCTCATAGGACGTGTCGTTCTGGAAGTTTGTCCAGCCCGTCTTGCCGGTGCCGTCAGCGTGCTGGATGCCCCACTTCTGCGACCAGCTGGCCTCGTCCCGCAGGTAGAACCAGAGGCAGGAGGCGATATACGACGTGCTCTTCATCACCTGGTAGGTGGTATCGATATTGGCCGCCTGGACCGATTCGCTGACCGAGTCCGTGGGCCAGCCGATCTCGGTCACCCAGGTCTTCTTGGCCGTGCCGGTGCCTTCATACGCCGTGTAAGCGTTGCGAACCCAGGTGAGGTAGTTCTGGAGGTTGGTGCTGGAGACTGTCCCGCCCTGGGTGATGTAAATATGCTGGCCGATGCCGTCCAGCGGATAGCTGCCGGCGTTGGCCTTGATCCAGTTCCAGGAGCCATGGTTGATGCCCATGCTGTACGTGTTGGTGAGGTAGGTGGCCCCGGCGTTGCCCGATGAGTAGACGTCGCCGATGCTGTGGCCCAGGAGGCCGCCGCTGATCACCTGTACATCATAATGGTTGTAGTACTTGAGCTGCGTGTAGACGTGGCCGAGCAGGTCGGCGAAGTTCGATGGGTACATGTAGCTGCAGCCGGTGAACGTGGTCGGACCGGTCTGGGTGGCGTAGCAGTTGGGCTCGTTCCAGACCTCCCAGTACTTGACGTTGCTCTGGTAGTGGTTCGCCACCCGGGCCGCCTGGTAGCCGAAACTGTCGATGTACGCGTTGTGCCCGTTCCCGCCGGTGTTCTCGTAGTTGTTGGCGGTCCAGTCGGACTGGGTGCCCGGGTAGAACTCGTTCGACATCAGGCCGACGACTTGCAGGCCGTGGTTGCGCAGGTTGTTGACGATGGTGTCGTAGGTCGAGTAGAACTGGGCGGTGTCTGACGTCCACGGACCCAGGCGGAAGTTGAGCCGGACCCAGCCAGCGCCGCTGGCTGCCAGGGAGGCGGCGACGGCATCGGTGAGAAGGATATTGCCGGAATCGTCGATGGGACGGCCGAACTGAATGCCTTGCGGGCCTGCGGCGTAGGTGGGCGTGGGAGCGACTGCGACAGCGGTGAGCAGAAGCAATACGGCGAGCAGTGCGCGGAGCGTTTTCACAAGGGCCACCTCCAGCGTCATCTATTCCGAGCGCTCTCCGCCTGGGCTCCGGGAGCGCGCTCCGGCATGAGTGCCAGCGTCTGGATCTGATGGGGCGCCAGCGGGACCGACGGGGCGCCGTCCACCGGCTCTGCCACCGGCGTTTCGGCCATGGTCAGCAACCGGGCCGCCCGGGCGGGGAAACTCGGCGTGACCGCCAGCCGGGACGGTTCGCCGCCGGGGTTGTACGCCCGCACCAGCAGCCCGTCGCCCGCCTCGGTCCGCTTGACCCCGGAGAGCACGCCGCCGGTTACCGCGAGGAACGAGTGGGCGGGCGGCAGGGTGCCCTCATGGGGCCGCACCGCCGTGGCCCGGAGCGGGACACAGCGGGTGTAGGCCAGCCGGTACAGGTCACCCACTGCGCAGTCGCCCATGTGTGGCACGGCGCTGTAGCTGAACTCGTGGACGCCCGGCATCTGTGCGTCCGGGGTCTGCTCGAAGGCGCTGTTCACATCGACAAACTCCGTCGTCCGCAGCAGCGTCAGACCGAGCGCCCGCTCCGGACCCCGGGAGACTTCGTACTCCGCCATGCCGCAGGAGACCAGAGCGAATCCCGCACGCCCGTCGGACAGGTCGGCGAAGCTCTCCAGGGGATGGTTGTCGGTCGGGCTCTGCCAAGATTCCGGCAGCACGACCGGTCGCCGGACCAGGTCGAACATCGCATCCGCCTGGCTGAACTCGCAGGCCAGATCCGTGGGGAACCAGACCTGCAGCCGGTGGCTGCGGGCCCGATTGTCGATGCGGGTCCGGAAGTCGACCCGCTCGCCGTCCCGGTCCAGGCTGACCCAGGTGGTGAGGGGGCAGTCGACCGTCTGGGCCATGCGGCCCTGCCGGTCCGGCGTCAGGTCGGCCGGCAGCCGGAGCGCACCGTCGATCCGGAAGGTGATGCGGTCCGGGCCGGGCTCGACGAGGCTCACCGCCGGCGCACCCGCCAGTCCTCGGACCACCCGGTCCCGCAGGGGACGCTGGTATAGATACTCGTCGCCAGCCTCGCCGCCGTCCACCATCAGGTTGCCGGACCGGTACGTCCGGCCGGTCGCCAGGTGCTCGATCCTCACCGTGCCGTCCGGGTTGATTTCGACCTGCAGGTGGCGGTTGGCCATGCCGGTGCCGGAAGCCAGCAGGTGCAGCGAAGCGTCCCGGGCCGTCGGATCCGGGAGCGACTCGTTACCGGCGACTTCGACCCGGCGGGCGGCATATGCCCGGTAGCCGAAAGGCGGCACCGCCCGAGCCAGGAACTGGACCCGGACGGAGTGCACGGGGACGTGCTTGGGCAGTTCCACCGGACTGACCTCCAGGCGCTTGACCTCCTGGTGGGAGTCCACCCGGACGGCTACGCACTCGCCCGTCGCCAGGTCTACCAGTTCGATCCCGGCGCCTGACGTGTCCGGTGGGAAGTCCAGGTCGGCGGTGACCACCTCGTCCCGGCTCCACTGCAGCGGATTCCAAACCAGCAGCGTCGCCGTGGCGGCCGGACTCCAGCCGGCGGGCAGGGGGGTGTCTACCCGCTCGGCGATGGTCAGGAGACTCCGGCGGGTCAGTTCCTCGGCAATCTGGGCCGAGGCGTCGAAGCGTGTCAGCATCTCCCGATGGACCGGATCGATGCTGCAGCCGCAGATGGAATCGTGGGGATGATTTAGCATGAGCTGCCGCCAGGCCTCCCAGAGTTGGGCCTCGGGGTACCGGCCGGTCAGCAGCCAGGCGAAGGCCGACCACGGCTCTGCCCAGCGCTCCAGCAGGATCTGGCCCTGGTGGTTCCGCTGCTTCAGGTAGACCCGGGCGGAGAGCGTGCCGTTCAAGACCAGATGGCGGTGGTGCTGCTGGCGCAACTCGCCGTGGAACTCGGTCCAGGGCCGGCCGCTCTCGGCGGCATGGGTCCGCAGGGCCGCAAAGTACTCGGTTAGCGACCCATGGGCGATGGAGTCGCCCGGGAGCTGGGGCGCCGCCGCCGCCAGGATTTCGGGCAGGTCAGACTGGGGCTCCAGGTGGTCGACCCCGTTCATCAACAGCAGATGGGGTGTCGACGCGTACGGCACCAGCGAGTCCCGGGCCCGGAGGATATAGGCCAGAGCGGCCTCCGGGTCGGCAGGCACCCGCTGGAGGTTGTTGTACCAGGAGGCCAGGAGGCTGGTCAGTACGCGGGAACCGTCCGGCCCGACCCATTCGAACTCCACCGGGACGTCCGCTACGGCAATGCCCCGGCCTACCACGGCATTCGCCAGGCCGAAGGAGCGCAGAATCTGCGGCATCTGGGACGGGCTGCCGAACTGGTCGGGAATGTAGCCAACGGAGCAGACCGGCCCGAACTGCGCCGCCTGCCGGTGGCCGAGCAAGAGGTTGCGGATCAGCGACTCGCCCGAGGTCAGGCAGAGGTCGGAGAGGACGAAGAATGGCCCGATCGCCAGCTTGCCAGAGCGCACCAGGTCGCGGATTTCGCCGGCCATCTCCGGTCGCAATTCGAGGTAGTCCGCCAAAATAACGGTCTGCCCGTCCAGGTGAAAGTGGCGGTAGTCCGGCCGCTCCCGGAAAATCGCCAGCAGGTGGTCCATCAGGTCCACCTGCCGGAGCCGGAACAGCTGATACGGCTGGTACCACTCCCGGTCCCAGTGGGTATGCGAGACGACGTGCATGTGCTTCACAGCGCTCACCCTTTCAGCCCGCTGAAGGAGATGCCGCGGATAATCTGCCGCTGGAAAATCAGGAACACGATAATCGGTACCAGCACCACCAGCGACATGACCGCCATGACGATGTTCCAGGGCGTGTTGCTGACATTGGCCAGGTAGTACAGGGCGACGGTGAGCGGCTGCCGTTTCTCGTTGGTGATGACCAGCAGCGGCCAGACGAAGTCGTTCCAGGAGCCGGTGAACGCAAAGATCGCGACGACGCCGAAGACTGGCCGGGAGAGCGGCAGCACAATGGACCGGAAGATCTGCATGGGCCCGGCGCCGTCGATGCGGGCGGCCTCCAGGAGATCCTCGGGGATGCCTTCAAAGAACGACTTGAACAGGAAGATGTTGAACGCACTGACCGCCCCGGGCAGCCAGATCGCCCACGGGGTGTCCAGCAAGTTCAGGTGCAGGAGCGGCAGCGACCGGACGGTGAGGAACTGCGGGATCAGATAGGCCTGGGCCGGGACCATGAGCGTGGAGAGGAAGAGGAAGAGGATCACCTTATGACCCCACGGGCGGAGCTTGGCCAGGGCGTAGCCCGCCAGCGAGGAGACCAGCAGATTGCACAGCAGCGTGCCCAGCGTCAGCACCAGGCTGTTGCCGAAGTAACGCCCGAAGTTGAAGATCTGCAGCGCCTGGCTGAAGGTTCCGGCGGTGGGATGGGCCGGCCAGAGGGTCGGCGGCGCCTTGTAGATCTCCACGGTGGGTTTGAAGGCGCTGCTGACCATCCAGTAGAGCGGGAAGAGCATGGTCAGGCTGCCGCCCAGGAGCACCGCCAGGATGACCCAATAGGCAAGCCGGGGGCCGAAGTGGCGCAGGTCCGAGTCAGAGAGCACAGAGCGCTCCTGGCTCTGGCGCGGCGATCGAGCGAAACGCATGGCCGTTTACCCCCTGTGAGTTAAGTGCCGTCGGCCGAGCCTACCTTGCGGGTCAGCCAGAAGTAGAGCAGCGAGAAGAGCACCAGCACCACGAACAGGATCAGGCCAGCCGCAGCCGCCGCACCGAAGTTGTAGTACTGGAAGGCATAGCGGTAGATCAGCAGCATCACGGTCATGGATGCGTTGTTGGGGCCCCCCGCGGTCATGACCAGTGGCTCGACGAAGGTCTGCGTGGTGCCGATGATCTGCAGGACCAGGATGACCAGCATGACGCCCCGGACCTGGGGCAGGGTTATATGCCACAGCTTCTGCAGCGGGCCGGCCCCGTCCAGTTCGGCCGACTCGTACAGGTAGCCGGGAATGTTCTGTAGGGCAGCAAGGTAGATCAATGCCGTGGAGCCGGCGAAAGTCCAGATGGACATCAGCACCAGCGAGGGAATGACGGTGGTGCTGTTCTGATACCACATGCTGGGCTGCATGTGCAGCAGCTTCAGCAGCATGTTCAGAACACCGACGGCCGGGTCGTAGATCCACTTCCAGAGCATGATCACGACGACTCCCGGGAGGACGGAAGGCAGGTAGTAGGCCACCCGCAGGAACCCCTTGAGGCGGCGCATTTCATTCATCGTGATCGCCATCACCAGGGGCACCAGGTAGCCGAAGAGCAGCCCCAGCACCACGAACATCACGGTGTTCTTCCAGGCGATGGCGAAGACCGGGTCGGAGAGCACGAAGCGGAAGTTGTCCAGCCCGACGAAGGTGCTCTCTTCGGCGGTCCATTTGCGGAAGCTGAGCAGAAGGCCTTGAATGATCGGATACCAGGAAAAGAGTCCGAAGACGATCAGGGCCGGTACCAGGAACAGATACCCCGGCAGATGTTTGCGAATGCGGCTCAGCAGCATGGATGTTCACCCTCCCGGGCGGTATGCGGGATACTGCCGTGTTCGGCCGGGCAAGAGAGGAAGGGCTGGGAGCCCGGGCGGGCCCCCGGCCCTTCTCTGCCATCGACTTACTTCAGCGCGTCGAGGACCTTGGTCTGAACGGTCTGGTTGGCCTGCTTCAGCAGGGCCGCCGGATCGGCGTTCTTGTCGGTCAGCACGGCCTGGACCAGCGGGTCGACGGCCGCGTAGAGCTCCTGGGCAGCAACGGCAGGTTCAGGCCGGACGGCCTTGCCACCGTTCTGGACATAGTCGGTGTACTGGTTGGTCGGGACGTTGGCGTACTTGTTGATGATCGCCTCACGCTTGCCCTCGAAGTCGCCCTTGAAGAGCGGCACGGCGGGCAGACCGACCGGTTTGCCGGCCATGGCCTTGGCCTGGGTGTTGAGGGTGAGGTTGTCCAGGTTGAAGGCTTCCCACAGGGCGAAGGTGACGGCTGCCTTCTGCTTGTCGGCGGAGGACTTGGGGTTGACGACCCGGATCGAACCGCCCATCTGGCTGAAGGCACCGGCCGGGCCGGCGGGCAGGGAGGCGACCATGAACTCGTCGACCTTGCCGCCCTGCTGGCCGCCGATGATGTCCAGCCATTCCGGGGCGCCCAGGAACATGGCAGCCTGGTGGGAGGCCATGAGCGGGAAGACGTCGCCGGCGGTCAGCATCACGTTCGGGGTCAGGACATCGTACTTCCAGCGCAGATCCTTATAGAACTGCAGGGCCTTGACCACTTCCGGCGTGTCGAGGGTGGCCTGCCACTTGCTGCCGTTCTGCTTGATGTAGTCGCCGCCGCCCTGCCAGGCGAAGTTCAGGAACTGCCAGCCGCCCTGGTTGCCCTTGGCGAAGAGGGCGAGGCCCGCCTGGTTCTTGGAGCGGTCGGTCAGCTTCTGGGCGTACTGCGCCAGTTCATCCCAGGTCTTCGGGGGCTTGTTGGGATCGAGGCCGGCCTGCTGGAACAGCACCTTGTTATAGATGAGGCCGATGGAGTAGCCGCCCACGGGGATGCCGTAGATCTTGCTGTCCTGGCCCTTGACGACCTTCAGGACGCCGTCCTGCCAGTCGCCGACGGCCGGGTCCTTGGCCTGGTTCATCAGGTCGGTGATGTCGCCCACGGCCTTCTTAGCGATGAGACCCTGGATTTCGGTATAGGGCACCAGCCACAGGTCGCCGGCGGTGCCGCCCTGGAGCCGTGCCGCGAAGGTGGACGGATCCCACTGGTAGGAGTCGGGCTTCACTTCAATGTTGGGGTAGACCTTGTTGAAGCGGGCGATCTCATCCAGGAAAAGCTGGTAGTTCACCTTATCGTCCTGGCGCGGGGCGTTTTCGACGGTGATGGTGACCTTCTGGGCCGCGGGGGTGGTGCCGGAATCCGTCTTGGGCTGTGACGTGCTCTTGCTGCAGGCCGAGAGCGTTACCGTCAGGGCGACGGCGAGTGCAAGGCTCAGAGCGCGGAACTGCTGCCTTTTCAACGTGTTGTTTCCTCCCTCATGTGATGGTCCATATGCGATGATACCGGGACATTGCGAGACAATCACCAATAACATACTCTTACGGTTCCTCTGAGGACGGTTCACCTCCTGTTGGAATCCGATATCAGCAGTATTGCATGAAGTCCCGCAACTGCATTGATGGCAATACGCTCCCCGTGGGGCGAAATCCTGCAGCGGCGAGATAAAAAAATATATGCAGCTATAGGCGGTATCATCGTTGATATGTGGCTGCGCTTGTCCTACAATAGATGCGTGGACCATGCCTATTTGAAGGGAAGAACATTGATGATCGAACCGGTGCTCTATCTACGGATTAAAGAGGAACTGGCCCGGGAGATCCGGGCGATGAAGCCGCACGACCGGATTCCGTCGGAACGTGAACTGGCGGATCGCTTTCAGGTCAGCACCATTACCACGAAGAACGCCCTGAACGGCCTGGCGGTGGAAGGGATGGTCTACCGGATTCCCGGGAAGGGCACCTTCGTGGCCGAGCCCAAGGGCAGCGCTGAGGCCGCTTCAGCCTCCTTGCCAAACCCGGAAGCGGCGGGCCCCCTGCCGGCTCCGGCGGAGGCCGCCGCGGCGAACGGTCTGATCGGCTTCATCGCACCGGGCTTCGACGACCGCATCACCCTGCGGATGCTGGGCGGCGTCGAGAGCGTCACCGCCGAGGCGGGATATGGGCTCTGGGTCCAGCGGAGCAAGGACCAGCAGGAGCGGGAGCAGGAGCTGCTCCAGGAGATGACCCGACGGGGCGTGGCCGGCGTCGTGATCTTCCCGGTGGACGGCGAGGCCTTCAATGCGGAGATCCTGCGGCTGACGCTGACCGGCTTCCCCATCGTGCTGGTGGACCGCTACCTGCGGCGGGTGGAGACCAACTGTGTCTACTCGGACAACCTGGGCGGCGCCCAGGCGGCGGTAGAGCACCTGATCGCGCTGGGGCACCGGCGCATCGGCCTGGTCTCGACGCCCCGCATCAGTGTGGCCGTGGAGGACCGGATCGAAGGCTATGAACGGGCCCTGGCGGGCGCCGACATCCCCATCGACCGGCGACTCTGGCTCACCGAACTGACCGAGGAGGAGGGCGAGTCCGGCGACGACGATCCGGTCTGGCGCCGGCTCATCCCCCAGATTCGGGCGCACCTGGCGGCCAACCCGGACATCACCGCACTCTTCGCCATGAACATCCCGATGGCCCGGGCTACCATGGAGGCGGCGGCCCAACTGGGGCTGGCCATTCCGGCGGATCTCTCGCTGGTCTGCTTCGACGCCCCGGAGGACGAGCAGGGGCTGCCGCTGCCGCTGACCAGCGTGATCCAGGCGGAGCGGGAGTTGGGCGTAGCGGCGGCGCAGGCGGTCCTGGGGCAGATCCATCACGCACGGGAGATGGTGCGGCGGGTGCTGCCGACCCGCCTCATGATTGGCCCGTCCACCGCACCGCCCCCGGCGTCCCCGAGCCGTTGAGCCGCTAACGATCGAGCGAAGTGGCGAGGCCCCTGCGCAATGCGCAGGGGCCTAAATTTTTTCGGTTTCCCCCTACTTTGCGGCAGGAATAGCGATATCGCAGGGAATATATCTAGTATCTATTCGTATATCACACATCGTGAAGGGGGTTTACCCGTGCGATATAAGGCGCATGTCATTCCGCACACCCATTGGGACCGGGAGTGGTATCTGCCCGGGGAACTGTTCCGCTTCCGGCTGGTGCGGCTGCTTGATCGGATCGTGGAGCGGCTGGAGTGCGACCCGGAATTCCGCCATTTCCACCTGGACGGGCAGACGATTGTGCTGGAGGACTATCTGGCGATCCGGCCGGATCAGCAGGAACGACTGGAGCGGCTGATCCGGGACGGACGCATTGCCGTGGGTCCCTGGTATGTACTGCCCGACGAGTTCCTGGTCAGCGGCGAGGCGCTGATCCGGAACCTGACGCTGGGATCGCGCCTGGCCCGGGCAGCGGGCGCCGGGGCCATCGCCGGGTATCTGCCGGATATGTTCGGCCATATCAGCCAGATGCCGCAGATTCTGCGGGGGTTTGGCTTTGACTCGGTGATTCTCTGGCGCGGGGTGAACGGCGCTGACCTGGCGTCGGAGTGGCAGTGGGAGGGGGCCGACGGCTCCCGGGTGCTGGCGAGCCATCTGCCGGCCGTGGGCTACAGCAACCTGAGCCTCCTGAGCGCAGAGCCAGACCGGGCCGAAAGCCAGGTGCGGGAGGCCGTCATCGAGCGGAAAGGCCGGGCCACCACCCGGCATCTCCTGTTGATGCAGGGGACCGACCACACCGAGCCGCTCACCAACCTGCCGGCGCTGCTCCGGGACTTGGAGCGGCGTCTGGACGGCGTCACGTTCGAGATCGGTACCGTGGCTGGCTACCTGGCGGCACTGGCGGCGGAGGTACCGGCGGACCTCCGGGTCATCCGGGGCGAACTGCGGGACACCAACCGGATCGCGGAGGGGCGCTGGAATTTCGTGCTGCCGGGCGTTCTCTCCGCTCGCCTCTATCTGAAGCAGGCCAATGACCGGGTGCAGCGGCTCCTGGAGCGCTGGGCCGAGCCCATGGCGGCCTTCGCCTGGCTGCAAGGGCGGGAGTATCCGGCGCCTTTCCTTTGGCACGCCTGGCGTCACCTCCTCCAGAACCATCCCCATGATGACATCGCCGGCTGCAGCGTGGACGCCGTCCACCAGAGCATGGAGAGCCGTTTCCGCTGGGCGGAAGAGGTGGGCGATCAGGTGGCCGCCGAGTCGCTCCACCACCTGAGCGGTGCGGTGGACACGTCGGCGACGCCGGACGGGGCGGTGCCCCTGGTGCTCTTCAACCCGCTGAACTGGGAGCGCACCGACCTGACGGTAGCCACCGTGTGGCTGGATCCGGGCCAGACGGTGCGGGGCATCGCCGTGGCCGGACCGGACGGTCAGCCTGTGCCGGCCGCAATCCTGGACGTAGCCGACCGCTTCCACGTGGAGAACTTCGAGGCATGGCCGCCCCAGACCATGGGCTTCGGTAGGGCGGTGACAGTGGCCATCGTGCCGCCCCCCGTCCCGGCGAACGGTCACCTGGCCCTGGCGGTGCGGCCCTCCACCGCGCCGCTTCCCGTCTGTGCGCCTCAGGCACCGGTAGTCAGCGGAGGGGGGGTCATCGAGAACGAGCATCTGCGGGTAGCCGTCGCCCCGGACCTCACGCTGACGCTCACGGATAAGCGGACCGGACGGACGTACACCGGGCTCCATGCATTCGAAGACGGCGGCGACGCCGGCGACTCGTACACCTACGCCTACCCACAGATGGACCGGGTGGTCACCGCACGGGGCGCCAAAGGCACCGTTTCCGTGGTGCACCAGAGCGGCGTGCTGGCGACGCTCCGGCTCGACCTGCAGTGGGAAGTGCCGGCCTCGCTGGCAGCCGACGGGCGGCACCGCACGGAGGAGACCGTGCCGATGGCTATCACCAGCGAGATCAGTCTGGCCGCCGGCGCCCGGCGGGTCGATATCCGGACGGTGGTGGCGAACCGGGCGGAGAACCACCGGCTGCGGGTGCTCTTCCCCACCGGAATGGACGACGGTCAGGCGCTGGGGGATGCCGCTTTCGATCTGGTGATGCGGCCGCAGCGTCCGGTGCCGGTGGAAGAGACGGTCTGGATTGAGGATGCGCCCACCACCTATCCGCAGCAGAACTTTTGCGCCGTGCAGGATGCTGGCGCTGGGTTGGCCGTGATCAGCCAGGGGCTGCCGGAGTGGGAGCCACTGGACCAGCCAGGCCGTCCGCTGGCGCTGACGCTGCTGCGCTGCGTCGCCATGCTCGGGGGGACGCCCGGGGTGATGACGATTGCGAGCGGTGCCGGCCCGAACATACCGGTGCCCGGCGCTCAGTGCCCCGGCACCCACGAGTTCCG
>JBLNEM010000033.1:0-14275 GCA_050262655.1 Mycobacterium leprae | reverse complement strand
GCCTCGCCAAACTCGATGCCGCCGCCGGGCAGGTCGTAGAGCCCCTTGTACGGCCCTTTCGCCTTGCGGATCACCAGGACCCGTCCGTCCACGATGCAGACGCCGTAGGCGCCGTTACGCGTCTCCCGGACCCAGGTGAACTCCTCCTGCGCCATCGAACTTCACTCCATTTCGGGAGGCTATTGCGTCCGCGCCGAGTAGTAGAGCGAGCGGGCGTCGGAGGGGTCGCTGACGTTGGCTCCGGTGTTGAGCCGAATGCGGATGCTGATTGCCCTGCCGGGTGGTCCCAGCGCCGAAAGCGGGACCGTGATGGTCCGTCTCTCCGCTTGCCAATCGCTGGGATAGATCGGTCCATACCGCCCGATCAGGGTGTTATCGGCACTATTGTAGACCAGGACCTCCACCGGCGCCGCCGTCGGCAGTTGGGCAATGCGGAGAATCATCGCCGTGTCGTTTTGAGAAATAGCATTCTGCAGGCTGACGTTGCCGCCCATGAACTCAATGGACGGCTTTCCCACTGTGGCCAGGGTCGTGGTGATCTGCACGTTCTGGGCCGTGGTCAGGACACTGCTGCCGCAGGTCGCCATCGGCACCCACTCCACCGTCCCCTCGTCCGCAGTCAACGCCGTCACTGTGAACTCGGTGTAGCCGTTGGCCCCAACGGCAGCCGTGCTGCTGCCTAACAGGTCGGAACCGAGGCGAATGGCCTGGTCACCGGCGTTGCCCGACTGTTTCCGAGTGAGGGTAGCGACGCAGCCGGTGCCCGTCAGGTTCCCAAAATCGTCGGACGGGGCCAGGCGCACCGTCACGGTCCGACCCACCGACGCCTTGATCACGCCCTTCAGCGGGTCGCCCAGGTTGGGTGTGGTGGTCACCACCAGATGTGTCAGGGGTCCCGGTGCATAACTGACCTGGGCCTTGGCGGTGCTGTATCCGGTACTGGCCTTGCCGCTGCCCAGCAGTCCCCATTGGTCATAGGCGTTGGTGGTTGCATCGGCCGGCACGGGCTCCACTTCAATGGTACCGACGCCGGTATAGCGGACCCAAATCTCGGCCTCGCCGGCCTGGGTCCGACCCAACAGCCCGTCCACCGAGCGGGTGCCCATGTTCACCGTAAGCCCGGGGGGCAGGTCGGTCAGTACCTGGCCGTTCAGCCGCACGATTACGGTGAAGGCAAAGGAGTCATTCACCAGTTGGTCGCCGTTCCTGGCCCGAATCAGAATCCGGGTCTCCTCCCCGGGCTGCAACTGCCGGTTCGTTTCGGCGGCGATCGCCACCAGGTTCGGGCCGGTGAAGGATGGGGTCGGTGTGCCAGTCGGCGCTGCCGCCACCATCATCTGAAACGCCGTCAGCGGCTTGCCGCCGGCCAGCGTGCCGGATATGGCGATCTGACCGGCCCTCTGCGGCGCCTTGATCTCGCCGTAATCGGATCGGGTTGCCCCTGTGGGAATCACGAAGTCGGTGGTGGAGAGCACACCGTCCGCATCGTTATGCAGGCGGTAGATCAGCGGCGGGCCCGGATTGGCCAGGGCGCCCCCCGTGCCGTCCTGCAGGGCGACGTAGAGGTTCATCACATCGCCCGCCTTCGCCTGTGTGGCATCACTCTTGATCACCGCCTGGGCCACCGAGCCGCCCCAGAGCGGGGCGAGAAACGCAACCTCTGCCGGACGGGCGTTCATGGTGGGGTCCCCCGGAACTCCGGCTGTCAGGCTCACCCGCCCGGGGGTGCTGCTGCGAATGGCGAAGGTGACAACGCCGCCGACATCAGCAATGGGCATGACGCTGGCGGTCGTGACCGATGGAATCAGCACGACCGGCGTCGTGTCCCAGGTGACCACATGGCCATCCCGATCCACCCGGGAGACTGCCACCACGGTCGCGTTCAGATTGTCAGAAACGGCCACGGCATGTTTGACCTGTACCTGAAGGCCGGAAATCCCGCGGCTTGCACGGGCCTCGAAGAAGGCCTGCTCCATGTTCAGACGGCTATAGCCCGCGATGGCAGCCGATATCGTCGCCACGCCATCCTGGCCCGTGCTAACGCCTGCACCGTTCCGTCCGCCGCCCATGGCAGAGGAGATGGCGCCCTTCTTGATCAGCGCCCGGTTCTGCGTGAGGGATAGGACCCCGTTATCAGCGGACAGCACCACTTCCAGATCCTCGGTGGCCGGAATGGGAACGCCGCTCTGGTCGACCGCGGTTGCCACGATCTGCACTCTCTGACCAGGGGCGTCAGAGGCATGCGCCGGAGTCGTCTCCAGCCGGATGCCCGCCACCGCCGCCGGCTCCACCTTCAGCGGCAGGAGCGGCGACTGGATCTTCTGATTGCCCGCCATGACGGTGGCCTGAAGCCCGACAGCGCCGGCGGTTCGCCCCGGCTGCATATAGACTACCGCCTCGCCATCTATGGCCTGCACCGCCGTGGTCTCGAGGGTGACAATGCCGTCGGGGACCGTCGTCAACGATACGGTGTAACGGGTGCCGGAGTTCGGCCGCCCCTGGTCGTCCATCAGCTTGATGCGAATGGTCGACGGTGCGCTCCCGGCTGCCATGGTGGAGCGGTCGACGCTCAGATCCACCTGAGCGGGAACACCGGCCACCACCACGTGGGCGGTCGCTTCATGATCGCCGACAATCGCCCGTAGGGTATATTCGCCGGACTTCAACGCCTTGAATTGCCCCGTCTTCGGGTCCCAGGTGAAGGCGTCCGTATCGAACCCCCAGGTAGCGTCGGCGTTGGAGTCGAAACGGCTGTCCCCTTCATAGCGGACGACGTTCGGTGCGGCGAAGGTGGCGCCCACGCTGGTGGCGATCTCCTCCGGCGCAATCTGGAGATCGGATATCTGCCGACACTGGATCACCGCCGTCGCTTCCGCCCGGTTGCCGGCGCCGTCCTCGGCGACTACGGCAATCTGGTTGCTCCCCGGCATCAGGCTCACCTGGGCGGAAAACGTCCCGTCCACCTGCGGTTCAACCGCCTGCCCCTGCACCGAGACAGCCACCGCGTCACTGGCGGAGCCGGTGACCAGGATCGACGACCGTTCGGCCAACGACGGGAACCCGTCCAGCCGGAGCACGGGCGGCGTCAGGTCTCCCCGGCTTTGCTGCAGCAGGCTCTTGCCGCTGGTCAGTTTGATCCGCCCGATCGCCGTTGCCGTCAGACGGAAGACATCACCCCGGGAGGCATTATCGGAAACGCGCCCACCCACGGCCATGTCCGCCGGAATCATCCCCACATCGGCCGCTGCGGTCACCGCACCCCAAGGCCACTCGCGCTGATTGGCCTGGTCGGCCCGGCCGATCAGGCGCAGCAACGCCGTCAGTACCTCCGCATAGGTCACATGCGCCTCCGGATAGAACCGACCGTCGCCGCGGCCCAGAAAGAGGCCGCGCCCCTTGGCGACGGCGATCCACCCATTGGCCCAGTGCCCCGCCGTATCCGGAAAGGCGGCCCGCTCTTTGGAGGAATCGGCCAGCTTCTGCAGGTTCAGCGCCGCCCCCAAAATCTTGGCAAACTCGGCTCGGGTAATCTCGTCGTCCAGCCGCAGGTCGGCCTCCGGCTTCTTATCTACAACGCCGTATCCCTGTAGCGTCATCACGGCCCCGTGGAGACTCAGCGGCAATGCGGCCGCGGCTGCCCCGGCGCCAACCTGTGGGAACAGGCCCGCCAGCAAGGAGACCAGTACCAGAACGACAATCCAGGGTTTTCTTCGGGCCAAGTTCGTTCCCTCCACTCCCTCAACGGGATCGCGGCATCTGTCTCTGTCCTCCCCCGACAAAATACAGATCCCATATAATCTCGTAATTATATGGTAACGCATGGTATGATCGTTGTGGAGTCTCTTTTTGGGCTTATCTTGATTTGGTCGCTGGAATGGGACCTTTACAATCGGTTCTAGACCCGGTTCAGGCCAAGGCGCCGCACCGCCAATGAGGCTATGGGCGTGCGTGATAATAGTCACCTGAAATTTTGCGTGTTATATCGTATACTGTAACCGGAAAGTCAGACGGAGGGATGGCCGCAATGACGAAAATTCTCGTTGCTGAAGATGATTTGGACATTGCCCGCCTGATTCAGTTTCAACTGAAGTTTAACGGCTACGAGGTCACCGCCGTAGGCGATGGTGCGGAAGCAATGAAGCGCGCACGGCGGGATCAGCCTGATCTGATGTTGGTGGACTGGATGATGCCGGTGATGGACGGGCTCCAGGTAATCACGGCTTTGAAGGCGGACCCGGAGTTGAAGCGGATCCCCGTGATCCTCATGACCGCCCGCGCTCAGGAACACGACGTGCAGGCCGGTCTGGCCGCGGGTGCGACCGCCTACCTGGTGAAGCCATTCCAGCTCGAACAGTTGGTCCAGGCCATTCAGGAGGCACTGCATGAAGCATCATAACAAGCACTATCGGTGGGATCAGGGGTGGCGAGTCCGGATTCTGGGCTTGCTGGTCTTCCTGATCTCGCTGCTGGCTGTCATGGGCATGGTCCTGTCAGCCACGTTCCAGAATGTCGACCAGCTCCAGCAGCAGGCCGACCAGACCCGACAGAACGTTCTCCTGATGGAGCAGGCCTCCGGCACCTTTGCCGAGATGACATCGGCGCTGCGGGGCTATCTGCTGACCGGCGGGGAGAGCTTCCTTCAGCCTTACGATGAAGCCAAGGCCCGCATGGATGTGGCCCTGAAGCAACTGAAGGACGCGGCGGCCAACAAGCCGTCGCAGCTCACCCTGGTACAGCAGGTCAGCTCTCTGGCGACGAACTGGGAAAGCCAGGTCGCCGCGCCGGAGATTGCGGCCAAACGGGCCAACCTCCCCACGGCAGGCCAGATCGTGGCCAAGGGGATCGGTCAGAACGACGTAGACCAGATCCGGCAGGCCGCCAACCAGTACATTCAGTCCGAGTCGAACCGGCTCGAACTGCAGCTCACATCGACCACCAGGGCCGCCCGCAATGTGCAGGTGGTGACCTGGATCGCCGTACTGATCGCGGCGGGTCTGGCGCTGGCCGGTTTCTACGTCTTTGCCAACAGCATCACCCGGGCCACCGACTCGCTGGCCTCGGCCGCAGAGGCGATCGCCCGAGGCGAGCGCGGGGTTGTGGTGGAAGCCACCCTGGACGGCGAACTGCAAGAGGTGGCGGAAGCCTTCACGGCCATGAGCCTCACCCTCACCGCCCAGGAAGAGGAGCTGCAGGCCCAGCATGAAGAACTGACCGCCCAGAACGAGGAACTGCTGGCCACCCAGGAGGAGCTGCAGGCCAAGGCGGTAAGCCTGGAGCACCAGGAACAGCGGCTCTCCCGCCTGAACCGGGTCGGTCAGGAACTGATCGGCACCATTGAGATCGAACAGTTGGCCAACCTGGTGTTGGATGAATACCTGGACCTCTTCGGCGGCAGCGCCGGGGCTCTGCTGGTGGCTGAACCCTATGGCGACCACCTCACCGTGCAGGCCGAGCGCTGGCTCGCGCCGCGGCTGGTGGGGAGCCGGATTCCGCCCACCGGACCGCTGGCGCGCTGTGTGCAGCGGGCCGAACTGGTGGTGGCCAACTATCCGGATACCATCACCCGCCTCCCCGTGTGGCAGCAGGAACTGCCCGTGGTACAGGAGACGTACGTTCCCCTGATGCACGCCACCCGGGTCATCGCGGTGGCGGTGATCGCCTCCAACGAGGTCTCCCGGCTGGGTGAAGACTCCAGTGCGCTCTGGAGCCCGCTGGCGCGGCAGGCGGCGGTCGCTCTGGCAGCGGCCCTCAATCATTTGGAAGTAAAGCGTGGCCGGCAGGCCCTCCAGGAGCAGGCCGCCCAGGTGGAAGAGCTGAACGCCCAGTTGGAGGAGGAGCGTGACCGCACCTCGGCTCAGTTGGAGATCTACCTCTCCATCGTCTCCAGCATGCGGGCAGGCGCCTGGCTGACCGATACCGCCGGCAACCTGCTGGTGGTGAACAGCACCTTCCGGGAGTTCTTCGGCGACATGCCCGACGGCGCCGACCTGGAGACGGTCCTGGCGGAGATGACCCGCCAGTTGGCACCCCACGACCAGTTCCCGACCACGGTCCGCCTGCTGAACAACCAGCGCACGGAGAAAGCCGAGGGGCAGATCGAACTGACCAACGGCTATGTGCTGCAGTGGTCGTCAGCCCCGGTAGGCAAGGGTCTGGATCCGGTGGGACGGCTCTTCACTTTCTCCGACGTGACCGAACTGGCCAAGCTGGACCGGCTGAAGTCGGAGTTCGTCAACACGGTCTCCCACGAACTGCGGACGCCGCTGACCTCGATCATGGGCTATCTGAGCCTGGTGCTGAACGAACAGGTGGGCCCGCTGGAGGAGCAGCAGAAAGAGTTCCTCCACGTGGTCATGCGCAACACCGACCGGCTGAATAACCTGATCACCGACCTGCTGGACATTCAGCGGATCGAATCGGGCCGCACCCCGCTGAACCGGCGGCCGGTGCAACTGGCCGAGGTAGTGCAGCAGGTGGCTCAGACCTTCCGGGTGGCGGCCGAACAGAAGGGGCTCGCCTTCGAAGTGAGCGCCCGGACCGAGAACATGCCGCTGATCAACGGCGACCCGGACCGGCTGGTCCAGATCGCCTCCAACCTGGTCAGCAACGCAGTGAAGTACACCCGGGAAGGACACGTCTCCGTCAAGGTGCATAAGCACAAGGGCTATGTCCAACTGGTGGTGGAAGACACCGGCATCGGCATTCCGGCGGCAGAGCAGAAGCGCATCTTCGAGAAGTTCTACCGGGGCGAGAACCGGTATGTGCGGGAAGTGGGCGGCACCGGGCTCGGGCTCTCCATTGTGAAGATGATGGTGGAAGAGCATGGCGGCGAGGTCAAGGTAGAAAGCCAGCCGGGCAAGGGCTCACGCTTCACGATCAACTTCCCGGTCCTGGTCGACGCATAAAGGAGCGACGGAGCATGGCAGAGACCTGTGCGGCGTGTGGCCTTCGCCTGGATGGCAAGAAGACGCTGTGGGAGTACAAGGGCGTCTCCTTCTCCCTCTGCCCGATCTGCGCCTCGCTGCCGCAGGAAGAACGGGTCGAGATGCTGCGGCCGGCGCTCCGCCAGATCGACCGGCAGGAGCAGCAGCGGCAGCAGGAGTCGGTGGTGGTGAAGGAGCCGACCTACCGCACCGACATCCGAGAAGAGCAGCTGGAGGAGATCGTGCTGCACGCCTTCATCGACCTGATCCAGGAGCGGAAGGCAGCGGGCAAGCAGGAGCTGGTCGCCACCATGGAGACCATCGCCCAGTGGCTGTCCGACCGCACCACGCTGCCGATTCGGGCGCAGCACGTACAGTCCCTCACCCTGGCCCTGCGTGACGCCCACATCATCAGCACCGGCGGCGGCGGCATCGGCAAGCCGAACAGCTACGACCTCTGCGAGGACGAAATGGGCATCGACAACTTCTGGGACCAGGTCGACGCCTTCCTCATGGTCTGGCGCCTGCCAAACCGGTCGCAATTGCTGATCCAATAGCCGGGGGGAACCCCGGCTTTTCCTTTTGCACTGCTTCACGGATGCAGTGCGGGGCCTTTGCGCAGGCGTACGATAGACTTGGTGCGGTTCAAGGGCTGCCCGAGGGCCGCGGGAACCGCCCCTGTTCGAATCTAATATAAATACGTATACTATGTGTAACACCATCTGAGCGAATGGGGGTATTACTAGATGGCGCGCACCGCTTTGCTGGTCATCGATGTTCAGGCAGGGCTCATGCCGTATATGGCCCACTCCGAGAAGGTTCTCCAAGCGATCGCGGACCTGCTTGGGCAGGCCCGACTGGCCGGAACGCCGGTGATCTATGTCCAGCATGAAGAGACGGATGGCTTGCTGGTCGCTGATACCCCAGCCTGGGAGATTCATCACGCCGTCGCACCCCGTGCGGGGGAAAGCATCGTTCACAAGCGGGCCTGCGACGCATTCCATGAGACTTCCCTCCACGACGAACTGCAGGAGAGGGGCATCGGCCACCTGGTGATCACCGGCTGCCAGACCGACTTCTGTGTGGATACCACCTGCCGTCGTGCGGTCACCATGGGCTATGACGTAACCCTGGTGAAGAACGCACACAGCACCGAGGATGGCGAAACCCTGACAGCGGACCAGATTATCGCGCACCACAACCGTGTGCTGAACGGTTTTGGCACGGAGCAGCATCGGATTCGCGTGCGCCCGGCGGCGGAGATCACCCTGTAAGGCTGAAAGGAACACGGAACATGTCACTCGTATTCGTTGGCACATACACCGACACCGGCAGCGAAGGCATCTACGCCTACCGGCTGGATGAGGCGACCGGTGCACTGTCGGGGCTTTCCATCACCCCAAGCGAGAACCCCTCCTACCTCGCAATCCACCCCAACGGGCGCTACCTGTATGCCGCAAACGAACTGGCGGAAGGAACGGTCACGGCCTACGCCGTCGACTCCCCCAGCGGCCGCCTGTCCCAGCTGAATCAGGCCTCCACCCACGGGCACAGCCCCTGCTACCTCTGCGTCGACCCGACCGGTCACCACCTGCTGGTCACCAACTACTTCGGCGGCAACGTCGTCGTGCTGCCGATTCAGGCCGACGGTTCGCTCGGAGCTGCGACCGCCGTGGTCCAGCACCAGGGCGTCGGACCGAACCCTGAGCGGCAGGAGGCGCCGCACCCACACTCGGTGGAAATCGACCCGTCCGAGCGGCTGGCCTGGGTACAGGACCTGGGGTTGGACCGGCTGGTGCCCTACCGCTTGGCGGATGGCGTACTGGTTGCCACCCCCGCTGGCGTGCAGATGCCCCCCGGAGCAGGTCCCCGGCACATGGCATGGCACCCGGCGAAGCGTTTTGCCTATGTAATCAACGAACTGAACTCCACCATCACGGCGTTCGCATACCACCAGGAGCATGGCACCCTGACTGCACTGCAGACGGTGCCCACCCTCCCCGCCGGCGGCCATAACGGCAACACCGGCGCCGATATCCACCTCCATCCCTCGGGGCGTTTCCTCTACGGCTCAAACCGGGGGCACGACAGCATCGTGCAGTACCGGGTCGACCCGCAGAGCGGGCTAGTCACCTACGTGCGCCATGAACCGACGCAGGGCCGCACCCCCCGGAATTTCGCCATCGATCCGACCGGCAGGTTCCTGCTGGTGGCCAACCAGGAGAGCGACAGCCTCGTCAGCTTCCGCATCGACGGCGAGACCGGACGGCTGAGCCCCACCGGCCATCTGTCGACAGTGCCCCGACCGGTATGCATCAAGTTTCTGGGTTGAGATCGATACACAGAGGCCGCCCCGGCGACAGTAGCCGGGGCGGCTTCTGCCGTTTGCTGATACCGTGGACGGGAGCACCCGTGGCGACATTTGTCGATCGATTTATGTTGACGCACGTGCAGTTATACGTTAGAACTATTCTAGGGATTCCATTGATTCGGATGTGATTGATTTTGGTAAACGCATTCGAACCACTCCACTCGCGCATGGCGATCGATCTCTACCGTGCGCTGGAACCCAAACAGGCAAGAGCCGCTGCCGTGGCATCGATTGCGGCGTCACTCCTGGGGAACCAAACGCTTTCCCGGGCTGTCGCCGCGCCCGCAAACGTGCCCGAGGCGATTCGAGGCACTTCAGGCCAGATTTACGCCAAGGGGGTCACGGTTCGCCCGGGTGCCCCCGCCAGCACGACGCCTGTTCCGCCACAAGCTCAGCCCTATCGCCACACCGACCAGCCCAGCCCTGGCAGCCTGCTTGATGCCTGGTTCTAGCCGTCGATCCAGCGGAGGAATGCACCATGAAACCAACACCCGTCGAATTCCAGTGTCAGGTGCCCTCAACGGGTCCGGTGGCACTGCAACTGCAAGGCATGCTCCGACCTGTGCCTATGGCATTGGAAGCGGACCATTGGGCGGTCACCCTCGACCTGGCCCCCGGCACCTACCTCTATCGCTTTGAGCTGCCCAACGGTGCCACGGTCAATGACTGCCGCCGGACCTTGCAGCGAAATCTGGACGGTCAGTGGTGGTCGCTGCTTCATGTCGCCGAGGAAGGGCCGGTTTTCATCCAGCGCACTCACCCGGTGCTGAATGCAGTGGCCGTCTGCCGGGGCATCAGCAACGCCTCCATGCCGCTGCTGATCATAGAGCACGCCCAGCCCGCCGACTTCCCGGTGGTGCTGTGGACCGAAGTAGCACATCTCTACCATGACAGCTTCATGCAGGTGTTTCTATACCGACCGGATCGGGAGGTCGCGTTCAGCGGCGAGTTTGTGCTGGAACAAGCCAGGGCGTCCCCCGATTTTCGGCTGAAGTTCTGGCTCTCTGTTGACATCGACTGGCCGTCGGCCCAGCCGGGGACATGGGAGTTCCTGGTGGCCGCCGAGGGCTGTCCGATCGCACGAGTCCCCCTGTTCCTGGAGCTTTGACCGCAGTTGGGAGGGATTGAGATGATGCTCAGAGCCATGATATCGGATGTGAGCTATCGCCCGGTGTCCAAGCCTGCGACCCCGCCTCCGCCCCCGCCCAAGCCCCCGACCCCACCGCCTGCTCCGCCCAAGCCTGCCACTCCTGCACCCCCTGCGCCCAAGGCGACGTCCACGCCGGTTCCAGCCAAACCCGCCGTCTCCGTGTTGGCTGGGGTTTCGGCTGGCGTGTCCAAGGGCTCCAGCACCACGACGGTGGGAAGCCAGTCGGGCGGTACCATCAGGACCTCCAGCACGTCAAGCAGCCTTGGTGCGGGCATCAGTGCGGGCGTCAGCGTCGGGTCAAGCACCCCTTCTGCAGCCAGCAATCAATTGGCCCAGGCCAAGACGGACTGGTGGAACGCCAAAGCAACCGGCGATCAAGCCGCGATGGACAAGGCACACGCCGCTGCCGATAAGCTCCGTGCACAGGGCGCAACGCTTGACGCCGCTACAGAGGCGAAGGTGAACTCCGCCGGCCAGAAGACGGTCGAGTTGGCGGATGCCAAACGGGCTTACTGGGACGCCAGTGCCAAGAACGACTCGGCCGGCATGGCCGCTGCCCACTCCACCGCCGATACCCTGCGGACCCAGGGGGCAACCCTCAGCCAGGCCGCCACGGACAAGATCAACGCCCAGGGCGCTGTCAAGGTCGTGATGGCCAACGTCACCGCAGGTGTCGAGGTGGCGACCGCCCAGAAAGCCTCCTCGGCCGCCACTAAGGTTGTGTCGGGCGTTACGGGCAGCGGAGCCCTTGGCAAGCCGACCACGCCCGCCCCTGCTCAGCCAGTAGCGCCCGCCGCCCCCGCACAGCCGTCATCGACCAACCAGAAATACGTCATGCCCGTCAGCGGAGACGACATCACCATCTCGGCGGGCTACGGCAATCGGCTGAACTATCCAAAACAGGGCCAAACGGGAGCGCACGGCGGGGTAGACTTCCACAGCAGTGACATCAAAGTCGCCGCAGATAAGGTCGAAGCAGCGAAAACCGACAAGGAAAAGGCCGAAGCAGCCAAGAATGCCCCCGTCGTCGAGATCAGGGCCATCACGGACGGAAAAGTCACCTATTCATCCGAGGGTGGACTCGGCTACCACGCGGTTGTCACCAGCAAAGATGGTACGGTTACAACCTATGGGCACATGGTGCCCATTGCCGGCAGCGATGCAAAAAAGCTGATGGGTGACACCACGAACGGGATCGGCCTGGTCATGAAGACCACCGCCGACAAGGTGACCAACGATCCCAAGTACGCCTCGGTCGTCAAAATGGCCACCAACGGCGGAGGCGACGTGAAGCAAGGCGATGTGATCGGCTTCATGGGGAGTACTGGCAACTCCTTCGGCCCGCACGTGCATGTCGAGATGAAGGACAGCGCCGGACCCATCAACCCCGAGAAAGCGTTGCCTGGAGCGAGCAAAATGGCGCACTCTGACGGCGATGCGCCCGCCCCGCAATAAACCGTTCAAAGGGCGGAGGCGTGGCCGTGAACAGGAAGGAATCCGTGTTCGTGTCGTTCCTCCTATCATTGGCACTTGCTGGCTGCAACGTGCTGCAACCAGACACGCAGCCGGCCCGGACACCCCCTGCGGCACCGGTTTCCCAACCTCAGCAGCCACAGCCGCAATCAACCGGGCCCGAGGCGGCAGCGCCGCCGCAGGCCGGCATCCCTGCCGCCCACCTGCTATGGTCGTTTGACGCGCCTGGAGCGATCGAAGAGATCGGGGTTTCAGGCCGCGAGGTGGTGCTCCTGACCACGGCAGACCAGTCCGATGCGCTCCTTCGCCTGGACACCCTGGGCAAGGCCGTTGCGCCGACACTCGTCGTAGGTGGCCACATCGACGTGATTAACGGCTGGCTGGGAAACGCCACGCCCGATTTCGGTCGAATCCTGGTCTTTACCGACAAACTGAAGGCCAAGGTGATCAACCGTGCGGGGGAGACCCTGTGGCAGGGCAGCAGGCCTTCGCCCGGAAAGGCGGGAAGCCATCTGTACCTACTGCCTGACGGGAAGACCCTCCTAAACGACATCTCCGACGCCGGGGTGGTCTACGAAGCGGCAGCTTTCGATCTCTCCGGCAAGCCCCTCTGGCAGACCAAGTACGATCAGTCCGGCATGCTTCTCCACGCTACGGCCGAGGAGATCGTGCTGGGCAATGACAACATCATCTGGCGCAGCAAGTATGATGGCACGGACCGCAAGGTGTTGCCCATGGCTGGACTGGATGAAGAGTGGCCCAGCTTCTCCACCGACGGTTCAACCATCGTGCGTGTCGACCAGAAGGGTGTCGGCCACATCTACGACGCCAACGGGATGGAACTGGCCCAGTGGCCGTCGGGGGAGATCCGGGGAATCAGCAGCAATGGCCAGCAGATCCTCGTGGAAACCGCGATCGGCTCGTATGCCCTGCTCAACCGGCAAGGACGAACGCTCTGGCAGCTTGCCCATGATCAACGTCCCTACGTAGCCCAACTCTCCCCCGACGGCGCCTTCTTCGTCACCGTCACAGGCCCTACCCCACCTTTCCGTGTAACGCTATACGACCAGAAGGGATTGCCTGTGTGGCAGAGCGAACTGCCCATGTCCGCCAAGATTCGCTCGGCCAGCGCCTTCGTTGACAGCGCCAGCCGGCTCGTCTACGTCTCGCTTGAGCAGCAGCTCTATGCCCTACCGCTGTCTGTGAAGTGACCCTTTACATGTGCGAAAACCGCCCCGGCGCTACACGCCGGGGCGGTTTTGTCTGTCAGGCCAGCCGCATGTGCTGCAATAACTGCAGGTACTGTTGGTAGCGCCGCTTCTCCAGATGCCCCTCCTCCGCCGCCTGACGCACGGCGCAGCCCGGCTCCTGCCGGTGCATGCAGCCCGGACGGTTGCAGCGATTGGCGTAGGCCGCAAACTCGCCGAAGCCGCCGGAGAGGTCCGGCTTCCAGACGCCCAGGGCTCGCAGACCGGGCATGTCGATCAGCCAGGTGCGGGGCGCCAGCGCAATGGCCCGCTGCGGCGCCTGCCGTTCCTTCGCCGGAATGCCGGTGAGGGCGGCCAGAAGCGTATGCCTGCCGACCCCCGGCTCACCCAGCACCGCCGTCACCTGCCCCGCCAGCATGGCGTGAAGCGCATCCATCCCCTGCCCGCGGAGGCCGCTGACCGCCACGGTCTGATACCCGGTCGAGCGGAACGGCTTCAGCCACTCCGCCACCTCCCTCTCCGGCGCCAGATCCGCCTTGGTCACGCAGATAATCGGGGTCACCCCCTGCCGCTCTGCGTACAGCAAATGTCGGGCCAGCACCGAGGTGTGAAAATCAGGCTGCCGGGCCGACAGCAGCAGCAGGATGCAATCCAGGTTAGCCGCCTCCGCCGTCTCCCGCATGGTATCGGCGTCCCGGCTGACCAGCACGTTCCGCCGCCTCTCCACCGCCGCCACCTGCCCACCCCGCACCTGAACTCGATCCCCCACCACCAGCCCATCCTTCCAAAGCTTGCGAACCGGATCGGCAACCGCCATCTCCAGTTCCCGCCCGTCATGCCAGACCCGGCACCGACCAGCCGAAAGCGGCAGCGTAACCAGCGAGGTTTCCGAGGGTGTTGAAGACCGCACAACGAAGTCGGGCGTCGCCACAGCCGGCGGGTCTGTGATGCCGTTCGGACGCCCTTCGGAGACCGCAGGGCTCCGAAGATAAGGCGTCCGTGGCAGCACAGGCCCGACGGCGGAGGCCGCTCCCGCGTAGTCCCCCCCCACCAGTTCGCTCGCCCGCGCCACCACCTCCGCCGGCAGCCCCGCCCGTGCGGCAATCGCCAGCCCGTGGCTCTCGCCCAGCGTGCCATACAGCAGATGATA
>JBLNEM010000032.1:0-14583 GCA_050262655.1 Mycobacterium leprae | reverse complement strand
TACCACGACCCCGACCACGACCGGGACCGTGTGCCCGCCCGGATTCGTCTGCGTGCCGGCCGCCCAGGCTGCTGCGATGCAGGCGATCACGACCCCGACAATCACCACCCCGATGGTGACCACCCCGACTACCGCACCGACAACGCCCACCACGGATATGCTGAACGCCCTGCTCGGCCAGCTGGGGCTGCCGACGACCACCACGCCGACCACAGCTGGGATGAACCTGTTCCCGGTCCTGCCGGGGCAGAACGTGACTCCGACCACGACGCCGACCATCACCCCGGCGATCACCCCGACCACGACGCCGGTCTCGGGGATCAGCCCCACCAGCACTCCGGGCCAGATCTTCAACAACCCGATCGCTGACCTCGGTGCGCTTAACCCGTTTGCGGCCCTGGCAGCCAGCAACCCGACCGCTGCCCTGGCTGCTTTGAGCCCGGCCCTGAACATCTTCAACCCGGCCATCAACCCGAACGCGGCGTTGCTCTCTGCCAACCCGGCTGCTGCTTCGACCCTCGCCCTTGGCGGAGTGGGCGGACCGGCTACCCTGCCGTTCGGCAAGCTGCCTCCGTTTGGCAAGGGCTTCACAGGCATCTAACCGGCCACCCATGCGGCAGGGGAGCGGCGCTCCCCTGCCGTCTCCAAGAGAGGTGACACAAGATGAATCTGGGCACCTTTAACTCGCCTCTGAATACGTTCACGAACCCAGCGACCCAGCTGGCTGCCCTGAATCCATTCGCCTCCCTGGCCGCTGTGAACCCAACTGCGGCGCTGACGGCGCTCAGCCCGGCCCTGAACATCTTCAACCCGGCCATCAACCCGAACGCAGCGCTGCTGGCTTTCAACCCGGCATCAGCCCCGACGCTGGCACTCGGTGGAGTGGGCGGACCGGCTACCCTGCCATTCGGCAAGCTGGGGCTAGGCCGCGGATTCCCGTGCGGCAAGACCGGGTGCGGCATCTGAGGAAGTCGGTAAGAGAGGGGGGCGTGTCCCCCCTCTTTCCTTGGAGAGTGGAGGAGCATGAACCATCAGCACCCAGAGGAGCCCGTGACCCAGGAGGTCTTCGACGATCCTGTCGTGCAGTTGGCCGCGCTTTGCCCTCTCTGCGCTTTGGCTGCTCTTTCACCGGCCGCAGCGCTGGCTGCGCTTTCGCCCATGCTGGCGGTTTTCAACCCGGCCCTCAATCCGGCGGCGGCGGCCCTGACGCTGGCTACACCGCATGGGGCCATTGCCGCCCAGGTTACGAACCGGCTGTATGCCGCCATTCTGCTGCGGTTGCTGTTGGGTTCGGGGCGCAGACGGTAGCAGGGAGCGGGGGTCGCCGATGGCCCCCGCTTCTTGCTGGGTTCCCGGGGACAAGCCCCTGGCATAGAGCCTGACCGGCGGCCATAGGGTATGCCAATCGGGGATGGAGCGGGGGTGGTGGTGATGCGGAAAGTGTGGCGCGTTTTCCTGGCCGTGGCGTTGCTCTTCCTGTGGACGGCGGAGGCCTGTGCCCATTCGCCGATTTTCCTGGCGGGGCGGCTGCCGCCCGGGGTCCACGAGCGGGCGCCCATCCGGGATGTGGAGCGGTCCTGGGCGGTCTACGGTCGCCTTGGCCCCGGCGCATCGGCGGACTTGATCCCTCTGACGGTCGAAAAGGGGCAGGAGATCTACCTCCAACTGCTGATTCCACAGGCGGGTGACCCGGCTCAGGTCTGTCCGAAAGCGGTGCTCATCGGGCCGGGGCTGCCCAACCGCCAGTATGTAACGGATACAACGGTCACGCAGGCACTCGCCCAACTTGCAGCGCAGACCGAGGGCACCCTGGTTCTGCCCAACTCGAAGGCCAAAGAATCGCTGTATGAAGGCTTTACTCAGGTCCGTTACTGGGTCTGCGGCGAGTTCACCGCCAAGGCCCCGGCCAGCGCTGCCTATCGCCTCTTTCTTTATGACCCGTCTGCCCGGGGTGGGCCATACACACTGGCCATTGGACGGCGTGAACAGTTTGGTCTCGTGGACTTTCTGACCTTCCCGCTCATTTGGACCCGTGTCCATGTATGGCTGTGGAAGTAGGTGAGCGATGTGAACCCGCTTCTGCCGATTCTGATCATGCTGGTGACGGCCGTCGCTGTCTACGCGATCGCCTGGGTGCTGGCCTGGCTGATCTGCCGCGCAGCAGCCTTACCAGGTCGCCTCCGCCCCGTGATCGCCTGGTTCCTGTTCCATTTACACCTGGTGACCTCCCTATACTGGGTGAAAGATCTCCCCGGCGCCCCCCGCGCCGTTCTCAAACTGCTCCTGATCGCCTTTGGCCTGAGCCTTGCCTTCGGCCTGATTCTCCCTCGCATCGGCCGGAAGAAGGAGGATGCCGCACTCTGCACCCAGCTCGGGTCGTGGCTGCTAGCCGGAACTCTGCCGTGGGTGCTGGCGCTGCTGGTGGAAGCGATCGCCTGAAAGGCCGGGGGCAATGCAATGCCCCCGGCCGCTGCTATCTGTCGGTGGTCCGCAACGGCCACATGGGAGCATTGATGGGGGGCGCGGAGGCGCCCCCCATCACGTTCAATGAAGGTAACAGTTCGCATAGCGAAGAATTCATGTCACCAGTATGGTCAGCATCCCGGAAGGAGGCCTCTTCATGCTTGCAGTCACGAATGGACGCATTCTGACCGTCTCTCACGGCATCATTCCCTCCGGCACCATTCTGGTGGATGACGCCGGAAAGATTCAGGCGGTCGGAGCGGCGGTGCAGGTGCCCCCTGGCGCACAGGTGCTGGATGCCGGCGGGCGAACGGTTACTCCCGGACTCGTCGATGCCTATAGCCATCTCGGATTGGTCAACCAGGGGCTTGGCTGGGCCGGCGCCGACGCACACGAGTCGACCGATCCGAACACGGCCCATGTGCGGGTGCTCGACGGCATCTATCCCTTTGACACAGGCTTCGCCGATGCACGTTGCGGCGGCGTCACCACGGTTCAGGTCGTGCCCGGCGAAGGCAACGTACTGTCGGGCGAGGCGCTGGCCCTCAAGCTTCGGGCGGTTGGCGTGGCCGACCAGATGGTGCTGAAGCGTCCCACCGGTGTGGGGGCTGGACTTGGCGAGGAGCCCAAGGGTCACTACGGCGGCAACAAGAAGATGCCCGCCACCCGGATGGGCATCGCAGCGGTGCTCCGCGAGGCGCTGGTGAAGGCCCAGGAGTACAAGACCGACAAGGGCCGTGACATCCGGTCGGAGGCCCTGCTACCGGTGCTGAAGGGCGAGGTGCCTCTGCTGGTGAACGCCCACCGGGCCGACGACATCGCCACCGCATTGCGCATCGGCCGGGAGTTTGGCATTCGGATCATCCTCACCGGCGCTACTGAAGGCTTCAAAGTGGCCGACCTGATTGCCGAAGCCGGGGTGCCCGTGGCGGCAGGCCCTTCCTTGGCTGCCCGGGGGCACCAGGAAGCGAAAGAAGTAGGCTTCCACCTGCCGGTCGCCCTGCTGAAGGCCGGCGTCAAGACCGCAATCGTGACAGGCCATCCCGGCCTCCAGCAGTACCTGAACATCGCCGCCGGTCTTGCCGCCGCTGACGGGTTCGGCGAAGAGGAGGCCTTGCGGGCCGTTACCCTGACCCCTGCCGAGTTGATCGGTGTGGCTGATCGGGTGGGCTCCATCGAGACTGGCAAGGATGCCGACCTCGTACTCTGGAACGGCGATCCCTTTGAGTTGATGACCACAGTGGCCTGGACCATGGTGGAAGGGAAGGTGGTTTACGCATGCTAGCCATTACCGGAGCGAAGGTCTATCCGATCGCCGGCGCCCCGTTGGACGGCGCTACCGTTCTGGTCGACCAGGGCAAGATCGTGGCGGTTGGCCGTGTGACGATCCCCTCCCATGCCACCGTACTGGAAGCCCGGGGCCAGTATCTGCTGCCCGGCTTTGTCGATCCCCACACCCATGTGGGTCTATGGGGCGAAGGCGACGGGCATGCGGCCTACGACGGCAACGAGTGGACGAACGCAACGACCCCTCAGGTGCGGGCCATCGACGCGATCAACCCCGAGCACATCTCCTTCGCCGACGCCCGCTCGGCCGGCGTGACGACGGTGCAGACCCTGCCGGGTTCGGGCAATCCCATCGGCGGAGAGATGATCGTCATCAAGACCCGTGGCCGGATCGCCGACGAGATGGTGCTCCGGCAGCCCAGCGGGCTGAAGGGCGCCCTCGGCGAGAATCCGAAGCGGCTGCACGGCCAGAACAACCACCGGATGCCGGCCACCCGCATGGGCGCCGCCGCTGTCATTCGGCAGTTCCTGGTCAAGGCGCAGGAGTACAACCCGGAAAAGGGTGGGCGGGACCTGGGGCTCGAACTGGCGCAGAAGGTCCTGCGGCGGGAGATTCCGCTCCGGCTGCACGCCCATCGGGCCGACGATATCGTGACCGCCACCCGCATCGCCAAGGAGTTCGACATCCTGCTCTCCATTGAGCACTGCACCGAGGGCTACATGATTGCCGATTACCTGGCAGAGGCAGGCTACCCGGTGAATGTGGGGCCAACCCTCGGCAGCCGCACCAAGTCCGAGACTGCGAACCTGACCTTCAAGGCGGCCGGCATCCTGGCGAAGGCAGGCTGCCACGTCTCGTTGATCACCGATCACCCCTTCGTGCCGATTACCTTCCACAGGTTGATTGGCGCTCTCTCCGTCCGGGAAGGGATGCGCGAGGAAGATGCGCTCAAGGCGATGACGATCAACCCGGCCATCACCCTCGGGGTTCAGGACCGCGTGGGAACGCTTGAACCGGGGAAGGATGCGGACTTTGTGTTGTGGAATGCTCACCCGTTCAGCACAAAGGCTGAAGTGGTCGCCACCTATGTGGACGGAGTCCCGGTCTATACCCGGTAGGCTCTGTCATAGGGTTTCTGGACGAGCAGAGAGGGAGGAGAGGCAGATGGTTTTGCGCATCGGACACCGCGGTTGTGCGGGGAGCCACCCGGAGAACACCCTTGCCGCCTTTCGGCGGGCCGTTGAACTGGGGCTGGACGGAGTGGAATTCGATATCCAGCGCACCCGTGACGGTCACCTGGTGGTGATGCACGATCCCGTGGTCAATCGGACCACCAACGGCAACGGCCTGCTGCCATTCATGACGCTGGCCGAGATTCAGCAGTTGGATGCCGGGGCGTGGAAGGGAGCGCAGTTCGCCGGTGAACGAGTGCCTACGCTGCAGGAGTTGATCCGGGCCACCCCTGACAGCCTCCGGCTCTTCCTGGAGTTGAAGGTCGGCTCGATTCACTACCCGGGCATTGAGGCTGAAGTGCTGGCCACGGTTGCCGCCGAGGGGGCCGAGGCGCGGGTGCAGATCTCCTCCTTCGACCACAAGGCGCTCAAACTCCTCCACGAGCTTTCGCCGCAGACGCCCCTGGGCATGCTCTATGGCTGCAACCTGCTGGACCCGATCGGCATGGCCAGGACCATTGGCGCCGAAGCGCTTCATCCCTCCTGGGAGTGGGTGACGCCGGAACTCGTGGCCGAGGCGCACGCGGCGGGACTGAAGGTAAACACCTGGACCGTCGATCTGCCCGAGGTCATCGCCATGGTGAAGCAGGCCGGGGTCGATGGGATCATGTCCAACTACCCCGAGCGGTTGTAGGAGAACAAGACAGAGGCCGCCTGAACCCGTGTGGGTCAGGCGGCCTTTTTCTTACCCGACTCTGAGGCCCAGCGCCTCCCCCGGACTCCGGTTGCCCAGCCATTGGCGGAAGGTTGCCATGTCCGGGTCGGTCAGCACGTAGTCCAGATAGGCCAGGTCCCCGGCCACTGCTTCCCGCAGCCAGCGCAGGCAGTCCTCGATCTGCCCCGCCAGGCTGTAGTAGCAGGCGATCGTGTAGGCAATGAGGGGCGTACGGACGGTGCTGGCAAGCGCCTTGTCGATCGCCTGACGGGCCAGCCATTCATAGGTGCTTTGCTGGTCCGGCGGACTGGAGAACTGCCAGTTCTTATAGGAACAGGCCATGGCCGCCTGGATCAGGGCGAGGGTGGTGGGGTTCTGCGCCTTGGTGGCGACCTCGCCGTATGCCGCCACGGATTTGTCCTGGAGGCCCAGGAAGCTGTACAGGTTCCCCAGGTTCAGGTGAGCCTGATAGTAGATCCCGCAGAGCCCCTTCTGCTTGGCCATTTCGGCCGCGGCCAGAAACTCCTTCAGTGCGCCGGCCCAATCGCCCATGCGCTGGTAGAGCAAGCCGCGGGTGTTGGGATCCCGGGAGATGGCGATCAGGATCCCATCGGCGATCAATTGGGCCACCATTTTCACCAGTTCCCCTACACCGGCGTATTGCTCCTGATCCACCGAGACCACATGCAGGTAGCGCACATAGCTGTTGGCGCCATCCCGCAGGGAGACCGAGGCATTGAGCAGCTTGCCGTCGATGGCAATATCGACGTCGATCTTCTGCACCTGCCGGGAGTAAAGCAGCTCCATCATCTTTTGCAGTAGTGCGGCTTGCGGAATCGTGGAGCCACCGATGAAGCTGAAATCCGGGGGGATTGCGCCCTTTTCGTCATAAATGGTTAAGCCGGAGTCATTCATATTGCTGGCCAACTGGTGGGGGAGGCCCGGGAGTCGGCCGGTCGGATCGGTGAAGGTGCCCAGCGCCAGAAGCGGGATGCCCCGGGCGCGCCGAATGGCCAGGCGGACGGTCTCCAAGCCCAGCTTGAGGAAGAGGAAGACCCCGATCAGCGCCATGACCACCCAGCCTACCACCGAGGCTACGGTGGAGGTGGCTGTTCCGTTGCCCAGACTGGTGAAAAATGCGATGATCTGGCCGAGCCAGTTGTCCGGCACCGTGGGAGTGGGCGGCGTGCGCGCATCGATCAACCGCTGTAGGGCGAGCCGGGCTTCGTAGTTGTCCGGCCAGATCTCCAGGGCTTCCTGGTAATATTGTTCGGCCCGGGTCAGGTCACCAGACTTCTCATAGAGTTGCCCCAGTTGGTAACGGCTCTGGGAGTCGGCCTGCTTCTGTTCTTCTTCCGTGAGTGCCGCTTGAGCATGAGTGGGCAGCAGGAACCAGAACAAGATGAGTAAGAGGAGCGCCAGACCATATCGTCGCATCCGCACCTATGACCCCTCCCCCCGGGTCACATTCAAACACACTGTAAATATTCTCCATCTACCGCGGAACTTCCTTCAATATCCAACTATACCGAAGAAAAGAAATCATGGCCGACGGCAGGTGAAAACGGCGGGGGCGTCGCAGGAAAACTCCTGCCGGGCCCCGAATTTTCGCATCAGGAAGCGCCAACCATCCAACCGCGGCGCTCCACCATTCTGGGGGGAACAGGTACATGCTGTCTCTGACGGGAGTATATCCGCCCGTACCTACTGCGTTTGATGCTGAAGGGAACCTTCGCCTGGACCAATACCAGGCCAATATCCGCAAGCTCTGCGACGCTGGTGTAGACGGTGTTCTGCTGCTGGGTTCTAACGGCGAATACGTCTACCTTACCGAAGCGGAGAAGCTGGCGGTCATCAAAGCCGGGCTGGAGGCATTGCCCCCGGGCAAACTGGGCCTGGTGGGCACCGGTTGCGAATCCACCCGGGCGACCATTGCCCTGACCGAGGCGGCCGCCGACATGGGCGCCGACGCCGTGCTGGTGGTACATCCGAACTACTACAAGCCGCTCATGACCAAAGAAGTACTGGTCGAGCATTATCGGGCTGTAGCCAAGGCCTCGCCCGTACCAACCCTGCTGTACAGCGTGCCGAAGTTCACCGGTTTTGATATCCCGGTGGATGTGGCCGCTACCCTTTCGCAGGAAGAGAACATCATCGGCATGAAGGACAGCGCCGGCAACGTGATCCAACTGCACGAGGTCCTGACCCGGTCCCGCCCCGGTTGGAACGTGCTGGTAGGCACCGGCAGCGCCTTCATGGCAGCCCTCAGCGTGGGCGTGACCGGCGGCGTGCTGGCCCTGGCCGATGTGGCTCCGGCGGAGTGTGCCCTTCTGTACCGGCTCTGCCGTGAGGGGGAGTGGGAGAAGGCCCGTGAACTGCAGACCAGGCTCCTGCCTGTCAACCAGGCGGTTGGCGGTTCCATGGGCATCCCGGGTGTCAAAGCAGCGATGGAGATGCTCGGCTACTACGGTGGCGCCCCTCGGCGGCCGCTGCTGCCGCTGGGCGAGGCCGACAGGGCCAAGCTCCGGCAGATTTTGACGGCGGCCGGCCTGTCCGTGCAATAGCAGTTAAGTTTGAGAGGAGCGATCGGCATGGCCCACTTCCGTGTCCGGCCTCTGTCCATCTTGACGGCTTTTGCGGTGCTTTTGTTCGGTAGTTCTACCCTGGCACTTGCTCAGTCGCCTGATGATTCGTTGGGTACAAGCACTGACAGCGTTCTGGCCCCGATCACTGCGCCCGCCGCCACGGTCGACACCGGGAATTATCGGGATGCCGCTTACGTGCAGATCAGCCTGGGTGAACCGAATCTGGAGGCTGGCATTCATCTGATCGACGGCCAACCCGACGGGCAGACTCGGGCCCTGACCCCCGAAATCGGGCGCTCCACCAAGGCTGGGCTCAGCACCAAGCCGGATCAGGCCGCCAGTGCGGACCGTTTTTTCTACTTTGATGTGCATCCTACCTATATAAGCGGCGGCAAGAACCTCGTCGCCATTACGGTGACTTACCGCGACATCGGTTTTGCGCCGGTATTCCTGGAGTATGACTCCTTCGATCTGGCGCGGCCCTGGTCGAAAGCCGATGACGTGGTGAAGAAGCGGGTGCCGCTCTTCGAACGGACCAATTCGGATGAGACCCGGACCGTCAGGCTTGAGCTTGCGGATGCGCGCTTCGGCGGGGATGGCCCCGGGGGAGCCGACTTCCGCATCGGCAGCGATCAGGATCTGACTCTGCTTAACGTGTCGGTCATACTGCTCAACCATGAGGTGCCCGTACCGCCGCGCATTCTGCTGGACGGCCAGGTCGTCTCCTTCGACCCGAACGACGTGCAGCCGTTCATCCATCCTGTAACGGGCCGGACGCTGGTCCCCTTCCGCAGCATGTTCAACGCCCTGGGGATCCCGGACAGCGCCATTGTCTGGGATGGCACGGCTCGGCGTATTGATGTGACCTTCGGTGGCAAACACCTGTCGCTGACCATTGACAGCGACCGGGCCCTGGTGGATGGCAGCCCGGTGATGCTGGACCAGCCGGCCACCATTCTGGCCGGGCGTACGGTGGTGCCGCTGCGCTTCGTGATGCAGCAGTTCGGTCTGTCGATCCAGTGGGATGAGCCCACCCGATCGATCATGCTGACCAGGCCGCAGGCGCCCAATCCTGCGCCACCGACCAATCAACCCGGCACGCAGCCGCAGCCGCCGAAGCCCTAAGGAGGCACTCTTGTGCTCTGGCTCATTCCCATGCTTTCCGGCACACTGCTCATGTCGCTGGCCGTCAACCTGTTCCTGGTGCCGCAGCGGTTGGCGGACGGCGGCGTGGTTGGAATCGGCATCATTTTGCAGCACAAGCTGGGCATCCCGATTTGGGTGACCTACCTGGTCCTGAACATCCCCATTCTGGCGATCGGAGTGCGGGCCAAGGGCTGGGGGTTGCTGTTCAAGTCGCTGACCGGTGTCGCCGCCCTCTCGGGCTGGCTGGCTCTGACGGCCCACCTGCATCCGGTCACCAATCAGGTGATCCTGGCCATCGTATACGGCGGTATTCTGTCGGGGATCGGGCTGGGGCTTGTCTTCCGCTCGGGCGGCACCACGGGCGGCACGGACATCCTGGCCATTGTGGGCCAGCAGAAGTTTGGGCTGTCGGTTGGCACCATGGTCATGTTCGTCGATGCGCTGGTGCTAACGGCGGCGGGTTTTGCCTTCTCGGCGGAGACCGCGCTCTGGTCGGCCATCACCCTCATCATCTCCAGCCGGGTCGTGGACGTGGTTCAGGTCGGCTTCTACGCCGCCAAGGGACTGACCGTGATTACGACGGAGTCCAAGGTGATCGCACAGCGGATCATGACCGAGATCGGCCGGGGCGTTACGGTCATGCCGGGGGTTGGCGCCTATACCGGCGAACCCAAGCCGGTGCTCTATGTGGTGATCCAGCGCGGTGAGCTGGAGGCCGTGAAAGAGATCGTCTACAAGCAAGACCCCAGGGCATTTGTGGTGGTTTCCGACGTGCACGAGGTGTTGGGCGAGGGTTTTCGTCCGCACCGCGGCAGCTAGCGCAGCGTAGGCGATAGGTCGCACCCGGCAGGGTGCGACCTTTCAGTAGGGGGTGGCGGCGTGGAGATACGGCAGTTGATCAGGGATGCGGCCCCGCTCCTGGAGGCGCTTCATGACGGGGTCGCAGTCTCGGACGATCGGGGCTTCGTCGTCTACGTGAACGAAGCCAACACTCGGATCACCGGCCTGCGGGCCGACGACCTGCTCAACCGGAAGGTTGCGGAGGTGGTGCCCGACTCTCACCTGCTGGATGCCATCGCCTCCGGCCAACCGCTGATTGGCGTGCGCACCCGGGTCTCGGGGCGTGAGGTGGTCTCCAACATCGTTCCGCTCAAAGACGGTGGACAGCTGATCGGGGCGATCTCCGTCTTTCGTGACGTCACCGAGGTGATGGCCCTGCGGGACCAACTCCGGGAAGCCCATAACACCATTGCGCTGTTGAAGGATCACCTCTCGGCCGGCGCCGGGGTGGACGGTGTGGTGGTGGGGCGCAACCCGGCTGCGGCGCAGGCTTACAACCTGACGATCCGGGCCGCCGGGGTGAACTCCCCCGTGCTGATCGAAGGGGAGAGCGGCACCGGCAAGGAAGTGATGGCCCGCCTGATTCATGCCCGGAGCGATCGGGCGCAGAGACCGTTTATTGCGGTGAACTGCGCTGCAGTGCCGGCTACCCTGTTGGAGAGCGAACTCTTTGGTTACGACGAAGGCGCCTTTACAGGGGCGCGGCGGGGCGGGCGGGCCGGGCTCTTCGAAATGGCCGATGGCGGCATTCTCTTCCTGGACGAGGTCGGCGACATGGAGCCTACCATGCAGGCCAAACTGCTGCGAGTGATCCAGGACGGAGTATTCCGCCGCCTGGGCTCCAGCAAGGAGCGCCACGCCGATGTCCGCGTCGTTTCCGCCACGAACCGCCCGCTGCAGGAGTTGGTGGCTGCGCACCAGTTCCGAGAGGATCTCTACTACCGGCTGCGGGTCATCCGGGTCCGGCTGCCGGCCCTGCGCGAGCGCCGGGAGGACCTGCCCCTCTTTATTGCCCGGGCACTGGAGCGGGCCGCGGCACGCCTGGGGCGGACACCGCCCGAACTGGGGCAGGGCGCCTTGCGGGTGCTGATGCTCTATCACTACCCCGGCAACATCCGGGAGTTGGAGAACCTGATTGAGCAGGCGGTGGTGCTGGACGACGACGGGCAGATCACCGAAATGGACCTGCCGGTGGAGATTGGATCGCACCAGTCCCCGCTGCCGCTTCAGTTTGACCAGGCGGTGCCGACGTGGGACATGGTAGAGGAGCGGTTGCTAAAGGCGGGCCTGGGACAGTTTCCGTCCAAGGCTGCCCTCGCAAGTCACCTGGGGATGAGCAGGGCGACGCTCTATCGCAAGCTGGCGAAGTACGGCCTGGCCTGACTGGCACTGTCTCACGCCGTCTCGAATTGAGACGCCCGTACGGGCGTCTTGTTCATTTTTGCGACACGGCTGGGCGGTTGGCGGGCGGACGGGGGCGGCAGGACACCGCTGCGGCTCTGGCACGATTCTTGCTCTTTCATGGAGGCAAATCCCCTGAAAGGACGAGAGCGCATGCGCCAGGCTGAACCCTACAAGATCAAAATGGTGGAGCCGATCCGGTTAATTCCGCGCCAGGAACGGGAGGCCCGAATTCGTGAGGCTGGCTACAACGTGTTCGGGCTCCGCTCCCGGGATGTCTATATCGATCTGCTGACCGACAGCGGCACCGGCGCCATGAGCGAGGAGCAGTGGGCGTCTCTGATGCGGGGCGACGAATCGTACGCCGGCAGCGACAGCTTTTACCGGCTGCAGGAGACCGTGCAGCAGATTACGGGCTACCCCTATGTGATTCCGACCCACCAGGGACGCGGCGCCGAGCAGTGCCTGCTGCCCCAGTTGATCAAGCGGAAGGGCATGTACGTGATTGGCAACATGCACTTCGATACTACCCGGGGACACATTCAGATAGCCGGCGGGCGGCCGGTGGATCTGGTTATTGAGGAGGCCATGGACACCACCTCCTACCATCCCTTCAAGGGGAACATCGATCTGGCCAAGCTGCGGGCATTCATCCAGCAGCATGGGGCTGAGAACATCGCCGCCCTGATCATGACCGTGACCTGCAACTCGGCCGGCGGCCAGCCTGTCTCCATGGCCAACATCCGGGCTGCGGCTGCCATCGCCAAAGAGAACGGCATTCCCTACCTGTTTGATGCCGCCCGCTATGCGGAGAACGCCTGGTTCATCCGGGATCGGGAGCCGGGCTACGGTGGCAAGAGCCCGCTGGAGATCGCCCGGGAGATGTACAGCTACGGCGATGGGCTCATGATGAGCGCCAAGAAGGATGGTCTGGTCAACATTGGCGGACTGTTGGCATTCCGGGACGAAGCGCTTTACACGAAGGCCTCCGGGCTGGTCGTGCCGCTGGAAGGTTTCCTCACGTACGGCGGCCTGGCCGGACGTGACCTGGAGGCCATGGCCACCGGCCTGATGGAGGCGCTGGAGCCGGATTATCTGGCCAGCCGGATCGGTCAGGTCGCTTACCTGGGTGAACTGCTGCGCAACGCCGGCGTGCCGATTCAGGAGCCGGTGGGCGGCCATGCGGTCTTTGTGGATGCCTCCAAGTTCCTGCCCCATGTGCCGCCGGAGCAATTCCCCGGCCATGCCCTGGCGATTGAGGCCTACATCGAGGGCGGCGTCCGCGGGGTGGAGGTTGGTTCACTGATGATGGGCCGCGATCCGGAGACCGGCGAACAGCTGAAGTCCGATTTCGAGTTCCTGCGGCTGGCGGTGCCTCGCCGCACCTATTCCAACGACCATATGGCCGTTGTGGCCGAAACCCTGGCGGCTGTTTATGCCCGTCGGGAGCTGGTCCGGGGTGTTCGCATGACGCATGAGCCCGCCATTCTGCGGCACTTTACCGCTCGGTTTGAGCACGCGTAGCCACAGGGGCGACCCGATTCACAGCGGGCTCTTGACGAAACGGTTCGGCAGGACTACGATGGATCTACACCAGTACCCCGTAGGGGTAGGGGGCGCCTGGCTCCCACCCGGGGATGGCGAAAAGGAGTGTACCGTCATGGCAACTACCATCAAGATCAAGGGCATGTCCTGCATGCACTGCGTCGGCGCTGTGAAGAAGGCTCTGGGCACCCTGCAGGGCGTTACGACTCTGGATGTCAAGATTGGCGAAGCCACCGTTGAGGCCCATGCCGCCGGCATCGCCGCTGCCAAGGCCGCGATTGAGGACGCCGGCTACGACGTCGTGGGCTAAGGCGTGCCGCGAAAAAACGGGACACCCTCTGACCGAGGGGGTCCCGTTTCTGTTTCTATCGTTCTACCCGAATCCGCAAGGGACGGAAGTCGGCACGCAGCTGGCGGAGGGCGTCACCCCAGACCACTTCGTGGTCGCCGTCCTCCTCCTGAATGACCGCGTAGGGGTACTCGGCCAGGGCCAGAAACTGACTGACCTCGGGGTTGGCGAGCGAGGCCTGCACCAGGGGGCCGTCCTGCTTAGGGTAGACCTGCATGGCGAACCGGCTGCCCGAGCGCCAGGCGCCGAACTCAATGGCATGGTTCGTCTCCATGACATAGCGCCAGGTACCCCACCAGGGCACAATGCGGACTCGGATCGACTCGGGCCCGCTCTGCAGCCGGCGGTAGAGGCGAGTGGCGACCGCGATCCGGTAGGCCACGTAGAGCAGCATGAGGTAGAAACCGGCCTGCAGGAGGACCGGCGCCGCCCAGTGCAGCAGCACGGCGACCGAAGGCAGGCCCAGCAGCACCAGGATCACCGGGTCGACGATATGCAGCACGCCCAGTTGAATGGGCTGGTCCGTCAGCGGCCAGAAGGGGTTTGCCCCGAACAGGTTGAGGCAGTCCAGGCCGAGGTGCATGAGGGAGCCGAGCATCACCCAGGCAAAGAGCAGGGCCACCGGGGTTCCGGGCAGAAAATGGGTCATAACAGCAGCCGTAATCGCTGCCAGAACGGTGGTTCCGGGCAGCGTGTGTGTAATCGTTCGATGGTGGTTGATATTGCCCGCGATCAGCAGGCTGATCGGGACATCAATATCGGGGAGCGAATTGCCGATGAGGACGGCCCAGTACGCTGCACTACCGTGCGGCTGTGCCGAGGCGGCTGCGACGGCCCCCATGGCATTCCCTACGAGTACGTGGGTAAGGGAATCCATTCGTGCGTACCTCCGCGGCGTTTTATTTTAACGTTTGTTTATTATAAAGTTGAAACAGGCCGGTTGACCAGACTAAAATGTGTCCAGTCGTGGCAGTGCCTGGGAATCACGCTGGCAGGATGAAGCCGCAAGCCGAGCGTCCCCACAGCCGGGCAAGGGTGTGAAAGACCGCAAAACGAAGCCGAGCGTCCCCGCAGCCGGC
>JBLNEM010000031.1:0-8275 GCA_050262655.1 Mycobacterium leprae | reverse complement strand
CTCGGCATGGCGGCTCAGCCGCCATGCCCGATCCAATGTGACCTCTACGCCGAGCCCAAGCCACAGGACGCGCTCTCCTACCGGCGGAACGAAGGGGCGTAGCGAGCGGCCACCCGAATCGCCTCTTCCATGCTGACGGACCCGGCGATGCCCTTGCCGGCGATATCGAAGGCGGTGCCATGATCCACCGAGCTGCGGAGGAATGGCAGGCCGAGGGTGAGCGCAATGGTCCGCTCGAAGTCATACATCTTGGTGGCGATGTGGCCCTGATCGTGATACAGGCTGAGCACTGCATCATACCGGCCGTGGGCAGCATGCCAGAAGACCGAGTCGGCAGGCAGGGGGCCATAGACATCAATTCCCTCAGCCCGGGCCTGTTCGATCGCGGGCTCCAGCGCCACCCCCTCGTCGTTGCCGAAGAGGCCGTGTTCGCCGGCGTGCGGGTTGAGGCCCGCCACGGCGATCCGGGGCGAGTCCACCCCTAACTGGCGCAGTGCCAGTTGGGAGCGGTGCAGGTAATCGAGCGTGCGCTCGACCGTGATCATGGTACAAGCCTTGGCCAGCGAAACGTGCCTCGTCAGGAAGAAAACCCGCAGGCCCCTGGTTTCAAACATGGTGAGCGGGTCTTGGCTGCCCGTAAGCTCGCCATAGATCTCTGTATGGCCGATGAAGTTCACATGGGCTGCCTTCAGCGCTTCCTTGTTGATCGGAGCCGTGCAGACCGCATCGATGGAGCGAGCGAGGGCCAGATCGATGGAGCGCTTGATATAGTCGAAGGAAGCCTGGCCGGCCTGGGCCTGGATCTTGCCCCATTCCAGCGTGCTCAAGTCCACGTTCGCCAGGTTGATCAGATCGATGGCACCGTGTTCGTACCGACCAGCCGATGGCTGTGCCACGGCGTTGATCTTCAGGTCCACGCCCGTAGCGCCCAGGGCCCGCTTGATCACACCGGCGTCGCCGATCACCAGCGGACGGCACAACTGATAGATCTCCGGGTTCTGCAGCGATTTGACGACAATCTCGGGACCGATCGAAGCCGGGTCCCCCATGGTAACGCCGATGATCGGCCGGTTGTCAGGCATTCTGATTGACCTCCTTGAGCATGTAACCGACGCAAAGAACAATTGACTGTGTTCACAACAGTATCCCCCGGAGAATTCTACTAGGTATCACAAATTCCTTGACCGCAAATAGAAACCCCCGGTTCGGTCAAGAGCCGGGGGTTTGGCGACCTGGTCTGCTATTCGACGTTCTCGTCCACGGCGTTGCCTTCGAACTGGTTGCCCAGCCCCTTGGTGAAGGAAGTGCCGGTTGAGAGGTCATATTCGCGGTAGATGCCGTTTTGAGCGCTGCTGCGGATGGTGGTGTTCTTGACAAAAGCGCCGAGGTCGGTGTAGAGCGAGACAGCGTTCGTCGCGTACTCGATCGTGGCGTACTCGATCTTGTTGCCGTTACCCGCCTTGGCAAAGAACTCAATGCCGTTCCAGGTGCCGGCCCGGGTGATCTCAGAGGTGAAGGTGATCGGCTTCGCAGCGGTGCCTACCGCCACCAGCGAACCGGTCTCCTCATTCCCGACCTTGATCCCCATATCCTGCGCGAACATCAGCTTTGTGCCGGGTTCGATCGTGACCGTCGGCCGGGCCGTACCGCCAATGTAGGCGCTGGTTTCGAAGTAGTACGGGACCCCCTGATTCCGCCAGGTGGCCGACTTGGTGACGTACTCCCAACCGCCGTTCGCCCAGACGGAGACCCAATCGTTATCGTTCCCGGCAATGGTGTTGCCGGCTTCGAAGCTCCCAATCGCCTCGGGGAACATGCGGACGGGGGTCACGTTGTTGGTGAAGACGTTGCCGGTCGAGCCGGGCATGAGGCTGGCGTTGTTGCCAAAGAGCTCAAGGCCCTGGCCGGCCGAGCCGGAGATCATGGAGTTGGCGATTTGGAGCCGAACCGGGCTATTCTCCGCTTCGAGGTAGACAGCACCGTTGAAAGAGCCGTCCTTGCCGGCGTTGGCCACGACCACGCCGATCATCTTGGACTTGTCGCCGGCCTTGCTGTAGAAGTGAATGCCGTTCCATCCACCCCGAGCGCCCTGGTCGCTCCAGGCGCCGAAGACGATCGCGTGGTTGCTGCCGCAAAGGCTGCAGGTGGGGCCAGTCATGACGGTGGAGCCGGCCAGGTTCAGTCCGGTGTCCAAGGCCGTCCGGTCGATGGTCCAATCACCGCCGCCCTCGGGCTTGGTCTTGGCGTCGGCGATCAGGGTGCCGGGACCTTCCCTACCGATTTCCAGGGCAGTGCCATCCTTCCACAGGGAGATGACCCCTGGTTCCAGCTTCAGGGTCGGGCTGGAATTGCCGCCTACCTTCACGGTGACGGAAGAGGCGTACGGAATACCGATGTTCCGCCACGTGGTGTTCTGCGGCACATCTTCCCAGCCACCGTTCGTCCACAGGTGAACCGCGTTGAACTCATTGCCAGTGTACTTGCCGTCCGGCAGGTTATTGGAGCCAAAAATGCCGGTGATGATGGGGAAGCCACCATCATTCTCATACGACTTGGTGCCGGTAATGGTCAGGTTCTTGCTGCCGGCGGCCAGCCGGGCCTGGCCAAAAAGGTTGATGCCGGCAAACTGGCTATTCTCGATGGTGGTATCCTTGACCAGGACTTCGACCAGCCGAGCATTGCCCTCCAGGTAGATGGCGCCATTAAAGCTACCGGTGCCACCGGCATACTTGATGCGGGCGCCTTCAATGCTGGCGCTGCCCTTCATGGTCTGGTCATAGAACTGAATGCCGTTCCAGGAGCCGGGCTGCGCTCCGGCAATCGCCGCATCCAACGTGGTGGGATTGCTGGCAGTGCCCTTGATCAGAAGGCCGCCCGGGGCGTTCTTGCCAACCTGGATGCTGGCGCCGTTTTCAAACTGCACCAGGACACCGGCCTCAATGGTCAGCACCGGGCTGTCCTTGCCTTCGACCATGAAGTCGCCGGACACAATGTGCGGGCTCCCGCACAGGCCCCAGGTCTCGCCACCGGCCCGGATGGTGCCCTCATGCTGCTGGCCGCCGACCAGGGTGCAGCCCGAACCGGTTACGATGTTGACGGTGCGGGTGCTGCCGTCGAAGGTGATCTGCTCGGTCGGGATGCCGAGCGACTCGCCGATGAAGCGCAGCGGCACAAAGGTGCGGCCGTTGATGATCATGGCCGGCACCGACAATGTGGTGGGCTTCCCATCCACATAGGCCTCGGTCTGATCGATGGTCAGCTTGATCACCCGGTTGCCCTTCATGCCCGTTACCGTGCGGGTAGCGGCGTCCCACTCTACGGTGGCGCTCAAGGCCTCAAAAATCGCCCGCAGGGGCACAACCGTGCGGCCGTTGACGATGAAGGCGTCAGCCTGAAGCGTACGCCCGTCAATGACCACAGAGACACGGGGCAGGTCCTCTACCCGGAGATCCTCAGCCGCGACGCGGGGCGCCATGGAGAGCATCAGGGCGAGGGTCAGGAACAGGGCCGTTACAAAGCGTAGGCGATGCATAGCGTTCCCTCCTAGTTATGCGATGCACAGTCCGGGGCACGGTTGCCGGAACGCCGGGGCCGGTTCTCTTGCGACAGGCTGGAACGGATGACAGCGACCACATCGTCCAGGTCGTGGACATAGACCTTCAGCCCAGTCTGGACATGCTCTACCTGCCACCGCTCCACCGGTGGGGCCTCCCCGCCCGGCTGCTGCTCGCGCCGAATCCGAACCACATAGGTATCGCAAGCACGCGGTGACGCCATGGCGTCGCCTCCCCAAAACAGAAAAAGGGCGGTGAACCCTTTCGGGTACCACCACCCTTTTAACAGAACGCCCTTAAAGCATACCTAAAAGAAACTCAAAGCGAAGGGTTTTACCTCAGCCCTCGTCGTGAATGCGCCGGGCCAACTCCTGCGTCTCGGGCGTCGGTTCTTCGCCCAACTCACGCGCCAGTTCGGCCTGGAACCGCCGGTAGGCCCGTAGCGCCACCCAGCGGTTTCCCTGGGCGGCATGAGTCCGTAACAGGAGCCGGAACGCCCGCTCCCGAATCGGGTCCTCGGCCAATACCGTTGTGGCCCGCTGTAGTGCCTCCGTGTAGTGTCCATTCTGGAAATCCAGTTCGCCCAGGTGGGTGACCAGGTCCACATACTGCTCCTTCAGCCGTTCCCGGGTGGCGGTGGCCCAATCGTCGTACGGGTCTTCCGCCAGGAAGTCGCCGGCATACAGTCGCTCGGCCGCGTGCCACTCCGAGACGGCCGGCGCCGTCTGCCCCCGCTCCCACCACCACTGCCCCCGGCTAAGGTGAGCGGTGAACTCTTCCATGTCGACCGACAGCGTCACCGCCGGGTTGAACAGATAACCCCGGCCCCGGCGAAGGATCAGGGGTTGGTCCAACAGAGGATCCAGCAGTTTGCGCAATGTGGAGACGGTCACCTCGAAACTGCGATCAGCCGCCTCCGGGTCGGCCTCCGGCCAGATCGCGTCCACAATCTGCTCACGCAAGAGCGGCTTACCCCGGCTGGAGACCAGCAGTTTGAAGAGCGAGATCACCTTCTGAGATCGGGCGGCCGACAGATCCACGTCGCGTCCGCCCTGCGTCACCCGGAAGGTGCCCAGTAGGCGGACGGAGAGGGCACGGGCCTCCCCCAATCGACCAGCCGCCTTCACAATCGCCGCAACTTCAGGGACCCGCTCCAGGAGCTGCGCCAGACCGGTCGGGGTAGCCCGTTTAATCAGGCCCGCCAGCAGTTCGGGGGAGACCCCATGCTCCACCGCCCCCCGGCAAATCCCGGCCGAGACCGGTAGTTCGCCGGCCAGCAGGTGTAGGTGCCGGTACTGTCCGGCCAGGGTGAGCGCCGTCTGGGCCTCTGCAAATACAGCCGCCCCATTGCCGGCGCTCAAGGCGGCGAAGGCCAGATACCAGCGTCCCAGCACCTCGTCGCCGGGCGCGTGCGCCTGGGCAAACTGCTGCACCAGATCCTGAAGCCCACGGGCCGCCGACTCATCCCCCATTAGCAGCCGGGCCACCTGCTCGTGTAAATGGAGGGTTTCAACGTAACGGGGATCGCCGTAGCCATGCGCCAGCGCGATGGCCTCGGCCGCGGCATCTGCCGCCAGGCCGAACTGACCCTGCCGCCGGTAGAGCACGGAGAGCGAGAGGTGGCACTCCGCCATCCCGTATCCATCCCGCAGTTCCCCCATCATGGCCAGGGCATTGCGGTATAACTCCTGCGCCGTGGCCGGCTCGCCCTGATCGCGGTAGACATCGCCCAGGTGAACCAGACCATAGGCCTGCACCAGCCCGCTTTCCACAAGAGTGCCCAGACGCAAACACTCGTCCAGGGCAGTCTCAGCCTCTTGCAGGAGGCCCAGTTGACGGTAGCAGACCCCGAGGCTGTCCAAGGTGAAGGCGCGTGGTAACAGCCCGGGCTGCCCCTGCCGCAGTTCCAGGGTTCGCTCCAGCCAGTACCGGGCGGGTGCGGGCTCACCCATGTCGAGATATTGATGGGCGAGGTTGTGGCTAACCCGTGCCGTGCCCGCCGTATAGCCTACTGTCTGATAGTAGGCGAGGGCGTCCAGCACCAATCCGGTGCGCCCGGCCCGGTCAAGCCGCATCAACCGCTCCGCCTCCTGCGGTGGCACGCTCAATGCCTGGGCCAACTGGCCCGGCTGGTGTCCGGCCAGGAGCCGGCGGGCCTCACCGAACGCCGCCTGCGCCTCGACCAGCCGCCCCATCGCCGCACAAATATCCCCCCTGAAGGCACTGAGGGGAAGAAGCCAATCGGTCTCGGGCTGCATCATGGCCGACCCAGCCTGCAGTTCCGCCAGCAACCCATCCAGCGTAATCTCCACCTGCGTCAGGCTGCGGGACTGGAAGAGTATGAAGGAACGCAGCGGCGTCAGCATCCCGTTCCATTCCGGCGGAATGCGGTCCAGCCAAAGGGTAAGGCGCGAGGTGGGCACATTCTCCTCGCCGTCCATGATGCGCCCGCCCAGCCGGATTAGCTCGGCCACCGCGTTCAGGTAGTCACCATGTGCCAGTGCCTCATCAAGGACGACGATGGGGCGGCTGCTCCAAAGCCGGTTCACAAAGATCCCCAGGGGTTCCCGCACGTATCTCGCCACCATTCCCGGTGGAATTGATCGCCCATTAAAGATCTTGTTAATAAATGGTTAGACTTAGCTATATTATTGCACTGCGTCGATGGGGGGTCAACCGTCCCGCAAAACGTGAACCCCCGAAACCCTTACGGGTTCGGGGGTTCACCATCATAGCAGGGGTTGCGTTTTTAGCCACCGATGGTGGGCAGGTCCTCAGGCCGGGGCAGCTTCAACTCCATACCGGGCAGCAGCTTGTCCGCATCAGACATCTCGTTAAGTGCTTCGATGTCGCCGGCATAGACGGGGCTAAGGTAATAAAGTGCGCTGATCGAAGACAGGGTCTCGCCCGGAGCTACCGTGTGCGTCGCCGGGACAACCTTCGACGCCGGAGCAGCCAGGTTGGCAGTCTCCGGGGTCTCTTTGGCGCCAGTGGCCGGAGCGGCGACGCCCTGCTCCTGGTTCCCTACCAGTGCGGCCCCCACATCCGGGGTCTGCTCCTTGGTCCCGTAATTGGTCCAGTAGAACAGGCCACCCATCGAAGCAATCAGCAGCAACAGGGCACCGCCTACCAGCATGGTACGCGTTTTGGCTGGCATGGTCTGCATGTCGATCCTCCTCCCAATGGCTGGATGATTTCCAGCTCTTCACTGAGAGGATGCCCAGCTCCAGCTTTACTTAAACGCGTTATTTGAGATTTTCCGGGTTAAGTCCCAGCAAATCTTCCACAATAAACCGGCCGTCCTTGCGGACCAGTTCGCCATCCAGGTAGATCTCGCCCCCGCCGTACTCCGGACGCTGGATGCAGACCAGATCCCAGTGGATCGCCGAGCGGTTGCCGTTGTCGGCGGTGGCGTAGGCCTGGCCCGGGGTGAAATGGAATGACCCGGCGATCTTCTCGTCGAACAGGGTATCCTTCATGGGCTTCAGGATGTATGGGTTGAAGCCGAAGGAGAACTCGCCGATGTAGCGGGCGCCCTCATCGGTATCCAGCACCTTGTTGATCCGGTCGGTATCATTGGCCGTGGCCTTCACGATCTTGCCATCCTTGAACTCGAACTTGATCTGCTCATAGGTGAAGCCCTGGTAGACCGAGGGCGTGTTGTAGGTGAGGATGCCGTTCACGGTGTTCCGAACCGGGGCCGTGTAGCACTCGCCATCGGGAATGTTGCGCCGGCCGGAGCACTTCACCGCAGGCAGACCCTTGATCGAGAAGGAGAGGTCGGTGCCGGGTCCGACGATCCGCACCTTGTCGGTCCGCTCCATCCGCTGCTTCAGCGGATCCATGTTCTTGTCCATCTTGGCATAGTCCAGGGTGCAGACATCGAAGTAGAAATCCTCGAACTCCTCCGTGGAGGTGCCCGCCAGCTGTGCCATGGAGTGGCTGGGCCACCGCAGCACTACCCAACGGGTCTGGTTTACCCGGATCTCACTGTGTACGGGATGCCACCACTTCTCCTGATACAGCTTGTTCTGTGCCGGCGGCACGTCGGCCAATTCGCTGGCGTTCTCACCGGAGCGCAGCCCGATGTAGGCGTCCATCTCCTTCATCCGGTCGGCTTCGTACCTCGCCATCATCTCCAGCTGCTCCGGCTTGGCACCCATCAGGATGGCCCGCTGCACCTGCTGGTTCTTGAGGGAGACAAAGGGCAGGCCGCCCGCGGCGTAGGCCTCCTCCACCAGGGCACGGATCATGGGTACTTCCAACCCATAGGCATCGATCAGGATCTTCTCCCCGGGCTGAAGCCTGGTGCTGTAACGAATGAGAATGCCAGCCAGTTTGCGAATGCGAGGATCCATGTTTGAATGCGACCTCCTTCAAGTCATGGCACTTTCTGCCTAACAGTATACCGCAAACGAGTGCTTTCGACCGCTCCTACGAGAAGGGATCAGGTCGGAAATGAGTCACATGACCGATGCCAAAGTCAATTCTGCTGTGATAAACTGCACACGAAAGGGAAACCTTTAATAAGCAAACATCTGGTGCCGAAATTCCAAGGCATTTCGGCGCGCCCTGCACAAGGAGGATCCTCTGACATGCGTCGCCATATGAAAGTGAATCAGGCCAGACCTGAAGTCGCTACCCGCACCATGAGCCGTGAACTGGACTGGCTCCTGGATGAGTGGCAAGGCTCTTCCCCCGAAGAGAAGCAGCGGCTGGTC
>JBLNEM010000030.1:0-18471 GCA_050262655.1 Mycobacterium leprae | reverse complement strand
GGCCGTCAGGCCCGTCCTTCGCGTCTCCCTCTTATGCTTCGTGGGCCAGGTGGCCGCCTACGATGGTCATGGTTACCTTTACGTCCTTCAGCTCGGCGGGATCGCAGGTGAACGGGTTGCGGTCTAGTACCAGCAGGTCGCCGGCCATGCCGGGGGCCAGGGTGCCCTTGAAGTGCTCCTCGAAGGTGGCGTAGGCGGCGCCGGTGGTGTACAGGGCCAGGGCCTCTGACACACTCAGGCGCTGGGCGGGGGACCAGCCGCCCTCGGGGTAGCCGTTCAGGTCCTGGCGGTTCACCGCCGTGTAGATGCCGGTCCAGATGTTCAGGGGCTCGATGGGGCAGTCGGAGCCGCCGCACAGGGGGATGCCGTGCTGGAGCATCGACTTCCAGGCATAGGAGGTGCGGGCCCGCGAAGGGCCTACCCGCTCCTGGAACCAGTAGCCGTCGCTCTTGATAAAGACGGGCTGGATGTCGCCTACCATCTGCTGGGCAGCCAGCTGCGCCATGATCGGCTCACTCAGGATCTGGGCGTGGATGATGCGGTGGCGGGTGTCCGGGCGGGGGTGACGGCGCTGGGCCTCCGCTACCGCGTCGATGAAACGCTGGGCGGCGCCGTCGCCGATGCAGTGGCAGCCCACCTGGTTGCCCAGCGCGTGGCTGGTCACCACCAGTTCCCGGAACTCGTCGGCATCGTGGACATAGATGCCGCGGGTGTCCGCCTTGTCGCTGTACGGGTCCAGGAGCGCCGCGGTGCGTGCGCCCAGCGAGCCGTCGGCGAAAAGCTTCACGTGGCCGTAGCGGAACCACTCGTTGCCGGCGCCGGTGCGGATGCCACGCTCTGCGCCTGTCACCGCCTGGGCGCCGGGGATCATCTCGGTCACCCGCAGTGGAATAGCCTCCGGCCTAGCCAGGGGACCGAACAACGCTTCCGTCTCGGCGAAGGTGTCCACGTCGTCGGACTGCACCTGGGTGATGCCGTAGGAGAGCGCCTCACGCATCGCCTGCGCCAACAGTTCCCGCTTCCGCGCCGCCGGCAGCTTGGGAATCACCCGCCGCACGAGGTCCATGGCGTTCTCCCGCAGCATGCCGGTAGGCTCTCCCGACGCCGGGTCCCGGTCGATCTTACCGCCGGCCGGGTCCGGGGTCTCCCGGGTGATGCCGGCCAGCCGCAGCGCCACCGAGTTGACCACCGCCACGTGATTGCAGTTGCGCTGCAGGAAGACCGGCTGCCCTGGCGTCGCCGGATCCAGATCGTACCGGGTCGGCTCCCGGTGCTCCACCCACCGGTCCTGATCCCAGCCGCGTCCCACCACCCACTCGCCGGGGGCAGCGCCCGCCGCCTTGCGGGCCACCGCCGCCGCCATCGCTGCCAGGCTCGGCAGCCCTGCCACGGCCAGCAGGTCCAGCGACTTGGCGTAGCCGAGAATGTGCTGGTGCGCATCAACCAGGCCCGGAATCACGGTGCGGCCGGCCAGATCTACCCGGCGGGTCGCCGGCCCCGCAACCTGCTCCACTTCATCCTTCCGGCCAAAGGCGATCACCTTGCCGCCGGCCAGGGCTACCGCCTCGGCCCGCTGCCAACCAGTATGCGGCGAGTAGACCGAACCGCCGCTGAACAACCACTCCGCCTGCATAAGCCCACTCCTCTTCGTTCATTACTCCCCCCTAATACGCAGTGGCTTGCCCGGACTCCTGCCTTTGCGTCCGCCGTTAGCGTCATCGATCGTTTACCAAAAAATGATCCTTCACTCTTAGGACCTGTGACCTTTGTGTGCTAGTAATTTTTTCTTCTCAATGATATAGTCCAATTGATGCTATTTAATTGGCATCAATGAGGAACTGGATACATACTTCACAGGGGGTGCGTTTCGTGTCCAAGAAGTGGCTTGCCACAGTCGTGGCGGCGCTGATGGCGATCAGCATTCTGGCCGGTTGCTCCAGCAAGAGCTCTTCTGGCGGTTTCAAGGTCGGCATGTCCACCGATATCGGCGGTCTGAATGACAACTCCTTCAACGCCGCAGCCTGGCGTGGCCTGCAGCGGGCCGAGAAGGAACTGAAGGCCGAAGTGAAGCCGATCGAGTCGAAGCGGGCCGAAGACTACGATGTCAACTTCCGGACGCTGATGGATGCCAAGTATGATCTGATCTGGGGCATCGGCTTCATGATGCACGACGCCGTCGCCAATGCCGCGAAGGCGAACCCGAACCAGAAATTCGCCATCATCGACTCTGAGGTAACGGGTGCTTCCAACGTCGCCTCCGTCCTGTTCAAGGAGCAGGAAGGCTCGTTCCTGGAAGGCATCATCGCCGCGAAGACCACGAAGACCAACGTCGTTGGTGTTGTGGGCGGCATGGAAGGCGACGTGATTGGCCGCTTCGAGGCTGGCTTCCGGGCCGGCGTCAAGGCCGTCAACCCCAACATCAAGGTGATCGTGGTTTACTCCGGCAGCTTCATTGATCCGGTCAAGGGCAAGACCGACGCCCTCTCCATTTACAGCCAGAATGCCGACGTGGTCTTCCACGCCGCCGGCGCCACTGGCAGCGGTGTCATCGAGGCCGCCAAGGAGCAGAACAAGTGGGTCATCGGCGTTGACAGCGACCAGAAGAGCCTGGCGCCCAACAACGTGATCTCCTCCATGATGAAGCGGGTCGACAACGCGGTGTTCGACGTCTCCAAGCTCGCCAAGGACGGCAAGTTCCCGGGCGGCAAGACCACCGTCTTGGGCCTGAAGGAGAACGGCGTTGGCTACTCCGATACCACCATGTGGGACAAGATGCCCAGCGACACCAAGAAGCTGGCCGACAAGTGGGCTGACGCCATCAAGTCCGGCAAGGTGACGGTTCCCACCGCACCGAAGGACGTCCCGAACTGGACGGTGCCTCAGATCTAGTCCGACCGAAAGGGGGATGAAGGGCGGAACTGCACGTTCCGCCCTTCGTTCAATGGCATGCTCAAACTACAAGGCATCACGAAGCGGTTCGGCTCGCTGGTCGCCAACGACCAGATCGACCTGGATGTGCGTCCCGGTGAGATCCATGCACTCCTGGGCGAGAACGGAGCCGGCAAGACGACCCTGATGAATGTGCTGTACGGGCTCTATAGCCCCGATGAGGGGAGTATTGAGTTTAAAGGAAAACCGGTCCGAATCAGCAATCCCGGTCAGGCTATCGCCCTGGGCATCGGCATGGTGCACCAGCACTTCATGTTGATCCCGGTCTTCACCGTGGCAGAGAACATTGTGCTGGGCCGGGAGCCGGGTGGATTCAGGCTCGACATGAAGCAGGCCGAAGCCGAAGTGGCCGCACTGTCGGCCAGGTTCGGGCTGCAGGTCGATCCCCGGGCCAAGGTGGAGTCGATCTCCGTCGGCCAGCAGCAGCGGGTGGAAATCCTGAAAGCGCTCTACCGGGGCGCCGAACTGCTGATCCTGGACGAGCCGACCGCCGTGTTGACCCCCCAGGAGATCGCCGAACTGGGCCACATCATGAAAGAACTGGTGGCCCAGGGCCGGACGATCATCATCATCACCCACAAGTTGAAAGAGGTGCTCCAGTTTGCCGACCGGGTCACCGTGATCCGGCGCGGCAAGAAGGTGGCCACCCTGGAGACGGCGGGACAGACCGAAGCGGACCTCGCCGCCCTGATGGTGGGACGTGCGGTCAACCTGCATGTGGAAAAGAGCCTCGCCACCCCTGGCGAGACGGTTCTGTCGGTCGAACACCTCTCGGCCCAGAATGATCAGGGGCTTCCCGCTGTGCGGGACGTCAGCTTCCAGGTCCGGGCGGGTGAGATCGTCGGCGTGGCCGGTGTCGATGGCAACGGCCAGTCTGAACTGGTGCAGGTCCTCTCCGGGCTGCGCCGGGCGGCCGGCGGGAAAGTGACGCTGTCGGGACAGGAGACGACCCACTTGAAGCCTGGCGCCATTCGGGCGGCTGGCATGGGTCATATTCCGGAGGACCGGCAGCGGCGGGGCCTGGTGCTGGACTTCAGCGTGGCAGAGAACGCCGCCCTGGGGCATCACCGGCGGTACGCCAGCTGGGGCTTCCTGAACTACCGGCTGATGGCGGAAGCGGCGCAGAAGGTGCTGAATGCCTTCGACGTGCGCCCGCCCGACCCCGAATATATGGCTCGGGCCCTCTCCGGCGGCAACCAGCAGAAGCTGATCGTGGGCCGCGAGATCACCCGGGATCCGAACCTGATGGTGGCCGTCCAACCCACCCGCGGCCTGGATGTGGGCGCCATCGAGTTCATCCACAAGCGGCTGGTGGAGGCGCGGGATGCCGGCAAGGCCGTCCTCCTGGTCTCCCTGGAACTGGACGAGATTCTCTCCCTCTCCGACCGGATCCTGGTCATGTATAAGGGCCAGTTCGTGGCGGATATCCCGGCAGCCGAGGCTCGTGAGGAGCAGCTCGGACTCTTGATGGCAGGAGGTGGCACTGGTGGCGAATCGGGTTTGGCCGGCGCTTAAAGCGGCGCTGAATGAAGTGACTGTACCGGTTCTGGCCACGATCGCCGGCCTCCTGGTCGGCACCATCTTCATCCTGCTGGCGGGCAAGAACCCGCTGGAGGCCTACCAGGCCTTTGCCGTTGCGGTAGCCGGCGAACCCCGCATGTTCGGCGAGACGCTGGTCTGCACCATTCCGCTGATCTTCACTGGCCTGGCGATTATGCTGGCCTTCCGCTGCGGCCTATTCAACATCGGCGTGGAAGGACAGTACCTGGTAGGCCAGCTGGCAGCGGCATGGACCGGCTTCGTCATCACCCTGCCGGGCGGTCTGCACCCCTCCGTCGCCCTGCTGGCGGCCATACTGGCGGGTGCCATCTGGGCCACCGTGATCGGCCTGCTGAAGGCGTTGCGGGGCGTCCACGAAGTGATCAACTCGATCATGATGAACTACGTCGGCCTCTACTTCACCCACTGGCTGCTGCTCAACTACTTGCGCGACCAGCACAGCAACGGTGGTGCAGCCACCCCGCCGATCAAGGCGACCGCAGCCCTGGCTCAGGGCCTGATTCAGGGGTCCCGGCTCCATGCCGGCCTCTGGCTGGCACTGGCCGCCGCCGTCCTGGTCTGGCTCTTCCTCTGGAAGACCCCCTGGGGTTATGAGATCCGGGCGGTGGGCCTGTCGGCGTCGGCCGCCGAGTACGCAGGCATCAAGGTCCCCAAGAACATCATCCTGGCGATGGCGCTGTCGGGCGCTCTGGCCGGTCTGGCCGGCGGTGTGCAGACCCTGGCGCTGCACGGGAAGTTCTACGAGCCTTCGGGTTTCGTCGGTTATGGCTTCGACGGCATCGCCGTGGCGTTGGTCGGCCGCAACCACCCCCTGGGCGTGGTCCTGGCCGCGCTGCTCTTTGGTGCGCTGGAGCGCGGCGGACCTGTCATGCAGGCGATCGCCGGCGTGCCCAAGGCGATCATCTTCATTGTGCAGGGCACGGTGATCTTCTTCGTGGCGGCCGAAGGGCTCTGGAAGCTCCTGAAGAGCCGGTCGCGTAAGGCGGAGGTGAAAGAAGCAGCATGATCACTGTCATCGTCAGCGTCCTCGGCGCGATTCTGGTCTCTACGCTGCGCTCCGCTACCCCGCTGATGCTGGCAGCCATGGGCGGCGTCTTCTCGGAGCGCTCCGGCGTCTTCAACATCGCCCTGGAAGGCATCATGCTGACCGGAGCCTGGGCGGCCGTCTACTTCTCCTTCCTGACCGGCAGCCCCTGGCTGGGCGTGCTGGGAGCGATCATCTGCGGTGTCCTCATCTCGCTGATCCACGCGATCGCCTCGATCCAGTTCAAGGCGAATCAGGTGGTCAGCGGCGTGGCGATCAACCTGCTGGCCCCGGGCTTCACCGAGTTCATGATGAACAAGGTCTGGGCGAACGCCGGCCAGTCGCCGTCCGTCGCCAAGGTGGGCGACCTCTTCCATCTCAATCTCTTCGTCTATATCGCGCTCGCCCTGGTGCTGCTCTCCCACTGGGTGCTTTTCCACACCTCCTGGGGCCTGCGGCTCCGTTCGGTGGGCGAGCATCCGCTGGCGGCGGATACGGTAGGCGTGAATGTCTATGCGATGAAGTACTGGGGGGTGCTGCTCTCCGGGCTCTTCGCCGGCATTGCGGGCGCCAGCCTCTCCATTGGCCTGGTCTCCGGCTTCCACAACAACATGACCTCGGGTCGTGGCTTCATCGCCCTGGCGGCCATGATCTTCGGCAAGTGGAACCCCATCGGCGCCATGTGGGCCTGCCTGCTCTTCGGCTTTGCCGATGCGCTGGGTGTGATCGCCCAGATCTTCGGCGTCCACCTGCCCAACCAGTTCATGCAGATGGCGCCTTATATCATCACCATGTTGGCCCTGGCCGGTGTGATCGGTCGTTCGACCCCACCTGCGGCGGGCGGCATCCCTTACGAGAAGTCGCACTAACCGCCACAGCGCAGTCATCATGAAGGGAAGGATTCGTCATGTTCGGTGGTCGTCTGGGCTTTACCGAGGTAATCCTGATTGTCCTCGCTCTGCTGGTGATCTGGGGCCCGTCGAAGCTGCCTGAGCTGGGCAAGAGCCTGGGCAAGGGCATTCGGGAGTTCAAGGGCGCGGTCAACGGGAACGGGGAGAATGGCTCGCAGGAGCAGGAGAAGAAATGAGGGGTACTACGTGGGAGTACCCTACGCCGTCAGGCCTGTGACGCCACGGCCCCTTTTCCTGCGGAGCCCCTTCGGGTCTCCTCGGGGGGCCTAACGGCGTCACAGACCTGCCGGCTTCGGGGACGCTCAACTTCGTTTTGCGGTTTTGGGACACTGACACCCTGGCGTGGCTTCGGGGACGCTCAGCTTCGTCTGGCGGAGTGGGACATGGCACCCTTGCTGGTCGCTGCGGGGACGCTCAACTTCGTGTGGCGATTTTGGGACACTGACACCCTTGCGGATGCGCCCGGATTGTGCCGATGCCATAGTGGGTGAACTTGGAAGGCCCGCAGCCGTGCTGCGGGCTTTCTGCTGCCTGGGGGCTGGCGCCGCACTTGCTTGAGACACAAGTCGTTGGGGGCGACGGTGGCGGGGGTTACGATGAACCATCTGCGGGGGGCCCGTCGGGTGGTTTTCTTGTGCGCCTCCCGACCGGGCATTGCCCTGCGCCACACAGGCTACCGGGCCAGGTTAGATCAATCATTCTAAAGTATATTCGTAATTTTCAGGTGCAAAACCCCCCAATATGCGGACTTTTGCGCTATTATAGATACTGGTATCATGGGATTAGCCGCCGGACGAAGTAGCAAAACTTGGGAGGTGAAGTTGTGAAGCATCGCCTTACCACCAGGGAGCGAGATATTTTTCGCCTACTCGTACATGGCTGGACCAACCGAGAAATAGCGGCGGAGCTGGGTCTGACACAGGATACCGCCCGCGAGTATATCGCCCGGGTCTACGAGAAACTGGACGTCCACCGCCGCTCTTCCCTGATTTCCAAAGCGCTGGACCTGGGCCTGTTGGAGATAACGGTGAAGATGTAGGTGATCGTATGCGAAAACTGGAGCTGGTCGCCTATAACGACGCGACAAACTTCGTCCACGTCGTTTTGTACCAGTTCTACCCAAACATCCAGGTTCACCAGGCACAGCCTGTTGCATGGCTGGTCAAGCCCGCTTTCCCTGGCACGCGGGTCATCTTCCGGTGGCGCGAAGCTTACAACTTCGCCTGGTCCATGCAGGAGCAGTTGGGCAGCAGCGCTGCATCTGAGGCCTCCCAGATGATGCCGGCGGACCCGCTCGACCCCAACGCCAACGGCGCCCGTCTGCTCTATACGAAAGGTGCGCTGCATTTCGGCGCTGCACGCTGTCAGGGCCCGGAAGGGAGCCTTTTGCTGGAACAGGACGATTCGGTGCCGGCGGGAATTGCCTCCGTCGGGATCGGCATGGCCGGCCACAGCGTGCTAGGCATGCCGACGCAGCCGAACATCGACCTGATCGTAAAGGCCAACCCCGCCTATTACATCGCCTTCAGTTGGAAGAGGCAGGGCGAGCCGCTGGACCTGATGGAGTCGATGAACCCTACTCCCCTGCCGTTTTCCGATAGGGTATTTCGCCTCGCCGCCAGACTCGACACGCATAACATCTGGCACGTGGAGCCAATAGCGCCTGCCACCCCCGATGGCACCCTTCCCACCGGCCCCGGTTCCGCCTGATCCCATGCAGCGTCACACTGTGTGTGGCCAGCGCAGCCCGCTGCATGCCGGGCGCAGAACTGCGGCTGAGCGGAAGTTCAGCGTAGAGGGACCCATGCGATACCAGAGGAGGAGAACAGCGTGAAGTACGAGCTTCAGGTGGTCAATAACTCGACGAACGCGATGTCCGTGTGCGTCTACCAGACGATGCCCGAAGATGTGACGATCCCCGGCATCATGTCCACCGCCTGGTTTGCCAAGCGGCTGTACCCAACGACCCATGCCCGGTTCGACTGGAGCCTCAACTACCAGTTCCTGTGGGACGAAACGGGCGAACTGCTGCCGGGCATTTCGTTCGATGCCGATCAGGCGTGGGACGCCGATCTGACCTCGAATAACATGGTGACCCTGCATTGCGATGAGGACGGCGCCTATACCTTCCAGGACCTGACCACCAACTCGAGATCGCTCGGCAGCCTGGTGGTCCTCCAGGACGGCAGCATCCCCCTGAAGGAGGCCTCCGTCGGCATCGGCATGGGGAACTCCCCGGCCTATGTCTTCCAGGCGCAGCCCAACATGTCCCTGGTCTTCACACCACACCCGCTCTACTGGGTCACCTTCGGTGATTACCGGCAGGGCCAGGTCCTGGACACGACCCAGATCACCAACAAGATCCAGGTTGCGTTCCCGCCCAACGTCTACACGATGGGGGTTCAGATCGACGCCTCCAACCGTTTGAGCCTGATCCAGCCCAGCACCCGGTAACTGAATCTAACCTGCCGCAAATATGCAGCCCTCCACAGCACCAGAGTGCCTGTGGAGGGCTGCCTCCGCAAAACGAGAGGGGAGTGAAGCGAAGTGCAGTTGACGAACACCGTACTGGCCACGGGGATCGCCCTGGATGGCAAGGCGATTCGTGCGGAACGGGACAAGGCGCCTACCGACGCCGAGTTTGCTGCCTGGATGAAGACCGAACTCACCAGGCTCTTGCAGCAAGCGGACTTCACCGTCCAGGAGGCCACCGCTTTCGACGTACTGGAAGTCTCGTCGACGACCCCGAAAGCGACCTATGCCGTCGCCCTGGTCACGGAGAACGGCGGGACACCGATCACGGAGCTGCTGGATGCTCGCGTTGCGACGCTGGTAGCGCTACAGGGCGAATACACCGCCCGCTACGTCGCCGGTGTCGCCTGGTCGGAAGATGAAGTGGGCCTGATTCGGGAATATGACGCTGATTTGGATCATGATTCCTACTGCTCCCTTTCAACCGCCGCGGGGATCGCCACCATTTCGGTCAAGGCGCCCGTATAGCCGGAAGGAGGCGGGTGCCGCCGTGACGATCTTCAGCGCCCAAGAGCTTCTCCTCGGGATCCTGCTGAATTCCCGGGCGATCCCGCCCGAGGAGGCCGTGCAGCGCCAGTGGGCAACCGACACGGTGATCAACCTCTTTCAGGCGGCCGGCATCGGGACTGAGCAGAACCTCGCCTACCCACCACCTCACCAGGAACTGGTACTGGATGTGCGGGGTAGCAGTCGGTCGGCTGTCTACGCGGTTGATCTCGTGCTGGAGACCGAACATGAGGCGATCATGGCTGACCTGGCGGCCCGCATGCAGGAGTTGACTCTATACCCGGGCGGGAACGTCCTACGATGGGCAGTCGGCATCAGCTATTCGGACGACGCCTGCAAACAGTTCGAACGGTTCGCCGCTGAAGGGGCCAACCGGGCGATTGCGGGCCTGCAGACGGAGAATGGCGTCACCGTCCTGGTGGTGACGGTGCCGCCGGGGCAGATACCACCTGATCCACCCTGTCCCGGTCCGCCCGACCCGCCCCCGCCCGATCCGCCAGATTTCTGGCCCCATGTGCAATCGGAAAGGAGGCCTCCAGCATGACCGGCCAGATGCCACCGGAACCCTTCGTGTGGAAACCTGCCGACACGCGGGAGACGCCCCGCCACGCAGTCGATGTGGTGCGGGATTTCGGCGCCAGCGCTTCAACGGCGTTCACCACCGGCGACTTCGCCGCCGATGGTTACACCCTCACCCTTGCGGAGCCGCTGGACTTCGTCAACGGTCAGGGAATTGTGATCGAGGGGGCCGGCGAGCAAGGCGGTCCGCTGGTGACCACGATTCTGGGCGGGGGCGGCACCCGACACCTCACCCTCGCTACGAAGGCCAGTGCGAGCCCCTCCGCGTCGCTTGTGCGGCACGACGACAGTTGGGCATGGCAGGCCGCCATCGATGCCGCCGCTCTGCCCAGCGTGATCACCTGTCCCCCCGGAGTCTGCATGAACATTGCGGCCCCGCTGCGGCTCCGGACCGGCGTTTTGATCTCCTTCCCCATGGCGCTCCTGAACTGGATCGGGCCGGATGGCGGCTCCGTCTTCACCGCGTACTCCTGCCCCCTGGCCGACTCGGGCATTCTCGGCGGGTGGGTCAACCCGGGAAAGGCTGCCTGCGTCGTGGACTTACACGGACCCCAGTACTGCGTCTTTGACCTGGAAGTGCAGGATGGCACCGAGAACCTGACCGTCATGCGCTGGGACACGGCGGACCCCGCCGACCCGGCGAATCCCGCTCAGGCCAGCCAAAACATGGTCCGCCGCCTCGCAGCCGGAACGTGCGGGACGCTGCTGGCGCTGTCCGGTCAGCCAACCGCCCCGGTCTCGGCCAACACGTTCGAATCGCTCCTCGGCCGGGAGTGCCATCAGGCGGGGGTTTGCGTCGCCGAAAGCGGCTATGTCGACACCAACCGGTTCGTCCGAACCGATCTTACGCTCAAGGCCGGCGGCGCCACCGGCGACCTCTTCGGCATTCGACTTGGGACAGACAAGCAGAGCCCGGGCATCCAAAACCTAGTCTTTGACAGCCTGTCGGTTCGCGACCCGGACGGCAAGGCTACCAGCGGCCTCTGCCTGAACGGCGCTGTGCAGGTGCAGGTACTGGCGTACGATCATCCGGGCCTTGACGCCGGCACGGCGGTCACCGCCGGGCAACCGGCCACCTACTACATCCGCTCCGCCGATCAGCACACGATGGCAGACACCACTCAAGGGTGGCCCGTGACGCCGCTGCAGGTGGGGCTGGAGGGAACGCCCATCGCCTGCCATTTCCGAATCGCCTTCGAGCCGCCGATCCCCCTGCCACCCGCCGTACTTCCCGTTACAATTGTGACGGTCACGGTGGAAAATGTGGCAAAAGGCGATACGGTCATCGCCACGCCCAAAACGCCGCCGGAGATGCCTCTGGTGTGGAGTGCGTATGTGACGGCGCCCGATACGGTCCTCCTCTATCTGGCCAGCAATGCGACCCCCGGCAGTCAGGTCAACATCCCCAAGGACTGGTGGTTTGATATTTGGCGGCATGCGTGAGATGGCAGCGCCCAGGAGGTGGAATTCGTGCCCGGTAAGGTGATTGATCTCTATCTTGGTTTCATGGATGAGGAGGTCAACGTCCGGCTCCAGGAAGTGCTGAAAGCCGAAGTCGCAAAGCCAGTTGCCGACCAGCGCCCCGTCATCCTGATCGAACGCAACAAGGTCGAGGATGCGGACCCCATCCTCCAGTGGCCCCCCGATCAATATCCTTGCGCCGTTGAGCGCCTGATTCCGGTATCGCCGACCGTTAAGCCCAACCGCTGGCCTAGGGGGGCGGAACCCGACCTGATTCTGGCCCGTGCGCTTCTCGTCTTTATGGAGCAGGGCAACGAGCCGCTGAAGCAGGGTACGCCAGACGTCCATCGCTACTTCGAATTCCAGGCGATGCTGAACAACGTCCCAAAGGATACAAAACCGAAGACCAGCGACATGAATGGCGGGCCATGGCTGACGGTGATCCGCTTTGACGTGGGCCTGCCGACGAACCCACCGATCATCGTCATCCGCAGCCCCGAGATGGGGCTTCAGCCGGGCCTGATCTGCGGCTGGCTGGAGTTCCTGCTGCGGATGCTCTCCCCACTCTCCAGCCAGTTGGCTGCAGCGGCGAAGGAACAGGTGGAGTGGCCGATCCGAGTCTCCTGCTTCGGCGCTGCGGGAGCCACCCAGGGCACAAGGCCCCCGGGGACGCCCACCGACATCTGCGCCAGCCTGTTTGTCGGGGTAGAGTACAACAACGGCGTGCCGGCCAGCGTGATCAGATTGCAGACCTTTCAGCGCACGTACACCTTCTTCGTACAACCCAACACCAGCACCGAGGAGCCGGCCCTGAACGCGTTCCGTGGCGAGACACCACTCCGGACGATCACCGTTGCGGACGAGCAGGGGGCCTACTGGGGCACACCGGAACCGGACGTGATCAAAGGCATCGGGGTCCCCCTGACCGACGTGATTCAACAGGTGAAGGCGACCTATGGCAAGGAGGTCTCGATGACCGCCTCCTTCTTCGTCCAGTCGGCGGACAAGCAGGTGGCAGGGAGACTCGGCCTCGACTCCTGCGGCATGGAGGACGCCCATGTGATCCGGATCCTGCGGCGGTGCGCCAACCGACGGTTCCCGCAAGACGAGTACTACCCCCTGCTCGATCCGGCCAATGCGTTCATCACCCGGATCAACTGCGATCCGCACACGATCGATCCTCACGCCGCCGACGCCTTCAAGCGGGTGATCAGCAACCCGCGGCTTACGTGCGACGACTACATCCAACTGATGGAATGGGGGCAGAAGGGAGTCCTGAGCACGGAGGTGCCAGCCTGTGCGCACTGGCGAATCGTGAACGATGATGTGTTTCAGGGTTGGGCCGGGCATAGACTCCTGCAGCAGCAGCTCTACACCTTTGTCACCCAAGAACAGTCGGTGGTGGCCGATCCGTTCTGCGTGGAGATCGCGACCGATTTCCTGACGGACCTGGCTAAGGGCACAGCGTTCGGGAACGACGAGGTTCCGAAGTCGATCCAGCTCAAGGCCAAGGAACTCCGGGCTGCATGGCGGCTCCCCGACAGCCAGGACCTACGCCGCGGGCTGGCCCGGGAACTGACCGACCTGTTGTCAGGTACCGAGCGGTTCGGCACACAGGGCGGCCTGAAAACCTGGATTCGCCCGGGTAAGTGGAGCAGTAAGTGGACCCGGACCTACTACACCCTGGAGGACCTCAACGCGAGCGGGGAAGAGTTCGATGGCGCCGCGATCGACCGGGCCTTCTACAAGTCGTCGAACATCATGGCGCTGCGGGCCATGGCGGGCCAGGGATTGCTCCGCTAAAGCAACAACCGCCGGAAGCCGTGAATGGCCTCTGGTGCAGGCAGACCGTATGGCCGATATCGGCCGTACGGTCTGTTTCGTCTGCGATGCTTCACAACAGGACATTTCCGGTTATACTATACGAGTCTGACCCGCGCGAAGCGGAGTGGCACGCCCCGAAACGTTCCGCAGGGGTGCCTTGTCCCAATCCCCCAGACGAAGCCGAGCGTCCCCGAAACCGGCAGGCGCCTGAACTCGGGATGAACCGAGCGTCCCCGGAGCCGGCAGGTCTGTGGGACGTCCCGATACGTTCCGCAGGGGTGCCTTGTCCCATACCCCAAGACGAAGCCGAGCGTCCCCGAAGCCGGCAGGTCCGTGACGCCGTTCGGCCCCCCGAGGAGACCCGTAGGGGCTCCGCAGGAAAAGGGGCCGTGGCGGCACGGGCCTGACGGCGTAGGGTACTCTCGCGAAGTAGGTGCAAACCACGCAGTCCATCTCCAAGCAACTCACCCTCATCATGGCCGTCGCCTGCGGCGTGGCCGTGGCCAACCTGTACTACGCACAGCCGCTGCTCAACAGCATTGCGGCCACCTTCCACATCGGCGAGGCCGTGGCCGGCTCGATCGTCACGATGACGCAGGCGGGCTATGCCGCCGGTCTCCTCCTGCTGGTGCCAGTCGGCGATATCGTGAACCGGCGGAAGCTTGTGCTTACCGTGCTGGCTCTCAGCCCCATCGCCCTTCTGGCGGCCGGGCTGGCGCCGGGGATCGGGACCCTGCTGGCCGCTTCGTTGGCGATCGGCGTTGCCTCGGTGGTGGCGCAGGTGCTGATCCCGTTCGCCGCCTCCCTCGCCTCCGACCAGGAGCGTGGGCGGGTGGTAGGGACCGTGGTCAGTGGGCTGCTGATCGGCATCCTGTTGGCCCGCACCTTCTCGGGGTTGATCGCCGGGCTCTGGCAGTGGCGGGCCGTCTTCTACCTGGCCGCCGTGGCCATGGTGCTGCTGACCCTGGTGCTGTACAAGACGCTGCCGACCGATCCGCCCCGACCGCACATGCCCTACGCCGCGGTGATGCGATCCGTTGGCCACCTGCTGCGTACCGAGCCTGTGCTCCAGTTGCGCTCCCTCCTGGGTGCCCTCGGGTTCGCCTGCTTCAGCCTCTTCTGGACCACGGTCACCTTCGTGCTGGCGGGGCCCCCCTACCACTACGGCAGCACCGTGATCGGCCTGTTCGGCCTGGTAGGAGCCGCCGGCGCCGCCGCGGCGAACCTGGCCGGCGGTCTCGCCGACAAGGGGCGCACCCGTCCGGCCACCGGAGCGCTGACATTCCTGCTGGCGCTCTCCTTCCTCCCCCTCTGGCTCGGCCGTCACTCCCTGGCGGCGATGATCGTGGGCATTCTCCTGCTGGACGTGGCCGTCCAGGGGCTGCACGTGTTGAACCAGAGCGAGAACTACCGGATCGCCCCGGAAGCCCGCAGCCGGGTGAACGGCGCCTACATGACCAGCTATTTCGTGGGCGGCGCCATCGGCTCGGCCGTTGGCGCGTCCCTCTACGAATCGGGCGGATGGCTTGCCGTCTGCCGTCTCGGTGTCGCCCTCGGCACCGCTGCGTTTGCTGTTTGGGCCTGGGACCTCGCCCGGATGCGGCGTCGTCGCTCGGCCGCTGCAGAATAAATGGGGAGGTCCTCACACATGAGCGATCTGAGCAACAAACTGAAGCTGAAGCTGGGCCAGGAGGTCGCCATCCTGCACGCCCCGGCCGGGTACCGGGAGCAACTGGGTGAGCTGCCGGGCGGGATCACCGCGGTCGATGAGACCACCGCTGCCAGTCAGGCGGCTGGCTCCTGTGACTTCGTCCAACTCTTCGCCGGCAACCTCGCCGAACTGGCCGAACGGGTGCCCGAGGCCATCCGCCTGCTGACAGAGGATGGCACCTTCTGGATCTCTTACCCAAAGGGCACCAGCAAGCTGAAGAGCGATCTGAACCGGGATACCGCCTGGGAGGCGATGAAGCCTACCGGTCTGCGTCCGGTCTCGCAGGTGGCCGTCGACGACACCTGGTCCGCCCTGCGCTTCCGGCCGGCGGAGAAGGTCGGCAAGTAGCCGCCAACCCGATCATGGGCTCCATCCTCCGGTGATTCGGGCGGGTCCCGGTGGCGGTGGGCAGCCAGGCCCTGGGTGGGATCAGCATTGCCCTTTACGGACTCTGGACACAGAGCACCGTCGTGATGATCATCTCGGTGGTGGTGGGTGCGACCCTGGGACTGGCCCAACCGCTCACCATGATCATGGTGACCGAGGCGACCAGCGAGGAGCAGCGTGGCCAGGCCCTGGCCCTGCGGCTGATGGGCAACCGTTTCGGGCAGGCTGTCAGCCCGATCCTGTTCGGCTTTCTGGCCACCGGGCTGGGGCTGGCGCCGGTCTTCTGGATCAGCGGCGGCGTCCTGGCCCTGAGCAGCTGGTTCGGCCTCCCGCCACGGCCCCGGTCTGTCGATGTGACAAGTCCATGAGCATACAGAGAGGGTGGCCCGATTTCGTCGTGGCCACCCTCGTCGCTTTCGTGAAATGCTATGCGTTCTTCAACCGGAAGATCGCTTCGTCATGCTCCATCCATTTGACCGCCAGATGATCGAAACGGCCATCAACCCGGTCGAAACGTTCGCCTACTTCCTTGCGGAAGGCGGCCATTTCGGCCTTCAGCCCGGCGACGTCTGCCTTCAGTCCGGCGACGTCTGCCTTCAGTCCGGCGACGTCTGCCTTCACTTCGTTCATGTCTGCCCTCAGGCCCTTCAGTTCCGCACTCTGCTCCTCGAGCCGCCCAAGGATCGCACGCAGCAGTTCCTGAACCTCATCCATCGCTTTTCCCCGCCTCTCCTCAATCCAAACGCTGACCACACTCTGCTTTCAGTATGCCTTACGGGCAAAACCCCGGCAACAGCTTGTTTCTGGCACAATTGAACACCAACTCATTCTCCCCCCGGCCTCCCTTCCTGATCCCCTGGCATCCACGCGCCGGCAGGGTTCTCCCGCACGGTGTAGAATTCGTTCTGTCAGGTCTGCCATGGAAGGTGGGTTCGCAGCATGGGCTCTTTCGGCACATTCGGCTTGATCTGGCTCTTCTCCATGCTACTCGGCAGCAGCGTCGGTCGGTTGGTCATCGCTGTGCTGGTGCTCTGGTGGTTGGACAACCGCTACTTTGGTCTCCTGGACTCCCTGGTCAAGCCGCTGCGTCGGGCACAGCGCATCGCCGGGCTGAAGCGATCGATCGAGATCAACCCGTCGGACGTGCGGTCCATGGTGGAACTGGGCGACCACTACCTGCATGCGAATAACCCCCGGACCGCCGCCGATTACCTGGAGCGGGCCATTTCCCGAGGCGAAGACGGCGCCCGGGCCCTCTACCTGCTGGGCGGCGCCCAGGTTCAGTTGGGCCGGCACGACGAAGGCCGCAAGAACCTGGAGACTGCCCTGGCGCAGAACGCGGAGATCGCCTTCGGCGAGCCCTACCTTTACCTCCTGGAATCCCTCTTCGCGACCGAAGGAGCCAACGCCGACCGCCTCAGCGAGTTGGTAGAGGCGCTGGAGCCCTTCGACAGCGTGGAAGTGCTGACCCGGGCGGGCCGCATCTGTGCCGCGGCAGGGCGCAAGGACCTTGCCCGCCGGCTGCTGCAGGACGCCGTTCACAATTACGGCTATATCCCCCGCAAAATGCGGCGGCGGGCCCGCCGCTGGCTGGTGCGGGCGAGGCTCAGCCTGCTCATCCTGGGTTGATGTTGGGGCAGAAATGGTGGTGCACAAAGTGCGCCACCATTTTTTGTGGCTCTGTCGGACCAACTCGGGTACCGGTCACCCTTCTCGGGTAGATGGGACATTGCCACGGATTTCGCGGATTACACGGATTTAGATGCAAGAAAAACCAATGGCCTCCGGCCGTCGTCCACTTTTCATCTACGATTCTTGGTGCGGCACCATGGTGGTTCCACGGATCAGGACTTGAAAGGGGATGGGCATTTTTTATCAACCGAAAGCTTTCTATTAGAAACCCAAGAACCAATAAGATGTCTTGCGCAATGTGTTGACATAGGTGCTACAGGTCCACTATCATGAATGAAGTGAGTATTTCCGACAACACGGACCGGCCAGGGTGCTACAACGCATTGGCCGCCCACACCGGAGGTGCTGCACTAACCCCCTGTCGTTCGTTGGGGACGACAGATTTCCGCAGCTCGATTGGGCTGCGGGTTTTTTTTGGGCTGCCAACGAGAGACTAGCAGCCGGCCGGGTGGGGCGTCCCCATCCCCCGGATTCTAACGAATCCGAACGGGATGGGGGCGCGCCCACCCGGCCTTTTGCACTTTCGTGGCGGGACCCTCGCTTGGTACCCATTCGTCCCGCATACCGTGCTGGGTAGGGCTTTACACCTCGGATCACCCGGGCCGGAGCAGAAACCTGAGAGGGGGATGAGAAAAGTGGATTTTGGGCAGCCGCGCCGGGCACTGGGTTGACCAAATTTGCGTTTTCCTGTTCTCCTGAACCGCGTTAAGTCATCTTGAGTGCCGGAAGTGCGGATATCCGCTGCTGAGAAGGTGGGAAGAGGCGGTTTTTATACGGGGGAGGGTACCAAGCAGGTCAAGTCGGGGGGTGAAACCGCAGTTTTGACGCGGCCGCTTGGTCGAGGCGATGTCCAAGATCTTCTTTTCCCCGCAACGCTCCCATCCATGCGAAAAACGGCAGCCGCCACGGTTGCGCAGGAACTGATGCGATCGCTGCCGCACTCCAGGGCCGGGGAAAAGCTTGTCGCCGGCGGGCTAGCCCGAGGGTTCCGGAAGTAGCTTGTCGTCGGCGGGCAAGCCCGAGGGTTCCAGAAGTAGCTTGTCGCCGGCGGGCTAGCCCGAGGGCTCCGGCAGTAGCTTGTCGCCGGCGGGCTAGCCCGAGGGTTCCGGAAGTAGCTTGTCGCCACCGGCCAGGCTTGCCACGAATGGCTACCGAATGCCCCATCCGCAAAACGAAGTCGAGCGTCACCGCAGCTGGCGGGTCTGTGCTGCCGTTCGGGCGCCCGAGTTTACCCGAAGGATTACCGACAAAACCGGAGAAGTACGCATACCCCATTGTGTAAGGTTTTGTAGGTCAAACCGCAGGATCAGCGCCCCTGGCGGCACAGGCCCGAC
>JBLNEM010000029.1:0-4718 GCA_050262655.1 Mycobacterium leprae | reverse complement strand
TCTTCGGCGAAGTTGATCATGAGTTCCACCCTCCATTTGACCTTGTTTGCTCTTTTGACGTTTCCTGACTAAATGACGATACGGAACGAGGCGACTGCCAGTTTGTGGGCACCCGGGGGCGAGCAAATCTGCAAATCCCCCCTTGACAGCAGAACTTTCCGGCACTATACTCCATTCAAACCCACGGAGAACGCGATGACGGGACTCGTTCGCCCTGAGGCTAACGCCTCCAGAGAGCTGCTGGCTGGTGTGAAGCAGCGGTACGGCACAGGGCGCCTCCTCCCGGAGCGGCCGGCTGAAAGCGGCGCAACGCAAATGCCTGCAAAGTAAGCTGAGGACGGAGTTCTGGCTCCGTTACCAAACCAGCGGTGTGATGGCACCGTCATCGAGATGGGCTTCCGGCGCGTACGGCCGGGGGTCCGAACAAGAGTGGTACCGCGAGTGGTTATGCCCTCGCCTCTTGCAACGCAAGAGGTGGGGGCATTTTCATTTCCTCCCGCCGGTGGCCGTGGGCATCTCGAAAGGAGCGATTCGTGATGAAGAACTGGCCGTTTGATTTCGCCCGGTATGAGAAGGAGTGGCGGACCCGGTGGGAGACTGAAGCGCCCTATGCCGTGAGGTCTGACGCACCGCGGCCCTTCATGGTGGTGCCCATGTTCCCCTACCCCTCTGGCAAGCTGCATGTGGGTCATGTGCGGAACTATGCGATCAGCGACGTTCAGGCCCGGTACTGGCGGCGGCGGGGTTACGCTGTGCTGCATCCGATCGGCTGGGATGCTTTCGGCCTGCCGGCGGAGAATGCGGCGATCAAAAGCGGCGTCCACCCGGAAGCCCACACCCGGCGGAACATCGCCGAGATGACGGCCCAGTTGAAAGAGGTGGGCATGGGCTACGACTGGAGCCGTGAGGTGGCCGCCTGCGACGAGGGCTACTACAAGTGGACCCAGTGGCTGTTCATCCAACTGTACCGCCACGGCCTGGCCTATCGTGCCAATGCACCGGTCAACTGGTGTCCCACCTGCCAGACCGCCCTGGCCAACGAACAGGTGGTGGATGGCATCGCCCCCACCCAGGCGGCCCAGTCCGCCACCGGTGAGCAGACCGGGCGGTGCGAACGCTGTAGCACGCCGGTGGTGGCTCGAGAGCTGAAGCAGTGGTTCTTCCGCATCACCGCCTTCGCCGATAATCTGCTGGCCGGGCTGGGCGATCTGCCGGAGTGGCCGGAGCAGGTGAAAAGCCAGCAGCGCCACTGGATCGGCAGGCAGGAAGACGGCACCTACCACCTGCGGGACTGGCTGGTCAGCCGCCAGCGGTACTGGGGGGCGCCGATTCCAATGATCGAGTGCCCGAAGTGTGGCACCGTGCCGGTCCCGGAGGCCGACCTGCCCGTCCGGCTGCCGCAGCAGGTAGACTTCACCCCGAAAGGCGAGCCGCCGCTGGCCTCGGCACCCGAGTTTGTGCAATGCGCCTGCCCGCAGTGCGGCGGACCGGCGGAGCGAGCCACGGAAACGATGGACACCTTCGTGGACTCCAGTTGGTATCTGTACCGCTATGTCTCGGCGCACGATGGCAACCGGCCCTTCGACCCTGACGCGGTTGCCCGCTGGCTGCCGGTGGACATCTACGTCGGCGGCGCCGAACACGCCATTCTGCACCTGATGTACGTGCGGTTCATCGCCAGGGCGCTGCAGCAGATGGGCTATCTGCCGTTTGCGGAGCCGGTGCGCAAGCTGTTCACCCTGGGTATGGTCTACCTGAACGGTGCGAAGATGTCGAAGTCCAAGGGCAACATCGTCACCCAGGATGAGATGGTGAAGCGGTACGGCGCCGACACGCTGCGGTTGTGGGTGCTGTTCATGGCGCCGCCGTCCAGCCAGGTGGAATGGGCCACGGCCGGGATCGAAGGCTGCCACCGGTTCCTGGCAAGGGTGTTCAGTCTGGCCGAGGCGGTGGCCGACCACAAGGTGCCCAATGCGGCCCCCTCCGCCGAGGCAGAACAGCAAAGGCAGAGCGCCATCAAGCAGGTGACCGAAGCCATCGAGAGCTTCCGCTATAACACGGCGATCAGTGCCTGCATGTCGTTCGCCGGCCTGCTGGAGAAGCAGCCCTGGCGCCAGGGGATCGAGACGCTGCTGCATCTGATCAGCCCCTTTGCACCCTTTGCCGCGGCGGAAATCGATCACCGGTGGGGAAACAACAAGTCGATCCACCAGCAACCCTGGCCCCGGTGGGATGAGGCGAAAAGCCGGCCGTCCGAGTGCGACCTGCCGGTGCAGATCGGCGGTCGGGTGCGGGGCACGATCCGGCTGGCGGTGGCGGCCAGCCAGTCTGAAGCGGAAGCAGCCGTGGCCGCGGTGCCCTCGCTGGCCGCTGCCATTTCGGGGCGCCGGCTGCGCACTTATCTGCCCGGCCGGATCATCAGCTACGAATAACGCAGGGAAAACAGGAGAAGTCTGTCAGAAGGGCGAAAGGGGAATAAAGAGAACGGGTCCGGGGTGCATGTTGACCCCAGACCCCTGCAAAGGCTAAACTGAAGAGAGTTTTTGGGTACGGAGGAAATGCATATGGCCGACAATGAAACCCGTGATCAGGTCTGCTACAGTACTAGCCATGCCTTTTATAGCGGCACCACCAGCACCATTGCGCTGCGGGTCTGGAAGAGCGTGACGGATCACCTGCTGAACAATCAGGAGCCGGTCACCGCCGCCCAGCTGGGCGAGGAGCTCGGGCTGACGCCGGAACAGGTCGAGAACATGTTCGGGCAGGCTTACTACCAGAAGTTCTATGGCTTCAAGCGGTTCAACAACCGGGCCGAGTGGGAAGCCTGGGCGCTGGAGGCCGGTGTGCTCGCCAGCGAAGAGGAGCCCGTCGAGGAAGCCCCCGCCGAAGAGGCGCCGGCTGAAGAGGCAACCGAAGCATAACGAAACGGGACCGGCAATCAGCCGGCCCCGTTTTGTTTTTCTGTTTACCGCCGCACCAGCGCCAGCACGATGGTCAGCAGGGCGATCGCACCCCGGTACCAGGCGAAGACCGCGAAGCTCCCACGCTTCAGGTACTCCATGAGGAAGGCGATGACCGCATAGCCCGAAACGGCGCTGACTGCCACTCCGGTGAAGAAGGCCGGGGTGTAGGCGGCGGCACTCATGTGACGCAGGGCCATGACACCGGCGCCGAAGATGATCGGCCAGGAGAGCAGGAAGGAGACACGGGCGGCGGTTTCCCGCTTCAGACCACGGAGCAGGCCGACCGAAATGGTGGCACCGGACCGGGAGACACCCGGGATCAGGGCAAAGGCCTGGCCGATGCCGATCCAGATCAGGTCCCGCATGGTCAGCCGCTCGTCGCCCCGACGCTTGGTCCCGTGCTTGTCCACCCAGTACAGCACATAGCCCATGAGACCAAGGCAGATGCCAATGAGCAGGTAGTTGGACCGAATGGCCGCCTCCACCTTCTCTTCGAACACCAGCCCTGCGACCGCCCCGGGAAGGGTGCCGATCACCACGCCCCAGGCCAGCCGACCGGTCTGCGTCTTAGTGCCCTTGGTCAGCCCCTCCACCGCCAGTTCCAGCAGGTCCCGCCAGAAATAGAGGGTGACGGCGATCAGGGTGCCGAGGTGCAGGGCCACGTCAAAGGTCAGGCCCTGTTCGGCCCAGCCGAAGAACCAGGGCACCAGGATCAAATGAGCCGAACTGGAGATGGGCAGGAACTCACCTAAGCCCTGGACAAGGCCAAGAACTACGGCCTGAAGGATACTCACCTGAGCAACGCCTCCACATTCACGTACAAGTCCTGCCCCCCAGTTTATCACAACAGAGGAGAGACCTGCCACAGGAAGCGTCAGTCCGCCGACGTCCGGAACTTGCCCACCTCCTGGTAGGTGGCTTCCGTCACGCGGGCCAGTTCTCCGGCCCCGGCGGCCAGTTCCTCGGTGGCGGCGGCGTTCTCCTCGGCAATGGCACTGAGGCTGTGGGCGTGGTCGCCGATGGTTGCCAGCACGGTCCGCTGCTGCTCCATGGCCACGGTGATCTCGCCCAGCAGGTCGCTGCTCTCCTGGGCCGCCACTTCGATGCGATCCATGTCGGCGGAGAGTTCGGCGACACTATCAGCGGCCCGGCGGGCCTCCGCCACGGCCTGCTCCACCAGGACGGCAATCTCCTGGGCGGAACGGCGGCTGCTGTCGGCCAGCTTGCCCACCTCCCCTGCTACCACGGCGAAGCCCCGGCCACCTTCACCCGCACGGGCTGCCTCGATGGCGGCATTGAGGGAGAGCAGGTTGGTCTTGCTGGCGATCCCCTCGATCATATCAGTGATCGTGCTGATCTGCGCACTGCTGCTGGCGATCGACTGAACCACTGCCACCACCTGCTCCATCTTGGTGCGGCCCGCCGCCGCCGTCGCCACCGTTTCTAGCGACTTCGCATTGGCGGTCGCCGTCGTGGCCGCAATGGCCCCGATGTTCTGCCCGGACTCCTGCACCGAGTGAGTCACCTGCGCCACGGTGGACATCTGGTTGGATGCGCCGGCGGCAATCTCCTCGACGGCCCCGCTGATCTCCACCGTGGCATCGGCCACGTGGCGGGCATTGGTGCGCACGGCCTCCAGCGTCTCCGCCAGTGCCTGCAGGGCGGCATTGAACTGCGAGCGCAGCACCGCCAGCTCACCGGCCGCCTCCGTCTCGATCAGCCGGGTCAAATCGCCTGTCGCCATCGCCCGACTCG
>JBLNEM010000028.1:0-8721 GCA_050262655.1 Mycobacterium leprae | reverse complement strand
TAATATCGTGGGGCTGAGCGAGGATGAAATCGGCCGCACGACCTTCCGCATCCTTCAACTCCTCGCGCATCGACCGGATCCGGGCCAGGCATCCCTCTGTCTTCCCGAACTCAGTCATTGGTCATCCCACCCATGTGAACCATTACAATCCTTGTAATATTAACGCCCAAACCGACGCAAAGCAAGCACGAATAGGGCGTGGGACCAGGCCAGCGGCGTGACCCAGGTGGGTGCGCCGGTCTGCAGGTTGACCTGCTCGGGCAGCAATCCCAGGGGGGTCGCCCGATCGGCCGTCCAGGCGATCAACTCCCTGGCCCGCTCCTCCTCCCCGACCGCCAGCTTGTAGATGGCGAGCCAGAGGGAGCAGATCAGCCACGGATGTCCACCGATATACTGGTCGCCAGGGTACCGGTAGACCGCACCGGTGCCGGGGACGGCCAGAGCCGCCTCCAGGACCGCAGCGGTGGAGCGGACCCGCTCGTCGTCCGCCGGGAAGACACCAAACGGGAACGTGACGCCCAACAGGGAGATATCAGCCATGTCCGCCTGCGCCAGATCCTTGCGCCCCGGTTCGGCCGGTCCGGTGGCGATGAGACCCTTCGTCCGGATAAACCGGCCCTCCGCCGCCGACCAAAGATGCTCGCTGATCGCGGCCTTGATCACTTCGGCTTCGGCGGCATAGCGGGCACCGTCCTCGCCGATCGCTTCGGCCATGCGGGCGGCGCCGACCAACCCGGCGTAAACCGCACTGCTGGAGTAGGAGTGGATCGCATCCCGCTTCTCCCACAGGTCGATGGAGTGACCGGGGAGCCCCGTGGCCTCATCCCGGTAGGAGATCAGGTAGTCGGCGCCCCGGACGATCGCCGGCCAGAAGGCCCGGACGAACTCCCGGTTGCCGGTCAACTCGAAGTGGCGCCAGGCGCCGAACAGAATCGAAGCGCCTTCGTCGATCTGGAGCATGCCCCACGACGGTGCCAGCGTGCCGTCCACATAGTGCCGGTGCAGCAAGGCGCCGCTCGGCTCCTGCGCCCTGGCCGCCCAGCGCAGGAAGAAGGCGGCTGTCTCATCGTGAAAGCCCGCCTCATCCATGGCCGTGGTCATATAGGCTGCATCACGGCCCCAGCAGTAGGCGTAACCGCCGCTTAGCTGGTTCTGTGGGTCAACCTCGGGACCGGCGATGAAACCGCCGCCCCGTTCATCGGCCAGTTGCTTCAGCGTGATCAGGGAGCGCCGGTAAAGCGCATCCAGCCGCTCACTACCGGTGGCGATCGCATGACCGCCGGCCAGCCACTGCTGCCACCACTGCGCCGCCTCGGCCTGCCAATGCGCCGCGCTCTCTGCCTGGAACCGGTTGGCCTCATCGGTCACCCCGGCCATGCTGCTGCCGAGCGTCATGTAGAGCGTCACCGAAGCCGTGCCGCCCGGTGCAATGCTGCCCAGGTCGTAGACCACCGCGCCGTTCACATCGCCGCAATCGATCGGCCGCCCCTGCAGGCCCGCATCCACCTGGGGCCGGGCATCGGACGGACGCCCGATGCGGCCTGCCTGCCAAGAGGCGCAAGGCCGGTCGGCGCTGACCGCCAGATAGACCTCACGGCGGTAGAAGATCAGGCCCTGGAGTGCGGGGGCGTGCAGCACGGTATTGTACTGCGGGCTCTCTTCCAGCCGCATGTGGGCGTAGAAGGCGAAGCGCACCGGCTGAGCCACATTCCCCACATTCCGCACGGTAAAGCGGCGCACCAGCGTATCGGCGCCGGCCGGGGCAAAGTCTGCCGCCTCCACCGCCAGCCCCAGCCGCTCGCTGCCAGACCGGGTCAGGAGAATGGCCGTATCGGCCACGTACTCCTGGCTTTGCTGCCAGGCATCATCGTGCAGCCAGGAGATTGCCCCCGCCACTTCGAGCCCGCAGAGCATCTCGTGCACATGCTGGCCGTAATCGATATGCGGCCAATAAAGGGCCTCAAGCTCGCCCCTGGCTGAGTAAGTGGCCAGCAGGCGGGAGTTGCCCACCACCGCCGCTGCCACGCTTGGACATTGACGCATTGCTCCTTACCCCTTCACGGTGAAGCCGCCGATTTGCGAAACCACCTGCCGCCGAACCTCGCCCTCACCGTAGAACAGGATCTCCACCTGTCGCCAGGGCACCGCGAAGCCGCCTTCAGGCAGGCCGACCGTCACCTGCGACCCATCCACGGTCACCTTGACCCGGGCATACTCGCCCTGCCGGTACCCGTAGCCTTCGCCGGCATCGAGGTAGATCTCGGAGGTGCCCTGACCGGCGTACACCTGCAGGGTCAGGCTCTCCATCGGCTGCTCGCCCACATAGTTCATCGCCGGGCCCATCGGCAGGGCGGTGCCGGCCCGCACGTAGAGGGGCAGGGTATCCAGCGGCGCCACCGCGGTGACGTACTGCTTGCCTTCATAGCGCTCGCCGGTCCAGAAGTCGTACCAGACGCCTTCCGGCAGATAGACGAGCCGGCGGTTCACTTCCGGCTGGTAGATCGGCGCCACCAGCACGTTGCGGCCCACCAGGAACTGATCGGAGATGTGATAGGTCTCGGGATCCGCCTGGTGCTCCAGCATGAGGGGCCGCATGATCGGCAGGCCGGTGCGATGCGCCTCCTCGAACAGGGTGTAGAAGAAGGGCAGCAGCCGGTAACGGAGCTTGATATACTTCCGGCTGATCGCCTCCACCTCGGGCCCGAAGGACCAGGGCTCCTGGTCGCGGGTCCCCTTGGCGGTGTGCATCCGGAAGAATGGGGTAAAGGCGCCCAACTGCATCCAGCGGGCCACCAGTTCGCCGTTGGTGTCATGGGAGAAGCCGCCCACGTCGGTGCCCACGAACGGGACACCGGAAAGGCCCATGCCCATGCACATCGGCATGGCGCCCAGCAGATGCTGCCACCAGGAGTGGTTGTCGCCCATCCAGACGGCGGCATAGCGCTGAATGCCGGCATAGCCCGAGCGGGTCAGGATAAAGGGGCGCCGGTCGGGCCGGTTCCGCTTCATGCCCTCGTAGGTCGCCTGCGACATCCGGAAACCGTAGGCGTTGTGCACGTCCTTATGCGGCACCTGGCGGCCGTCCTCGCCCTGGAGCACGTTGTGCGGCAGGGTCCGATCCCGCCGGGCGATGCCGGTGAAACTCGAAGGCTCGTTCATATCGTTCCAGATGCCGGCAATGCCCTTGTCGTAATAGGCCGCGGTGTGCAGGTCGCCCCACCAGCGCCGGGTCTCTGGCTTCATGAAGTCAGGGAAGGCGGTGGTGCCCGGCCAGACCTGGCCGTGATACACCTCACCGTCCGGCTTCTTGATGAAGTAGTCCTTGGCCATGCCTTCCTGGAAGACCGGATACTCCGCATCGACCTTGACGCCGGGATCGACGATGGTGACTACCTTGAAGCCCTGCGCGCCCATTTCGGCGAGCATGCGCTCGGGGCTGGCGAAGCGGGCCTTGTCCCAGGTGAAAACCCGGTACCCATCCATATAATCGATGTCCAGCCACATGCCGTCGCAGGGAATATCCTTCGCCCGGAAACCGTCGGCCACCTCACGGAACATCGACTCCGGGAAGTAGCTCCAGCGGCACTGGTGGAAGCCCAGCGTCCACATGGGCGGGAGCTCCATCCGGCCGGTCAGGTCGGTGTAGTGCCGGATCACTTCGGCGATGGCCGGTCCGGCAAAGACGTACAGGTCGCAGATTGCGGCCGCCACATCGATGCCGTAGCTGGCGGCGGGGTCCTGGGAACCCAGGTCGTACTTGATCGGCGCCGTGCTGTCCACGAACAGGCCGTGGGCATATCCGTCCCGGAGGCCGATGTGGAAGGGGATCGCCTGATAGAGCGGATCGGCGTCCTCCAGGTGGGTCGGCTCGTCGGTGGCCCACATCTCCAGCTTGCGGCCCCGCTTATTCAGGAAGCCGGTCTTCTCGCCGAAGCCGTAGAACCGGTCGGACTCAAGCAGGGTGCGCTGGAGCGAGAGGGAGCCGTTATCGCCCACAAGGATCGCTTCATCTCGGGCGAAAAGCTGCTCACCGTCGTACCAGGAGAGCGTCAGCGGGTTCAGCCCCACCTCCACCCGCATCCGTGCGGTCGAGAGCGTAAGCTTTCCGCCATCCTCCACCACCGTGGCCGTCACGGCGGGCCATTCGTCCCGCACCACGGCGCCGCTGGGCAGAACATTGGGCCAGGCGCCCGCTGCTTCAATCCGCATTTTGATCAGATCGTCGGTCATCGGGGTCAACCGTACGACCCCGGCCGTGCTCTGTACGGTCAGCGTCTGGTTTGACCAGTGCCAGCCAGTCATGGCATCCATCTTACGCATGTATGAGCAACCTCCTTAACCCTTTACCGCGCCGGCCGTCAGGCCTGCAATAATCCGGCGCTGGAAGATCAGAACCATGATGATCAACGGAATCGTGACGATGACCGAGGCGGCCGCAATGTCGCCCCACGGCAGGGTGTGCTCACCCTGGAACATAGCAATGCCCACCGGCACCGTCCGCATGCTGTCGGCCGTGTTGAAGGTGAGCGAGAGCAGGAACTCATTCCAGGCCGAGATAAAGACCAGGATCGCCGTCGTGAACAGCCCCGGGCCGGTCAGCGGCAAGATGATCTGCCGGAAGGCCTGCATCGGCGTGCAGCCGTCGACCTTGGCCGACTCCTCCAGCTCCTTCGGGATCTCCTTGAAGAAGGTGGTCAGGTTCCAGATGCAGAGCGGCATGGCAAAAGTCGTGTACGGCAGCACCAGCGAGGCGTAGGTGTTCAGCAGGTGCATCGACCGCATGAACAGGAAGAGCGGCGACACGATGGCGATCACCGGGAACATGGAGACCGCCAGCACCAGCGACAGCACCAGATTCTTGCCCGGGAACTTCAGCCGGGCGAGGGCGTAGGCCGCAAAGGCGCCGACCGTCAGGTTCACCACGGTCGTGGTCGTGGCGACGATGCCACTGTTCATAATATAGGTCAAGAATGGACGGCCATCAAACACATCCACGTAGGAGTCAATGAAGAGCCGGTTGGGGAACCAGACCAGCGGGATGTGATCCAGCAGCTCCGGCGGCATGAGGGACGTCCGAATCTGCCAGAGGAACGGGAAGACGATCAGCAGCACCACGAATCCGACCATGAGATAGAAGATGGCAGTGCGCAGCGGGTTCTGCTTTTTCCTTGACACGACTCTTTACTCCCTCCCCACGTTGGCGCCCAGCACCCTGATATAGATGTAGCTGATCAGCAAGACACAGAGGAAGATGATCGTGGCCAGGGCCGAGCCGTGGCCGAAGTCCATGTAGCGCATCAGCGTCTTGTAGGCGTAGACGGTGATCGTCTCGGTGGAGTTGGCCGGACCGCCGCTGGTCATGATGAAGACCACGTCGAACACCCGGAAGGCGTCCAGCGTGCGGAAGACCAGTGCCACCAGCATGGTGGGCTTCAACAGGGGCAGCGTGATCCGCCAGAACGAGGTCCAGGCGTTTGCGCCGTCCACGTCGGCCGCCTCGTACACGTCGCCCGGGATCACCTGGAGGCCGGCAGTCAGCAGCAGCGCCATGAAGGGCGTCGTCTTCCAGACGTCGGTGATGATCAGCGCCAACATGGCCGTACTCGGATAGCCCAGCCAGGCCTTATACTGGCTGATCAGGTGGAGCCGCACCATGATGTCGTTCAGCAGGCCGACCTGGTCATCGAACATGAATCGCCACATCAGCGAGGAGACTACGGTGGGGATGGCCCACGGAATCAGGACCGATGCCCGCACGATGCCACGGGCCTTGAACTCCCGGTTGATCAGCAGCGCGATCAAGAGGCCCATGACCAACTCCAGGCCCACCGAGCCCGCCGTGAACTGGATCGTGTGCCACAGTGCCGGCCACAGGCGGTGGTCCGCGTCCTGGAACAGGTCCATGTAGTTCTGAAGCCCAACGAAGGGCGTGCCCAACCCCGGCTCGGTCAGCTTCTGGGTGTGCAGGCTGATCCAGATCGTCCGCAGGATGGGGAAGAGCGCCATGGTTGCGATGGCGAGTAACGCTGGCGCCACCAGCAGCAGTCCCAGCCGTGCCTCCTGCCGCCGGTTGTCACTGCTTTTCTTAGCAGACAGAGCGATCACCTCCAGTTTCGCTAGAAAGGAAGCCCCCGGAACGGGCGTAAGCTCGTCCCGGGGGCCATTGAACTCGGCTTACTTCTTCAGCAGCTTGGTGAGGGAGTCCTGGATGTTCTTGGCAGCATCCTCGGCGCTGATCTCACCGGTAAGCGCCTTGTGCAGGTTGATCTGCATGGCGTCCGAGATCTTCGGGTAGTTGGGGTTCACCGGACGGGGCTGGGCATTGATGAAGACATTGTACAGGTCGGTGTAGTGCGGGGCGGCCTTCAGGACGTCCGCATCCTTGTAGGTGTCAGCCAGGGTGGGCAGCTTGCCGCCGACGATCGAGTCGATCTTCTCGCCGTCCGGACCAGCCATCCACTTGACGAAGGTGATCGCAGCCTGGATCCGGTCCTTCGGGATATTGCCGTTGATGGCGAGATCCCAGCCGCCCAGGGTGGCTGAGGGCTTGGAGCCGTTCGGGCCGATCGGCATCGGGACGATACCGACCAGGTCCTTCACCTTGGTCGAGGGGTCAGTCTGGCTGGAAGCCCAGGCATAGGCCCAGTTCCGCATGAAGAGCGCCTTGCCGTCGAGCCAGGGACGCAGCGAATCGGCTTCCTTGTAGGTGGTGACGCCAGCCGGGGCAACCTTGTCGGTGATCAGGCTCCGCATGAACTTGATCGCCGCCACGTTGTTCGGGCTGTTGAAGTTGACATTGCCCTGCGCATCCAGCACATCGCCGCCGTTGCCGCGCATGTACTCCAGGGTGTCGCAGACGAGGCCTTCGTACTGGTCAGCCTGGAAGACGATACCGGACTCGATGCCGTCCTTGCCGACGACCGCCTTGGAATCCTTCACGATGTCATCCCAGGTCTTGGGGACGGGCAGGTTGTACTTCTGCAGGATGTCCTTGCGGTAGTACAGGAAGCCGGCGTCACTCCAGAAGGGGATGGCGTACTGCTTGCCGTTGTAGGTGCCGGTTCCGAGGGTGCCGGGCAGGTACTTGGCCAGTTCATCCTTGGTGAAGTACTGGTCCAGGGGCAGAACCCAGTTGGCGGCACCGAACTCGCCGGGCCAGGTCACGTCCAGGGTCATGATGTCGACCGAGGTATCGCCGGCGGAAAGCTTGGTCACAAACTGGTCATGCGTCTGATCAGAAGCGGCCGGCATCTCCAGATAGTTGACCTTGATGTTGGGGTACTTCTTCTGGAACTCATCCAACAACTGCTTGGTGGCATTGGTGGGGTCCTTGACCCGGGCATAAGTGATGGTAACGGGCTTGGACTGATCCGCCGAACCGCTGGTAGTTGCGGGAGCCTGGGTCTTGGCTGCGCCGCACCCGGCGAGCACGGATGCCGCCATAAGGGTGGCAGTTGCTGCGACGAGGTACCGTTTCACGACGATCGCTCCTTCGATAGTGCAAAGTGAATACTGCGATGAGGGACGATAGTTCATTCGCTCGGTGGAGTAAAACTTCCTCCTTGCGAACGATTGACGAAACTAATTTTCATTTCTTTGGGTGCCTTCATGGCAATGCGACTCCAATCCGTGATCGGGGAACACTAAGGGCCTCGAATCTGCCTACTGTGATCGAAAGGAGACGACCGGATGGCGCAGGACAAGACCAAGGACAAGGCCAAGCGTTGGCGGCTCTGGACGCTTGGCGGAATTTTCTTCCTTGCCTTTGCGGGCCTGGTCGCCCAGCTCGGTAACCTGACCCTCCTCAAACGCGAGCAGTTTGTCCAGCAATCGGAGGAGCAGCAGTACCGCTCGATTCCCGTCTATGCCCCCCGCGGCGTGATCTACGACCGCAACATGGTGCCCCTGGTCACCAACCAGCAGATGAGTTCGCTGATCATCAACTACCCCTACTACAAGACCCCCGGTGTCCTGGAGTTGTTGGCGTCCACCGTGAAAGTGCCGCTGGCCGACCTGCAGAAACAGGTACAGGCCCGGCTCTCGGTCAGCGACTTCTACACACCGATTCGGGTGAAGGATGACATCTCCGCCCAGGAGTACACCCGGATCATCGAGCTGCGGGACCAGTTGCCTGGCGTCGATATCCTGTCGGTGCCCGTGCGGCTCTACCCCTACAAGGACAGCGCCGCCCATATCCTCGGCTACGTCAACCAGGTCACCGCCGAGGACCTGCATTCCCTGGCCGGCCAGGGCTATCTCGGCGGCGACGTGATCGGTCGCACCGGGATTGAAGCCACCTACGAGCAGTACCTGCGGGGCAAGAACGGGGCCGAGCGGGTCGCGGTGAACAGCCGGGGACAGCCGGTCGGTGTCACCCAGACGGTCGACCCTTCGCCGGGGAACAGCCTGGTGCTGACGCTCGACCAGAACCTCCAGCAGGTCGCGGAGAAGACCCTGGACTGGGACATGTGGCGCATTCGCAACACCATCATCGGCGACGGCCCGTATGTACACGCCAAGGCCGGGGCCGTGGTGGCCATGGATGTGAAGACCGGTGCCATTCTGGCGATGGCCAGCCATCCCGCCTACGACCTGAACTCGTTTGCCAAGGGCATCTCGCAGGCGGAATACGAGAAGCTGATGGACCCCATTCTGACGCCGGAAGTAAACCGGCCGATTCAGACGGCCTACCAGCCCGGCTCCACCTGGAAGATGCTGACC
>JBLNEM010000027.1:0-8323 GCA_050262655.1 Mycobacterium leprae | reverse complement strand
CGTGAGGCCCAGATTGCCGGCCAATTCGGCCGCCTCTGCCAGGACCTCCAGGGCCGCATCCGGGCAGGGGCCCGTGGCGCCCGCCGGACGTAGCGGCGCACCGATGTGCACAACCGGCGCCTTCAACAAGACCGCCAGGTGCAGGCTGGCCGGCAGGAGAATCCGCCGGTGATAGCGCATCGCCGGGTCGTCCATGCTAATCTTGAACGCCTGCGGGGCAATGCCGCATACACGCACATCCCAGTGTTCCAGGGAGGCACACAAGTCATCCAGGAAGCCGGGCGCCAGGTTGCTGCCGATGGTTCCTTCACCAGCGGTCCGCAGTTCCAGGTCGCGCCCACCCCACGAAGTAATCTGCTCACAAGCGGTATCTACGTCCCGACTGATCTGGTCGGTTAACACGGCAAGTTTCACGGGATTACCCCTTTCTGCGCAACGAAAAGGTCAAAGGTTCCGTCCTATATGCATTACAATATTTAGGGATAACCCCGACGTTTTCCTGCCATTTCCTATTGAAAAAGCGGTTCCAGCCGAAACGGCGGTTCGGTGGGCCTCTCTGTCCAGAATTGAGAGAGCATGTTACAATTGCTCTATAGTTTTAGGGTGATCTGTTAAGGAAGGAGGGGGATTTCGCCTTGCACAGGGAGAACTGGCGCAGCAGCCTGGCCTGGTTGTTGGTTGGCCTGGTCGCCGTCGCCTTTCTGGGCGGGCTGGCCTATTACCGCCCCTTCCAACCGAAATCGAACGAGGGCGAGATGGCGGAGTCCCTCCCACTCCCGGCCAAGCCGCCGGGAAAGCGGACCACCTTCCTGGTAATGGGCGTCGACAAGCGCGGCGATGACGTCGGGCGTTCCGACAGCATGATGGTGCTCTCCTACGACCAGGAGGCCCAACAACTGGCGATCCTCTCGCTGCCGCGGGACACCTGGGTGCAGATTCCCGGCAACGGGTACGACAAGGTGAATCACGCTTACGCCTTTGGCGGCGACAAACTCGCAGTCAGTGCCGTCAGCCGCTTCCTGGGCCTGCCGATCGACCACGCCGTGACGGTCAACTTCCAGGGTTTCGCCCGTCTGGTGGACGCCCTGGGGGGCATTGAGGTGAATGCCGAGAAGCGAATGGTCTATAGGGACCCGTTTGACACCAGCATGGGGCCCGAAGGTCTGGTGATCGACATTCAGCCGGGATTGCAGCGGATGGACGGGATCACAGCCCTCAAGTACTCCCGGTTCCGGTACGACGAAGAGGGAGACGTAGGCCGGATGCGCCGCCAGCAGCAGGTGGTCAAAGCCATGGTGGCGGCGGCGAATCGCCCGGGGGTCGTGACGCGCTTGCCCCAACTGGTGCCGGCCCTGATGAATACCGTCAGTACCGACATGAACCTCGCAGAGATGATCTCCATGGTCTCCGGCGTAAGGGAGGCGCTGGCCCGCCCCCTGCGGACCGTAACCCTGAGCGGAACGCCGAAGGAGATCGGCGGTGTGTTCTACTTCGTGCCCGATATTGAGGCTGTGCGGGTGGAGGCCTATCAGGCGCTGGTTGGCGGTTACCCGCCGGAGCCGTTCCTGGCCCAGGCCCGGGAGGAGCAGAACCAGTATGTGAAGGCCCTGGCCGAAACGGTTGCCCTGGATGAGCAGGCGAAGGCCGCTGTTGCGTTGCAACCCAAGAGCGGTACGGCCCGGCAGAAGGTGGATGAACCATCTCTCCCCAAGGCCGGGCCCGATCTCCAGCCGCCCGACCCGGGAAAAACGGGGCAGGCGTCCACGCAAGAGCAGCCCAAGAGTCCGCCCATTACGGTGGCCGTGATGGATGGCTCCGGCCGGAATCTGTATCTGGCCTACGCCGTGCGCCTGAAGGCCGCCGGTTTCCAGATCGGTCAGGTCACGACATTGCCCGAACGGGTGCCACAGACATTCGCGGTGGATCATACCGGCCGTGCCGATACAGGCGATAGGATCCATGCGGTTCTGCCGGGCATCGTCATTCGACTGGAGCCGGGCAGCAAGACCGACAACACCGTAACCATTACACTGGGCACCGACGTGCCGTAGGGCTGGCACAGCCCGTGGAGGCAGCCGGTCCGGTGGCCGGGGAGGAACCTGCGGGAGGCCCTGAGCCGAAATAGGTTGAGCGCAAGAGCAGCCGCCGTGAACCAACGGCGGCTGCTTGTGTAGTCTGAAAGTTCGTCAGGCGTGGGATCTGGTTCATTGCATGAATGGGATTTATGTAGATTTATGAAAACAAAGGACGGACGAGAGGAGGTAACCATATAGGGTTGGAATACTGAAATATGGGACAGGTGCAACCATCTGTGTGCGAGGGGGTTGCCACGATGGGGAAAATCCACATCCCGGCCCATACGACGGATGACTGGCGGTGGTTCTGGACCGATCCGCTGGCCCAGTGGCGATCGGATGATGCGGCGAAGCAGCTGGCGGAGCGTTGGCAGGGCGCAGATGACTTTCCGCCTTCCGTCCGTCGCGCCCTCCAGGCGTCCGGTCCAATTTTCTCCGAGGCCCGGATGATGCTGGGCATTCCCGACCGCCCACTGCCGCTGCCCGGTAACGGCGCGGCTTCGCGATCCGAGTTGTTCGTCTTAGCCCGGGTGGGGGCGGGGCTGGCGGTCTTCACGGTGGAAGGCACCATTACAGAGTCGTTCGGCCCAACCATCGAGGAATGGGGGCCGGACCAGACCGAAGGTCACCAGACGCGGTTCGATGCCCTCACGGAGGCGTTGGGTCTGGAGGGGGTCGGCCTGATGCCGATCCGCTACCGGTTGCTGAGCCGCGCCGCCGCAGTCCTGCGGATTGCCCAGGAGTTCTGCGCGTGCTGTGCGGTGCTGTTGATCCACTCATTCGATCCGGACAACGCGTTATTCGAGGATTATCGGGAGTTTGTCCACCTGTTTGGCACGCAGGCCCAGGTGGGGCGAATCAGCCTCCTGACCAGACGGGAGGGCATCTACCTGTATGCCGGCTGGGTGCAGGAGCACAGGTAGAGGTACCCATACGGCGGAACAAAAGGCTGCGTGCCCTGGGTGGCACGCAGCCTTTCGCAGCAGTAGGGAATCGGCGCGCGGTTCACGAATCCACATGGAACACCACGGTAGGGGGCCAGCAGCCGCATGAAACACGTCATCATTCTTGTCGGACCAAAGGGTGCAGGAAAATCCACAATCGGCGACTTGCTGGCGAAAGAACTTGGCGTGCGGTTTGTCCGCGTGGAGCCAATCTTTCTGGCCGTTCGGGAAGCGCTGGGGCCGGCCCACCCCGACTATGAAAGGTGCGGTTTCGAGGCCGTGCGCAGCAGGCTCACGGCCGAACTCGCAAGTGCCGACACGATCTGCTTCGAGTCGACCGGCGCCTCTGATCATTTCCGGTGGCTGATGACCGAGCTCGGCCGAATCGCCATCATCCTGCCGGTACGAGTCGTGGCCGAGCCGGCCCAAAGTATAGACCGCAATAATAACCGGGATGCCGCCAATAACGTCCCGGTCTAAGACGAGCAGAACGCTCGCATCAACGCCGTCGCCGCTCAAGTCGCGTTGCCGTGGGCCGGACAGATCGACAACGTGGGGCCCTTCGCCCCGTCGCTCATCGTACAGCAGGTCCGTGAACTTCTGCGGAATGCCGGGGCAGATGTTGAAGGGATCGTCCTCTGACCATCGTCATACTAAACAAAGCGACCCGTGCTGGTGAGAGGAGAACGAGAACCATGCGTGAGCTAACCAGATGTCGTGATAAGAGGCTGCTGGGCGTTGCCGGCGGCATGGCCGACTACTTTGAGATCGACCGGACCCTGTGCCGTGTCCTGTGGCTAGTCGGGGGCATTTTCTTCCCGCCGGCGATCCTGGCCTATCTGATTCTGGGCATCGTGCTGCCCCAGGCGCCGGCAGCCCCTCAGACGCCGCCTCCTTTTACGCCCGAGCCTGAACCCCAGCCCGAACCGACCGAGCCCCGTCCGCCCCGTCACACCTACCGTCGGATGACCAAGTCCCGGGATAAGTGGTTGAGCGGTGTAGCCGGCGGCATTGCCGAGTATTTCGACCTGGACCCGGTGCTGGTGCGGGCCCTGTTCCTGTTGTCGCTCTTCCTGGGCGGCACCGGCCTGGTGGCCTATATTGTGCTGGCCATCGTCATGCCGCAGGCCCCTCGAGAAGCCTGTTAGCCGCAGCGCCGCAGACAAGCGGGAGAGCACCCCAACCGGTGCTCTCCTTTTTTGCTTGACACCCAGATGTGGGAGCGGTACTATCACCTAGGAATTTTATTATGTAGTGGGGGCGGGGACGTGACCGTCGAGTCGATTCTGCAACGAATGAGGGAATTGGGCTGCAAGCTGACCCCCCAGCGCCGCCTGTTGATCGAAGCGCTACTGGGGGCCGACGGATCGCCCCGGACTGTCGATGAGATCTACCAGACCATCCGTGCTACATATCCGGAGGTCGGGCTTGACACGGTTTACCGCAACCTGCGCATGCTGGTGAAGCTCGGGATTGCCGACGAAGTGAAGCTGCCGGGAAAGCTGGCCCAGTACGCGGTGAACCGGCAGATGCATCAGCACGGGCTCGTCTGTCTCGAGTGCGGGCGGGAGATTCCCCTGATCCAGTGCCCCATCCGGGAACTGGAGACCATTGCCCGGGAGGAGCACGGCTTCTCGATCGTCAGCCATCGGATCGAGCTGTTCGGTTATTGCACGGCCTGTGCATCAGGCCATCCGCGGAACTGATTCTGGCGGAAACGTTCCAACTAATAATATTAAGATTTACCGTGGGCCGGCTTGTTCAGGAAAGGATGATCCAGTTTGCAGCGTCGCCTATTCTCTCTCATGCTCCTGATGGTCATGGTGGCCGCAGCCGGCTGCTCGAGCCAGGTGGCGAAAGCACCGGTCTTCAGCAAGTCCGGCAAGGTGAAGGTAGCCACCAGCTTCTGGCCCATGTATGAATTTACACAAGCGGTTGGCGGCGACAAGATCGACCTGGTCAACATGGTTCCCTCGGGCACCGAGCCCCACGACTGGGAGCCGACTTCTCAGCATTTGAAAACCCTGAACGAGGCAAACCTCTTCGTATACAACGGCGTCGGGATGGAGCAGTGGGTGGGCAAGACCCTGGCCAGCCTGGATAACAAGCAGCTTGTGGTGGTGGAGACCGCCAAGGGTCTGGATCTCATGAAGGGCGACGAGGGCGGCCAGAGCGGAACTGACCCGCATGTGTGGCTGGACCCGCAGAACGCGATTCGCCAGGTGCAAGCGATCCGGGACGGGCTGATTCAGGTCGACCCGGCCCATCAGGATGCCTACCGGCAGAACGCCGCGGCCTATGTGGCCCAGTTGCAGCAGTTGGATCAGGAGTATCAGCAGAGCCTGGCAAACTGCACCCAGAAGCGCTTCTTCACCTCTCACGCCGCGTTCGGCTACCTGGCGCGCCGGTACGGGCTGGAGCAGCATGCCATCATGGGGCTCGCCCCGGACGCCGAGCCGACTGCACAGGACCTGGCCCGCATCGTGGCCCAGGCCAAGGCCGACCACGTGAAATACATCTTCTTCGAAACGCTGGTTAGCGATAAGGTATCTAGGATGGTGGCCGGGGAGATTGGCGCCAAGACGCTGGTCCTCAACCCCTTTGAAGGCCTGACCGATAACGACCTGAAAGCCGGCAAGAACTACCTGTCGGTGATGCGGGAGAATCTGACCAACCTGAAAACAGCCTTGGAGTGTGGCAACTGATATGACTGCTACTCTGGGAGATTCTAACGGCGGGGCGCTGGTGGCGCTCTCCGACGTATGGTTTGCCTACGGCAACGAACCGGTGTTGCAGTCGATCAACCTGACCGTGAGGCGGGGGGAGTACCTGGGCCTGATCGGCCCGAACGGCTCCGGCAAGACCACGCTGCTGAAGTTGATCCTGGGTGTGCTGCCTCAGCCCCACCGGGGAAGCGTTCGGTTGTTTGATATCCCCGCCGGGCAGTTCCGGGAGCGCTGGCGGCTGGGCTACGTGGCGCAGAAGGCGGCTTCCTTTAACAGCGCTTTTCCGGCCACGGTGGAGGAAGTGGTGCTGACCGGCACGGCGGCACGACGGGGGATCTTGCGCTCCTATACCAGCAGCGACCGCGCCGCAGCCTACGAGGCGCTGGAACACGTGGGCCTTGCCGCATTGCGCCACCGACTGGTGGGGCAACTTTCCGGCGGTCAGCAGCAGCGCGTCTTTATCGCCCGTGCTCTGGCCAGCAAGCCGGAGCTCCTTATTCTGGATGAGCCGACCGTGGGCGTCGACCCGCATGCCGAAGGCCAGTTCTACCGGCTGATTCGGGAATTGCGGGAGCAGATGGGGCTGACGGTCATTCTGGTGTCGCACGACATCGGCGCGGTCGCACACGAGGTGACCAGCCTGGCCTGTCTCAACCGGAAGCTGTTCTACCATGGAACGCCTTCCGAGTTTGGGACCGAAGAGCAGCTCTGCGAGCTGTACGGCCATCACGTCCGCCCGATTCTGCATCACCACCACCATTAGGAGGAGAACCCCATGCTGGAACTGTTCGGTCTGGCCTTCATGCAGCGGGCCCTCCTGGCCGGCATCATCATCGCCGTGATCAGCCCCGCCATTGGCCTGTTCCTGGTGCTCCGCCGGCTCTCTCAGTTCGGCGACACCCTGGCTCATGTCAGCCTGGCCGGGGTAGCGGCCGGCATGCTCACGGGCACCTACCCTGTGGCCGTCAGCCTCGGCTTTGCCGTAGCAGCCTCCCTGATCATGGACTGGCTGCGGCAGTCCTACCGCAAATATAGCGAGCTTTCGGTCGCCATCATGCTCTCGGCCAGCCTCGGCCTGGCGGTGGTGCTGCTGTCGATGACCAGGAGCGGCGGCGGCGACATCATGGGCTATCTGTTTGGCTCCATCATGACGGTCTCCAGCCGCGATCTCTACCTGATCGGTGCCCTGGGATTGCTGGTGCTGGCTGCCCTGCTGCTGCTCTACAAGGAACTGCTCTCCGTCACCTTCGACGAAGAACTGGCCCGGATCAGCGGGCTGCCGGTTCGGCTGGTCAACCTGGTTTACGTGGTGTTGACCGCCGTGACCGTCGCGGTCTCGATGCGGGTTGTCGGCGTCCTGCTGGTTTCGGCTCTCATGGTGGTGCCGGTAGCCACGGCGCTGCAGGTGGCGCGCTCTTTCCGCAGCGCCTTCTTGTGGTCGATCGCCGTCGGGCTGGTCTCGGTAGTGGCCGGCCTGCTGGTGGCCAGCGCATGGAATCTGGCGCCCGGCGGCGCTATTGTGCTGAGCGCTGTTCTGATTTTGCTGGTGGTCGTTGGCTACAAGCGGCTGCGCGGTGTCGCCGCCTGAGGCAGGCGTCTATTTTTCGCCCTTACAGCCCATGCTATAAAGCGGCAAGGAAGCTGTGGGGGAGGAATCTTTGTGGGTCGCACTGCTACCGCACTGCTCCTGAAATTCGGCGCCGCCTGGGGCGTGATGCTGCTTCTGGGGATGGCATTCGGCCCGTCGGCCGGCAAGGCTGCGGTGATCGCCATTGTTCTGGCGGCGGTCTCCTGGCTGGCTGACCGCATTTTCCCCTTCGAACTGCAGGGCATCACCCGCTGGGCGATCGACGGCGGTCTGGCCGCTCTCACGATCTATGTGGCCCAGTTTCTCTGGCCGGGACATGGCGTCAGCCTGCTGGGGGCGCTGGTGATGGGCTTCATCATCGGGGCCATCGAGATCCCGCTGCACTTCTACCTGGCCGTTCGGTTCGATGACCGGCGGCGGCAGGACGACGACGGGATCAGGTAGGGCAAACAACAAACCGGGCGGACCGCAACAGAGGCGGTTCGCCCGGTTTCTTCTGCTTCTCAGGGAGCCAGGTTCAACTGGACAGGGTAGGCCTTGCCGGCCCAGCTCTTCGTCTCCAGTTCGAACGCCTGGCCAACGCGCACGATCTCGCCGCTCAGCCAGACCTCATCCGGGGTGATGCGCCCGGGACCGGAGAGCTCCACATAGATGTCGACCCGTTCGGTGGAAGGGTAGTCGCTGGTCAGTCCGGTCACCATGGTAGGCTGCGTGGTAACAGATTCGATCGTGCCCAGTTCCGTGCCGGTCTTGCTGTCGTAGATTCTGTCCCCGGTTTTCAGGGCCTCGGCGACCACCGGGATGACCGCCTTCACCGCAAAGGTCACTTCAATGGGGCGACGCTGGCCGAGCCAGTGGCTCTGGGCGTATGTATAGCTGTAGCGGGCAGTCACGGCCAGGATGATCAGGAGCAGGACGACATCGAGCAGGTTGAGCCGGCCGAAGAGCCGCCAGTTACGGATGGATGATGGCATGGCGTAAAACCTCCCT
>JBLNEM010000026.1:0-6990 GCA_050262655.1 Mycobacterium leprae | reverse complement strand
CCTGGTGGGCCTTTCCGGCTGTGTCGACCCGCCGCGGCTTGCCCTGGATGGGGCCATCTTGGCCGATCGCGCCTATATCACCGAAGAGCTCCAGCGACTGGAGAGCCACCTGGCACAGTTCCGCAATGCGTTGCGGGAAGGCGATTCCGTCGGGCGCAAGCTCGATTTCCTGGTGCAGGAGATTGGCCGCGAGGTCAACACCATCGGCTCCAAGGCGAACGACGCCCAGATCACGGGCCAGGTGGTCGAGGGCAAGAGCGAGTTGGAGAAGATCCGGGAACAGGTTCAGAACATCGAGTAGGTCCATATCGTGTTCCTTATAACAGGTACGTCGTTTGGGGAGGACTCCCGCTGTGGAGATTAAGCTTGTAAACATTGGCTTTGGCAACATCGTCTCCGCAAACCGCATCGTTGCGATTGTGAGCCCGGAGTCGGCGCCGATCAAGCGGATTATCACCGAGGCAAGGGACAAGGGAGTCCTGATCGACGCTACGTACGGTCGTCGGACCCGGGCCGTGGTCATCACGGACTCGGAGCATGTGATTCTTTCCGCCGTGCAACCGGAGACGGTGGCACACCGGCTGACTTCCAAGGAGCCCGCCGTCAGTAACGAGGAAGAGGACGAGCAGTAAAAATGCCAAAAGGCAAAGGGTTACTGATAGTCGTAACGGGGCCCTCCGCAGTGGGAAAAGGCACAATCTGCCGTGCACTGTTGTCGGAGGCCCCTGGATTGCGTTTCTCGGTCTCGTGTACCACGAGGAAGCCCCGGCCCGGTGAGATCGACGGGGTCGAGTACTTCTTCGTCTCCCCCGAGGAGTTCCAGCAGAAGGTCGCCGGTGGCGAGCTTCTGGAGTGGGCCGAAGTGTACGGAAACTACTACGGCACGCCTCGCCAGGCGGTCGAGGAGGCCACCGAGGCCGGCTACCATGTCCTGCTGGATATCGACATGGTCGGTGCCGCCAAGGTGCGCCAGGCGTATGCCGGAGCCGTCTCCGTCTTCGTGATTCCGCCCTCGATGGCGGCGCTGGAGCAGCGCATCAAGGGTCGTGGCACCGAGACGCCGGAAGCCGTGGAGCGCCGTCTGCGTGAGGCGCCCCGCTGGGTCGCCGAAGGACTGTCCTACGATTATGTGATGGTGAACGACGACCTGCAGACCGCCGTGAAGCAGCTGCAGGCGATTATCGCAGCGGAGATGAGCCGGACCTCCCGTCAGGGCGGCATGCTGATCCGACGCTTACTGGAGAAAGGAGAGTTGGACTGAGATGATCAAACCGTCTTTGGACCAGCTCATGGGCAAGGTCGATTCCAAGTACACGTTGGTCATCCTGGGCGCCCGCCGTGGTCGGGATATCCAGGAAGGAAAGCCGAAGCAGGTAGATTCCAAGTCCAATAAGCCCGTCACCATCGCTCTGGAAGAGCTGGTCGCCGGGAAGATCTTCTACGAGCGGGCGAAGAGCTAGGCTCGCAACCAAAAAGGTCTGTCTGCCCCTGCCAGGGCGCCCGTCGTCCGGGCGCTCTTTTCGGTTTCAGCCGTACACGGGCTCGGCCCGGACCGCTATATTTCCGCCACATGCTCGGACCTATATTTGAAGGGGGCCTATATCATGGCGAGCGGCTCACTTACTGGTAAGACGGTTCTACTAGGGGTAAGCGGCGGCATTGCCGCGTACAAGGCGGTAGAGGTGGCATCCCGGCTGGTGAAGCTGGGCGCTTCTGTCCATGTGCTGATGACGGCTGCGGCCACGAAACTGGTGGCCCCTTTAACTTTCCAGGCGATTTCGCACAACCCGGTCCGGGTCGAGCTGATGGGGCCGCAGCAGAGCGGTAGCGTCGACCACGTGACCCTGTCGCATACGGCCGATCTGCTGGTGATCGCCCCCGCCACCGCCAACACAATCGCCAACCTGGCCGGCGGGCATGCGGCCGACTGGATCACCGTGATCGCCCTGGGCGTCCGCTGTCCGGTCCTGCTCTGCCCGGCCATGGAAGCCAACATGTACGCCAACCCGATCACCCAGCGCAACCTGTCGACCCTGACTGCCCTGGGCTGGCGGATCATGGAGCCCGGGGAAGGCCGGCTGGCTTCCGGGCTGATGGGCCAGGGACGCTTGCCTGAGCCCGAGCAGATTGTGCTGGAGGCGGTGGCACTGCTGTCGCCGCAGCGGGACCTCGCCGGGAAGCGGGTGCTGGTGACCGCCGGTCCCACCCGGGAGGCGCTTGATCCCGTCCGCTATATTGGCAACCACTCCTCCGGCAAGATGGGATACGCCATCGCCAGCCGGGCGGCCGAGCGCGGCGCCGAGGTCACCCTGGTGAGCGGCCCCACCGCCCTGGAGGCACCGCCGGGCGTCACCGTGGTGCGGGTGGAGTCCTGTCTGGATATGCTGGACGCCTGCCTCGCCGCATTTGCAGGCGCCGACATCACCATCGGCGCAGCCGCCCCGGCCGACTTCCGGGCCGCCGAGTACCATCCGCAGAAGATGAAGAAGCAGGGCGACGAAGGCCTGACCCTTCACCTGGTGCAGAACCCGGACATCATGGCCGAACTGGGCCGCCGGAAGGCGCCAGGCCAGATCAGCGTGGCCTTTGCCGCCGAAACCGAGAATCTGATCGCCAATGCCCGCAAGAAGCTGGCTTCGAAGAACGCCGACTTCGTGGTCGCCAACGACGTGACCGCCGAAGGGGCCGGTTTTGGCGTGGATACCAACAAGGTGAGCTTCGTGACCGAAGCCGGGGTGGATGAACTCCCACTGCTCGCCAAACCGGCAGTGGCCGATCGGATTCTGGACAAGGCGGTGTCGCTCTTTGGCCGTTGAACTCGCGCAAGTCGCCGTCGACCTGACTGCCGAGGGCACCGACAAGCTCTTCACCTACGCGGTGCCCGAAGCGCTGCGGGCCGACCTGGTGGAAGGACAATGGGTCAAGGTGCCCTTTGGTCCTCGCTCGCTGGTCGGGCTCTATGTCGGTCCGGCCGAAGCGGCGCCGGCCGGAGTGAGCGTGAAGCCCATTGCCGGCATCCTGAAGGAGATTCCGCCCATACCGCCGGTCCTGGTGCAGTTGGCCCGGTGGACGGCCGACCGGTACCTCTCCACCTTTGCGGCGGCCCTGCGGCTGCTCCTGCCGGCCGAAGCCCGGCGCCAGAAGGTGAAGACCGTGAAGGTGCCCCGCTACCAGCTGTTGCTGGAGCCGGACGTCGCCCGGGAGATCATGAACGGCGTGCGTTCCAGGGCGCCCCGACAGGCCGAATTGCTGGACGAACTGCTCCGGCGGGGCGGCGAGGCGCTGCTGCCAGACTTGATCCAGGCAGTGGGCGAGGGGGTCCGTGCGCCGCTGAAGGTAGCCCTCCAGAAGGGCTGGATCACCGCCGATGAAGAGGCCAGGGCCCGGGATCCCTTCGGTGGGGAGGCGATTGTCGTCTCGCCCCCGCCGGTCTTGACCACGGAACAGGCCGTCGCCCTGGAATCAGTGGAGCAGGAGTTGCTGGCGCCGCCCTTCTTCCGGCAGCCGGTGCTGCTCTACGGCGTGACAGGCTCCGGCAAGACCGAAGTCTACCTGCGAAGCATCGCCAAGGTGCAGGAGGCTGGGCAGCAGGCGATCTGCCTGGTGCCGGAGATCGCCCTGACGCCGCAGATGATCGGCCGGTTCCGCTCCCGCTTCGGCAAGGCGGTGGCTGTCCTGCATAGCGCCCTTTCCGCCGGCGAGAAATATGATGAATGGCAGCGCATTCGGGCTGGCGAGGTCTCCATCGTCGTCGGCGCCCGCAGTGCTATTTTTGCCCCGTTCGATCACCTCGGTCTCATTATTATCGATGAAGAACATGAGCATAGTTATAAGCAGGAGAGCCCGGCCCCGTGCTACCACGCCCGGGAAGTGGCGGAAGAACGGGCCCGCCTGGAGGGCGCCCTGCTGGTGCTGGGCAGCGCCACACCGGCGCTGGAGTCGTTCCACAAGGCGCGCTCCGGCTACTTCCGGCTGGTAGGGCTGCCGCACCGGGTGGATGACCGGCCGATGCCCGAGGTGCAGATCGTCGACATGCGGGAGGAACTGCACGGCGGCAATCGCTCCATCTTCAGCCGGGAGCTCCAGGAGGCGCTGGACCGGACCGTCGCCGCCGGGGAGCAGGCGATTCTGTTCCTCAACCGGCGCGGGTACAATACGTTCGTCATGTGCCGGGCCTGCGGCGAGGCGGTCACCTGCCCCAGTTGCGCCGTGGCCATGACCTACCATTTAGGCGAGAACCATTTAACCTGTCATTACTGCGACCACACGACCCGTGTGCCCACCAAGTGCCCCAAGTGCGGCTCCCCGCAGATTCGGCACATGGGTGCCGGCACCGAGCGGGTGGAGGAGGAGTTGAAGAAGCTCTATCCCCGTATCCGGGTGCTGCGGATGGACGTCGATACCACGAGGCGGAAAGGCTCCCACGCCGCCATTCTGAAGCAGTTTGGCGAGGGCAACGCCGATGTGCTGGTGGGCACGCAAATGATCGCCAAGGGCCTGGACTTCCCGGAAGTGACCCTGGTGGGCGTGGTGCTGGCCGATACCTCCCTGAATCTGCCCGATTTCCGGGCGGCCGAACGCACCTTCCAGTTGGTCACCCAGGTGGCCGGCCGGGCCGGGCGGGGGCTGAAACCGGGGCGGGTGTTGGTGCAGACCTACCAGCCCGAGCACTACTCGCTGGCCGCCGCCGAGCATCATGATTACGACCGCTTCTATCATCAGGAGATCGCCTTCCGCCAGAGTCTGATCTACCCGCCCTTCGCCGAGCTGATCCACATGGTGCTCTCCGGCGAGGAGGAGCGGGAGGTCCTGGACTCCGCCCAGGCGATTGCCGATCTATTGAAGGCCCATCGCTTCTCCGGCGAGGTGCTGGGACCTGCACCGGCGCCGTTGGCCAGACTGCGGGGGCAGTTCCGCTACCACCTTGTACTCAAGGGCAAGGACCGGCCCGCCATGGTGCGGGAGGTTCGGGCCGCATTCGCCGCCGGCGGCAAGTGGCGGAAGAGCAAGAACGTCAAGCTGAGTGTCGACGTCAATCCCATGTCGATCCTGTAGAACTGGAGGGTCTTCGTTCATGGCAATCCTCGAAATCGTGAAAGATCCGGCTGATGTACTTCGCAAGAAGGCCAAGCCGGTCACCAAAATCAGCGCCGGCATCCGCAAGCTGTTGGATGACATGGCCGAGACCATGTACGAGGCCCCGGGCGTTGGCCTGGCGGCGCCGCAGGTCGGCGTTTCCAAGCGGATCGTCGTGTTGGACCCGATGGATGACGTCACCGGCCTGATCCAGATCATCAACCCTGTCATCGTGCGCCATGACGGATGGGTGCAGGGGACCGAGGGCTGCCTATCGATCCCCGGCGTCGTGGGCGAAGTCTACCGGCATGAGAGGGTCAGCGTGGAAGGGCTCGATCGGAACGGCCACAAGGTCTACTACGAGGCCGAAGGCTGGCTGGCCCGGATCTTCCAGCATGAGATCGAGCATCTCGACGGGATCCTGTACACCGACAAGGCGTCGGATATCCGCGAAGTCGCCCCGGGCACCGAGGAGGAGGAAGAGGCCGAGGCCAATGGGGTCACCATCGAGCATCCGCAGACGGCCGAGGTGGGCGCCGCCCCCGGCGAGGACGCCGCACCGGCCCCCCGGTCCAAGGAGGAGTAGCCTTTGTTGAAAGTCCTGTTCATGGGTACGCCCGATTTCGCCGCCGAGAGTCTGAAGGCGGTGCTGGCGGCGGGCTACCCGGTAGTTGGCGTGGTGACGCAGCCGGACAAGCCGGTGGGGCGCGGCAACAAGCTCCAGCCCTCGCCGGTGAAGGAAGTGGCCCTGGCGCACAACCTGCCGGTCTTCCAGCCGAAGCGGGTGCGCAAGCCGGAAGTGGTCGCCGAATTGAAGCAGTTGGGGGCCGACATCACCGTGGTGGCGGCCTTTGGCCAGATCCTCTCCAAAGAGGCGCTGGCGATCAGCCCGCTGGGCTCCATCAATGTGCATGGCTCGCTGCTGCCCCGGTGGCGGGGAGCGGCGCCGATTCACCGTGCCGTGATGGCTGGCGACACCGAGACCGGCATCACGATCATGTGGATGGATGAAGGCATGGACACCGGCGACATGAGCCTGAAGGCTTCGACGCCCATTACCCCCGAGGATACCACGGCGGCGGTGCACGACCGCCTGGCGCAGATCGGCGCCGACCTGTTGATCGAGGCGCTGCGCCAGATCGAGGCCGGCACGGCGCCGCGGGTGCCGCAGCCCGCTGAAGGGGTTACCCATGCGGCGAAGCTGGAGCGCAAGGACGAGTGGATCGACTGGACGCAGCCAGCCGAAGCGGTGATCAACCAGGTCCGGGGCCTCAACTCGTGGCCGGTGGCTTACACCACAGGGCCGAAGGGCGTGCTGAAGATCTGGCGGGTCATGCCGTATGCCCAGCCGGTGGAGGGCACGGCGGAACCGGGGACGGTGCTGGCGCTGGTGAAGCGGCAGGGCTTCGTGGTCGCCACGGGCACGCTGCCGGTGCTGGTGACCGAGGTGCAGCCGCCCGGCAAGGGCCGCATGGATGCGCAGTCCTATGTGAACGGCGGCGGCGTGGCGGTGGGCACTCGCCTGGGCGAACAGGGGCTCGTTTCCGGTTAAGAAACGAGTTGAACCTTTTTGGCGCCCGGCGTACTCTTAAGGGTAACAGGTCCGCGATAGAAGGCCGTGGCTTCGCCCGGTTCGTTACAGGGAGGGACGAGCAATGTTCTACTTTGATCCGACCTACTTCATCTTCATCGTTCCGGCGTTGATCCTCGTCTTGTGGGCGCAGGCAAGAGTCAAGAGCGCTTTCAACGAGTGGTCGCAGGTCGCCACCCAGTCCGGCGTCACCGCGGCGCAGGTGGCACGGGACATCCTGGCGCAGAACGGGCTCACCGATATTCCGGTGGAGCATGTCGCCGGTGAACTGACCGATCATTACGACCCGAAGGATCGTGTGGTGCGGCTTTCGTCCTCGACGT
>JBLNEM010000025.1:0-3864 GCA_050262655.1 Mycobacterium leprae | reverse complement strand
CCCCTGCTGCTGGAGTTCCTGGCCGAAACGCCGGATCAGGCGCCGGAGGGGAACCTCCCGGTGCGCCTGGCCGGGGCGATGGCGAAGATCGCCGCCGCCCTGGTGGAAGCAGAACCGCTTTACGTGCCGGTCCTCCGTGCGGCCTTAGCCGTGCTGCCATCGCCCGCCGACACGATTACGGCGGATAGCTGCAAGCTGGCCGAGGAGGATGCCGAGCTGCCTTATCCGTTTCAGTATGGGGGTTGAAGGCATGACGCTGTTCGCATGGGTGATCTACCCGTATCTGTGCCTGGCGGTGCTGGTGATCGGCTCGCTCTGGCGGTATGACACGGACCAGTTGGGCTGGACGGCGAAGTCCAGCGAGTTCCTGGAGAAGCGCCGGCTGCGGTGGGGCTCCCTCCTCTTCCACTGGGGCATCATCTTCGTCTTCATGGGCCACGTGGGCGGACTGCTGGTGCCGATCCAGTTGACCCGCCTGGCCACTTCCGATGAGATGTACCACATGAGTGCCATGGTCATGGGCGGGCTTTCGGGTCTGGCGGCCTTCGCCGGTCTGGTCCTGCTCTTCCTCCGCCGGACTACGGTCAAGCGGGTGTGGCGAAACACCACCGCGGGTGACATGGTGGCCCTGGTGCTTCTGATCATCGTGGCCGGGTTGGGCATGTCGATCACCCTGGGCTACAACGTGGCCGTGGAACCCTACGAGTACCGGCTCACACTGGGGCCATGGGTGCGGGGCCTGCTGCTCTTCCACCCGGACGTCTCGCTGATGGCGACGGTGCCGACGATCATCAAGGCGCACGTGCTGATCGCCTTTACGCTTTTCGCCGTCTCGCCGTTCACCCGGCTGGTGCATATCTGGTCGATCCCGCTGGCCTACCTGGGCCGGGCGCCGCAGCAACTGCGCCGCCGCCATCCCGTTAGCGAGGTGAAGAGGCTTGGATGACCAACAGCAGCGCCGCTTCATGATGCGGGAGGATCGGGAAGACCTGATCGGGCTGCTGACGATGATGTACGGCCCGCTGCCGGCGGCCGTGTCCGCTCGGATTGATGCCCTGGACGATATGGACCAGTTGAGCCGCCTGATCCTGGTCGCCGCCAACTCCCGGAGTCTCGCCGAGTTCGTGGACGAGTTGGATCTGGGTGCGATCAACTTCCGGATTCTCTCGCCGACCTTCGAGCCGAAGGCGCCCTAAAAGCGAACCCGCCATCCAACTGGATGGCGGGTCTTTCATTTGGGCCACGGCATCCGGTCCAGCCATTTCGAGCCGTCCCACTTGCCTGCCCCTTCGCCCCGGTAGAGGAAGTAGGCGGCGCCGCAGACCGGGATCAGGCCGATCAGGAAGAGCAGGCTGCCGGTCCCCGATTTGGGGCTGACGAGCCACCACAAGAGCGCAAGCCCGGCACCGGCGGCCGGAACCATACCCAGCCACTTGGGGGCATCCGGGCGGTCACGGAAGCCGGTCCACAGCAGCATGGCTGCCATGACGAACTGGATCACGGTGGCGAACCCGAGTTGCCGTCCGGAGAGCGAGATCACCCCGGGAATGTAAGACTTGAGGTAGTTCCAGGTCTGGGTGGTGCCGTAGGTGTAACTGAAGTTGGTGTCATACCCGCCCATGAAGAACCCACTGCTGCCCTTGCTGAAGGTGAACAGCAGGGCGACGAACATGACCGCCAGGCCCAGCAGCATCAGCCGCCGATAGCCCTGCCAGGGCTTGCGCCAGTCGAACCAGTAGTGGAACCCGCTGGGATCCGTGTCGGGCCGTCGCCACAGGTCGTAGATCAGGCACGCGCTCCCGGCCAGCCAGAGCAGGGGAACGATCTTGAGGCTGATCAGCGACCAGGTCAGCACGGTAGAGACCAGCGCAAAGAGGGGACCGATCCACGGCCGGTCCAGCACGGCCGGCACTGTCACCTGTGGCAACCGCAGTTGCTGCTGGACGGCGACAAGCCCGAGCGTCAGGGCGAGAACCGACCACAGAAGGCCCGGGCCGTAAAAGCCGGGGAGCAGACTGAGCAGGATGGCGAGGCCGATCAACGCAGCCCCAGTGACGGCAATGGGCAATTTCGGCATGGCGGAGAACCTCCCGGTGGGTAGGGGTCGAACACCACCACGATTCGACAGGCGCCGCCGAACCCCTGCCTTTCAGCAACATCATATAGACATTTTAATCTATAAAAAGAGGATTCATAAGGGCTAGACCGAAATGACAGGTCCAGGATGCGTGTACATCCTGAATGTGTCATGAAAAGGGGGAGCGGGCATGACAAAGGTGTTCAAGTGGGTGCTGATTGTGGCAGGCAGCCTGGGGATTCTCCTGGGCCTGCTGGCCTGGCTGGGCGGCTCCGATTTCTGGACGTTCCTGGAGATGGCCTTCTTCGGCGTACTGCTGATTTTCACGGGTCGGGGGCTAGGCAAGCCGAAGAAGCCCGGGGAGCAGGATGAGCCCAACGACTGGGGTAGTGCGCTGGACCGGGACTAGCCCAGGCCTCACAAGAACGCACCGTTGCCTTCGGCGAGGCAGCGGTGCGTTGCGCGTGGAGCCTATGCGGCGCTATCCCACCATAGCCGGGGGCATCTCCGCCACCCGCAGGTCCCGGCTGAGCATCCGCCCGCTGCGCAGCAGCGCGAGGCGCACCATGCGGCCCACGTCGGTCTTACGGATCTCACGGCGCAGGGCCTGAATCGACGGGGTCGGCACCCCGTTCAGGCTTACGATCATGTCGAACTCCTCCAGCCCGGCATGATGAGCCGGCCCGCCCGGCTCCACCCCTGCCACCACCACTCCCCGCTCCGGCAGATCCAGCGCCCGGGCCATCACCGGGTCCACCACCTCGGTAGCGCCGGCGATGTCGACCCATGGGTGTTCGGCCCGCCCCAGCCGGCGGAACTGTTCGGTCACCTTCTCCACCTGCCAGGCGGGAATGGCAAAGCCGATGTTCTGCCCCTGGGCCAGCACCATGGTAGGAATGCCCACCAGCCGCCCCTGCAGGTCCACCAGGGCGCCGCCGCTGTTTCCCGGGTTGATGGCCGCATCGGTCTGAATCAAGCCGTCCAGCCCGCCCAGCATGCGGTCCACCGAACTGACCACGCCGGTGGTCACGGTCCAGCCGAAACCGTAGGGGTTACCGATCGCCACCACCAGCTTCCCCGGGCGGATCTCCGCCTCGGGAGCCAGTTCAACGGTGGTCTCCACCGGCGAGTGGGTCTGTACCAGGGCCAGATCATACGCCGGGTCGGCCGCAATCACCCGGCCGCTGCGGGTCACCCCGTCGGCAAAGGTGAGCGACGGGTTAGGGTTATCGCCCACCACGTGGGCGTTAGTGATCACCGTCTCCCGGTCCAGCAGGACCCCGGAACCCATTCCCCGACCGCTTTTCACCTGGACCACGCCGGGACCGACCTTGGCAGCGACCGCAGCAAAAGGCTCTTCGGCGAAGTTGATCATGAGTTTCACCCTCCATTTGACCTTATTTGCTCTTTTGACGTTTCCTGACTAAATGACGATACGGGGGTGGCAGAACGGTTGGAAGGCTGAGGCGCCGCATCCCGTGAAGGCCGACGCAGAGCGGCCCTTCGTGGTGGTGCCCAAGTTCCCCTATCCCACGTGCAAAGTGCAGGTAGGCCATGTGCGGAACTATGCGATCAGCGACGTCCAGGCCCGGTACTGGCGGCGGCGGGGGGGTTCGGCGAAGTAAGTGAAGGCTAGATACGAATGCACCAAACTGCATCTTGCAGCCAGCCCGATTGCGCATCAATCTGGCCCGGGCCATATCTGTTCGTCCGCAAGATCATCTGGGCCCACGCCGGCAATGGCGTGGGCCCGTTTCTAACCATCTTAACCCGGCGGCATCGGATCG
>JBLNEM010000024.1:0-6399 GCA_050262655.1 Mycobacterium leprae | reverse complement strand
GGAGATGGCTGGAAAAGCGGTGGCGTATCGTGCGGATGGGAAGCCCTATGATCACTGCCAAGAGGTATGGGATGCTCAGCAGGGCGTACTCAACAAGATTAACCAGTTGAAGAACTTCCAGAACGACAGCAGGTTGTTCGAGCCGACCAGGAACCTCATTCAGCAGCGCATTAGTATGTACAGTCAGATGCTGGATGAGAGCGAGTCATTCTTCCGGCTAGGTCCCCCGCCAACCAACCCATTATCTCCATACGTCCCGCGTGGAGTGAACATACTAGAGTGATTGGGAGTTGATGAGGTGACGGATTGGAAATGGCGGATGGAATCAGCGTTTATTGCATACTCCAGTTACCGCCCGGGTAACTACGTCAGGCAATTTCCAAGTCTGCAACGGCTAAGTTTGAAGCAACCCGACAGTCTCACCACTGACGACGTAGTGACTCTGCTTTGGCAAGGACGGCATGTGGGAGACCGAAACTTAGTAGCCCACTACCTAACCAAGATCATGGAGCACTATGTTGAAGGGCGGATGTATGCTTATGCAACCCGATTGTATGCAGCCTTACTTGCTTGGTTGGATGCGTGGTCCCGTGACGAGTATGAAGCTCTGAGCGAAGCCCTGGTATTGCAGTGGCACAACACGGTTGAGCATCCCAGCCCTCCATATATGACCGTGACGACCGGCTCAGTGGCGTTCTTGTTACTTTGGCTGGAAGACCCTGCTCCGCTTGAACCCGTTCTTCTCGACTTAGCCCAGCGGTACTACCGCCAAGAAGTTGAGTATGAATGGGATGACGCCTGGGGTTCTGAGACTTGGACACCATTCATCGGAAGAGTCCGGTCCGCCCCCATAGAGTCCCTTCTGACATATGCCACTGGTGGCGAGTTGGGGTTGCCGGAGTTTGGTGGTCGCCCTTCCCTCGATGAGCGGGTCCTAGCAGTTCTACACCGAACCGGGATTATGTGACCGGTGGCTTGCGATTCGGCAGTGTGTACCGTCTCAAGATTTGTCGACGGGGCATCACTTGCCTAATACAGTGAGCGCTTCACAAAGCGCACATCCCGAAAGCACTACCGGGGCTGCATAGCGACCGAACTAACTACAAAGCAAGGGCATGGGTGCTTCTCCGGGAGTCTCATGCCCTTGACGTTTTGCTTCCTGGAGGGGCCCTGAGGCGTATTCAGGCTCCGCGGGGCGGCCTTTGAGGGTGGCAGGACGGCGGTAGAATGGCCGCCCCAAGGGACGGCGTCTGCGAGAAGCCCCACTTGTACGACTTGGTCGCCAGAGGGCATGAGTACGCATACTGGCTGCACTGGGTAGTAGAGCCGCCTCGGCGGGAAGATATCCTCCCAATCGTGGAGTTAGCCAGGCGCACCAGTCGCCACCCATCTGTCGTCTACGCCAAACCGGACGAGGATGCCGTACGCTGGTTGGAGTCCAGCGGCGTGGATCTCGCCGAGTGAGCGCTGCGATTCCGACAAGCGATCACCCACAAAGGAGTACGTCGGGTAAGCGCTGGGCGAAGCGGTTCAACAAGTTGATGAAGAGCCGCCTCAAAGGTGGGATAGAGTTCTTCATGCGCAGGATACATACGAAGCCGGTACAGCAGCCCGCCGGCTTCTCATCGGGCAACTGAAGGAAGCTGGGCTGCACTGCTGGAGAATGGTTCACCCCATTCTCTCCCTTGCCCGTCAAAGATTCATGGCGGTACCATAGATCCGGCAATAGTTACTGTACTGGAGGTTTCTCATGCCTGACGTCACGGTTCGCAATTTCCGGCCCGACGATGCTCCTGCCATGGTCGCACTGCAGCAGAAGAGCCTGGCGGTATCGCCGGACATGGACCCTACTCCCGCCGGGTTCTACGGTCACCCCGCCTTCGAGAATGGGCAGAACATCTTCTGCGCCGTGGACTCGGGCGGCCGGCTCATCGGCTACGCCATCCTCTTCAACAACCCCGCCCGGCCGTGGTACTACATGGACATCAAGGCAGACCCCGAACTGCCTGCCCCGGAAATGGTCAAGGACCTACTCCTGGCACGCCTGACAGAGCGGACCGAAGCGATCCTCTCGGCCCGCCGGGCCACCCAGACTGCCGAGGAAGCCGCTGAGTCTCCGCTGCTCTACGGCTGCTACTTCTCCGCCGCTCCGGCCAGTCTGTCCTACCTGGAGTCCCGTGGGTTCAAGCGAGTCGAAGCGCTCTGCGGTTATGACCTGGCCTACAGCCTGGAGCGGCCACTTCAGCCCTGCCCGGCTCCCGAAGGGATTACCATACAGCCCCTGGCGCTCGCCACCGACGACCAGTTGGACACCTGCCTGGCCGACCTGAACCGGGCCTTCCCCAACGCCCCGCAGGAGCGGGACGGACTTAGCCAGTGGGCTCGGACTCCGGGCTTCGGCGCTTTTGCCGCGCTGGATGGCGACCGGAACGCCGGCGTGATCATGGTGCTGCGCGGTGGCGAGGCAACCGCCTACATCCCCTATCTCTGGGTCCTGCCCGAGTACCGGCGCAGAGGAATCGCCCGGGCACTGATCGCCGAGGCACTGGCGCACGCAAAGCGGCTGGGTGTCACCCGGGTCACGCTCCAGACCGGCGGCGACAATCAGGCCGCCATTGCGCTTTACCGATCCGCAGGCTTTGAAGTTCGGGACGCCGAGGTCTCCCTCGGAATTCAACTGTAGCCGCCCACGTACATACAGAAACCGGCCAGGATACAGAACAACCGCTCGAAACTTGTCGAACGGTTGTTCTGGTATTCGCCCGAGCCTCTTGGTATCATTGGGGTGAGCGGAGGGGAGACACAGCCTCACAAGTGAGGTGAAGTCCCCGTGCTGCCGAAGTGGGTCATGCGAGTAATCGTAGCCACCGTTATCGCAGAGTTTATCAGGCTCACAATCAGACTTCTTTTCAACTAGAGCCCCCCATACGCCCCGGTTCTTGACCGGTACGTAGCAGCTCCCCCCGCTCCCCTGCATAGGGTAGCCAGGGAGAGCACTTCTTAACGACACGGCAAAGGGAAGGGGAGCCTGTGGCGACCACTACACGCTCTGGCGCGAGCCCAGCAACAGGAGGCGGAAGCGATCAGCCGGAGAGTGATCCTCTGGTCCGTCCATTGGGTGGCAATATCTGGAGACCACCCCCGATCGAACGAGCCCTGCGCACCTGATCGCCGCCCATGCCGTTTTTTCGTCGAATTCGGCGGTGGACTGTTTACAGTATCTGGAAGTATCATAAAGACAACTGAAGAGCTCATCTGGTACCCGTCCAGGGCAAACCCGGCGAAAGCCGGGGACGCAAAGCCAAGGGTCTAAAGCCTCTCGACCGAGGGGTAATGACAGCCGGTTGCCGGGGAACAGACCCACCGCAAATCGTGGGCCTGCTGCGCTGGCTATATACCGGCAGCAGGCCCTCTTGTGTTGCCCGGACTGTGGGAAGCAGGAGGTGGTACTTCACCGACAGGTCCGAATGGGGCAGCCCAGTGGGATCACGGGACGTGAAGTCATAAGGAGGGAGGCAGGATGTCCCTCACCAGTGAGGCGCTGCGCTTACGGAACAGCGGCACTCTTCTGCTTCAGCGGCGGCTGTTCCTGGCCGCACGGGACTTGTTCTCGCAGTGGCTTTCGCTGGTTGAGGCGTCAGGTGACCCGGCCCTGGTGATACCGGCCTTGAACGCCCTTACGGCGGTGGCCTGTTGCCGGGGTGATCTGGAAGCAGCGAGCAGCTACCTGAATACGGCGTTGCCGTTGACTGCCGACCCTTCCGCCCCATCACGGTGCGTCAGCCAGGTCTACCTGAACCTGGTAAAGGTTTATACGGACATGGGCCGGTTGGCCGACGCACTGCAGTTTGCGGAAAGGGCCGCGCATCGATTGGCCGACGCCGATCCGTTCCTGAACAAAACCTATTGGCTGCATCTCAGCAATCTGCACTGGCGGCGCCATGAATGGACCGAGGCGCTGAACTCGTCCGACAGGGCCTACGCCCTCAGCGAGGCCACTGGTGACCGCTCTGCGGCGGCCATGGCGCTGGTAAACAGGGGGATTGCCCAACTGGAACTCGGGTACTACCAGGAGGCAGAGGAGGACCTCACCCTTGCCCAGAAGACCGGATTGCGAGAAGGGGCGGCTCAGGCCTACGCCCACGCTGAACTCGGACGCCTGCACTTCATACAGGGTGACGGGAGCAAGGCGCTGGCGTGCGGCCGGGAGGCTCTGGATACCTTGCTGACAGGGACGGCCGTACTGGACAAAGAGGAGGTGGCACGGGTCAGCCGGCTCTTCGGGACCATTCTGGCCCAGGCCGGTCAGCGAAATCTGGCCTTGAAGTACCTGAACCGTGCAGCGGCATACTTCAGTCAGTTGGGTCTGTCGACCGAATGGCGGCGCTGTACCGATGCCATCGCACAGGCGCTTGCCATGCCCCCCCAGGCTGGACGGACCGAACTGTTCCGGGAGATCCATCGCCTGGATTTCCTGACCGCTGTGCTGGATTTGACCGATGATCTCGAGTGCGTGGACCCCTACCTCAGGCGGCGCGCCGAACGGGTAGCGCTGCTGGCCACCATACTGGGAGAGGAGGTCGGCCTGCCCAAAGGGGAGCTCGTTACGCTGAATCATGCGGCCCGGTTGGCGGATGTGGGCATGGTTGCGGTGGAAGCGGAACTGCTGCACCGGGAGGGTGAGTTGTCGGCACCGGAGTTGAGTCGAGTCGCTGCCCACGCCAGCATTGGTGAAGAGATGGTCCGTCCTTACGGACTCGAGCCGCTTGGATTGGCGGCAATTCGGCACCATCATGAGCGGTACGACGGTCTCGGCTATCCGGATGGCCTCGAAGGTGAGGCGATCCCGCCCCTGGCTCGGATCATTGCGCTGGCAGACTGCTATGACGCCATGACCTCTGATCGTAACTATCGGAAGGCACTGAGCCATGCCCGGGCGATGGAGGAGCTGCGGGCCATGGCGGGCAAGAAACTGGACCCCACGCTGGTGGACCGTTTCGAGCATCTGCACGCCGTCTGAAAAAGGAGGAAGGCCCGGTGAAAAAAGCACTGCTGTTCCTGTTAGTGCTGGCGAGTCTGACGCTGATCGCCACCACGGCCAGCGCCAGAATGCTGGATGGCGGCATCGTCTTCCGCAGCCTACCGGTCCACGGGCGCATGGCCAGGTAGAACGACAAAGCGATATGGTTGGTGACTGTGATGGAGCCACCCACGCGGGTGGCTTCCTCGCGTTCCAATGGATTACCAGTCCCCCGTCTTGTAAGCTGGCGATTTTTTGGATATAATCTTGAGGAGAGTCATTTGAACGGCGAACGAGGGATTAGGACAACCGGTCAGCCGAACGGCGGCCTTCTGCACTGCAACGGCAGTTAGTGTAGATGGCGGCTGACCAACATGGCAGGGCCAGCGGCCCTATTTTGTCCTATCCAGAATCCGTGTTCTCCCGGCAACGTAAACGGGGGCAACACGCCTGTTTTGCTGTGCAAACAAAAAAGGAGGAACATTTTCGCTTGGCGCGTCACGGAGGAAAAAACCAAAAACTTCTAGCAATTCCTTTGGGTGGATTGGGTGAAATCGGCAAGAACAGCACGGCGATTCAGTACGGCGACGAAATCATCGTAGTGGATGCCGGCCTCTCATTCCCCGAGGAAGAGATGCTGGGGATCGATATCGTGATCCCCGACTTTACGTACCTGTTGGAGAACCGGGACAAGGTAAAGGCGCTGCTGCTCACCCATGGCCACGAAGACCATATTGGCGGTGTGCCCTATCTGCTGCGCAATCTGGATATCCCCATTTACGCCACCCCGCTTACGTTAGGGCTGGTGCAGGGGAAACTGGAAGAGGCCGGAATCACCATGCATCCCGAGTCCCAGGCGGTGAAGCATCGGGAGTCGTACCGGATCGGGCAGTTCACGGTGGAGTTCATCCATGTGAACCACTCCATCCCCGATTCCTGCTCCATCGCCATCACTTCGCCGGTCGGCACCGTTCTGTTCACCGGCGACTTCAAGTTCGACCAGACCCCGGTCGACGGCCAGCCCACCGACTATCAGCGGCTGACCGAGCTGGGCACCAGGGGCCTGCTGGCCCTCTTCGCCGACAGCACCAACGCCGAGCGCCCGGGTTATACCCCGTCGGAGCGGAGCGTCGGTACCAACATCGACCGGATTTTCCGCGAGGCCAAGGCCGGATTCTCATGGCCACCTTCGCCTCGAATGTCCATCGGCTGCAGCAGGCGGCCAACAGCGCCGTCCGGTACGGCAAGAAGATCGGCGTCGTCGGCCGCTCCATGGAGAACACGGTCAACATCGCCATGAAGCTGGGCTACCTGCAGGTGCCGGAAGGCACGTTTGTGACCGTCGATGAACTGAAGCGGATTCCGCTGCCGAATCAGGT
>JBLNEM010000023.1:0-9316 GCA_050262655.1 Mycobacterium leprae | reverse complement strand
GCACGGTGGACCTGGAGATCGAATCCCTCAGTGCCAGTCAGGTGGAGGCCATCGAACTGGAGTGCAACCGGGTGATCCGGGCCTGCCTGCCGGTGACGACCCATCTGGTGGACAGCGAAGGCCTGGCGGCGCTGCCGCTCCGGAAGCCCCCCAAGGTGACGGAGAACATCCGCGTGGTCGAAATCGCCGGCTATGACTGGTCTCCGTGCGGCGGAACGCACGTGCGCAACGTGGGCGAGTTGGGCCTGCTGAAGGTGAAGGGCTGGGAGAAGAACAAGAAGAACTCCCGCGTCGAATTCCTGGCGGGAGCCCGGGCGATGACCGACTATCTCAGCCTGGACCGGATTACCCGGGACCTGTGCCGTTCGCTCTCGATTGCCGTGGCCGACCTGCCCAAGTATGTGCAGCGCTCCCAGGAGGAGAGTTCCGGCCTCCGCAAGCAGTTGAGGGTGCTCCAGGAGCAACTGCTGGAGATTGAGGCGGCCAAATTGGCCTCTGATGGCCACCGGGTGGGACCGGCGACGGTGGTGCGCCTGGTCTTCGGCAGCCGGACGCTGGACGAAGTGAAGCTGCTGGCGGCCAAGGTTGCGGCTCACCCCGGCACCGTGGCCGTGTTCGGCACCAGGGGCGCCATTCCGCAGATCGTGCTCTATCGTTCGGTGGATCTGCGGCTGGACATGGGGGGCATCATCCGCCAGGTGCTGCCGCTCATCGACGGCAAGGGCGGGGGTTCGCCCGTGCAGGCTCAGGGCGGGGGCAGCCGGCCGGAAGCCCTGGAGCATGCGCTGGACCAGGTGGTCCTGCACGTTGCCAACGCCCTGGCCGGATCATAGAAGTCAAAAAGAGGACCCCGGCCTATGGCAGGCCGGGGCTTCTTTTCTGTAGCAGACTGTTCAGCAGCATGGGGACGACCCGTGTTGCAAATACCTGCACCAGCAGCGGATCGAACTGCGTCCCGGCTCCTTTCCTTAGCCGGAAGACCGCCTCATCCGGCTCCAGTGCCTTGCGATAGGGCCGGTCGCTGGTCATGGTGTCGTAAGCGTCGCAAATGCCCACGATACGGGCCTCCAGCGGAATCTGGTATCCAGATAAGGCGTAGGGATAGCCGGAACCGTCGAACCGCTCGTGGTGCATGGCAATGGCCAGACGGGCCGGCGACAGCACACGGAAGGTTTCAATGGCCCGCACGCCGATCTCCGGGTGGCCCTTGATCAAAACCCACTCCTCCGGATTCAGATCGCCTGGCTTCTCCAGGACGCGATCGCTGATGCCCAGTTTCCCGATGTCATGCAGCAGACCGCACCGTTCCAGGTGATAGACCTGGGGCTGACTCAGGTTCAACGCCCCCGCCATGGCCGCCGCATACCGGGAGACCCGTATGGAGTGTTGACCGGTAATGGGTGACTTCACCTTCAGGGCCTCCAAAAAGGCGGTGAGCGCTGCCTCGCCGGCATAAAGCCACTCAACGATACTTTCAGGCTCCTTGACAACTGCCGGGCCGCCTGAAAGCGAGAGGAGAACCGACCGGGAGTCTGATTCCCTCGGCCGCAGCAGCCCGAGTCGATCCATCGCCCTAAGGTCTGCAGGGACTCCGCCCCTGCCCATCGCCTCGCCCCCTCCTCTCCAGGTCCTAACTTCTATGATATTTCTCCAGAAAATCCCATTTTCCTCTCAACATGTACGCGCTTGGACAAAAAAGGATGCCTCCGGCCCAGCCGGAGGCATCACTTGTCCATTCCTTCTTGAATCACTTGGCGTGCGTGGCCGTAGCGGGACGCGACTCCTTGAAGACCACTCGCAATAGCAGCGGCGTGACCAGGGTTGTTACCAGTGTCATCAGCACCATGATCGAGAAGATCTCGTTGTTAATGACACCGGCGGCCAGGCCGATGTTGGCGGTGATCAACGCCACCTCGCCCCGGGAGATCATGCCGATGCCCACCTTGGTCGACTCGGCCAGGTCGAACCCGACCAGCCTCACACCGATGCCCGAACCGAGGATCTTGCAGAGGACGGCCGCCAGCACGATCCACAAGGAGAGCGCCGGCCTGGCCATCAGCGCCTTGTATGCGTCAGCCTCGAGGCCGATGGAGACGAAGAAGACGGGCACGAAGAAGCCGTAAGCCAGCAGCTGCAGTTTCTCCGCCACCTGATGACCCAGGTCATGATGCTGGGCGATCATGACACCCAGGGTGTAGGCGCCGGTGATGGCCGCCACCTTGCCGATCGATTCGGCGGTGAGGGCGTAGAACAGGCAGAGCACCACGGCCATGGCGAATCCGGTCTCACTGCCCGGCCAGCGTCCGGCCCACCGCAGCAACGGCGGTATGGCGTACTGTCCCAGCAGGATCGCCACGGCGAAGTAGAGCACCATGCGGACGGCAACCCACCAGAGCGGATCGGATGCAGCGCCCCGGCCCGCGGCATGGGCTGCAACCACGATGGAGAGGACGATGATGCCCATGACGTCGTCGACCACGGCCGCACCCAGGATCGTGGTGCCCTCCTTGGAGCGAAGTTGCCCCAGTTCCAGCAGCGTCTGAGCCGAAATGGAGACGCTGGTGGCGGTCAGGACTGTGCCGATGAAGATGCTGGGGTACCAGCCATACCCACCCAGGTAGTGCGAGATCAGGGTTCCGGCGATGAGCGGCAGCACCACGCCGCCCGTGGCGCCGGTGGTAGCAGCGAGCCCGACCTTCTTCATCTCCTTCAGGTCGGTCTCCAGACCGGCCAGGAACATGAGGAAGATCACACCCAGATCGGCCAGGAACTTGACCAACTGCCCCAGGCTCTCCCCCTCCGTGAAAAGCGGCCAATGCAGCAGGTTCAGTGCCGTGGGCCCGAGGACCAGGCCGACCAGCAGCTCACCCAGCACGGCGGGCTGCCCGATCAACTTGGAGAGGGCGCCAGCCCCCTTCGAAGCCACGATCACGATCCCCAGGAGGAGCAAGACCTGCAGAGACGGCGAGAGCGGTAGGTCCATGACCGATAGATGCATACTCATTCACCTCAACTTATAAGGGACACGTAACTATTATAGCCGTTGCGTGACCTGTGGAACAAGGGAAAGCGGGCGACCAATGAAAGAGCCGGGAGCGGTGGTCCGCTCCCGGCTCCGGTGCTTTGGTTACTTGACCAGCAGGTTCGCCGCCGTGTTCGCGTAGGTGAGGAACGGCTGGGCCATGATGCCCAGAACCAGCACACCCACGAAGGAGACGACTACAGCGGTCATCACGCCACCGTTGGACTTCAGGCTCTCCTTCTCCGACTTCTCCAGGAACATCGCCTTGACGACGCCATAGTAGTAGCCGACGGAGATCACCGAGTTGATTGCCATCAGGATCGCCAGCCAGGTATAGTGGCTACCGACTGCAGCGTTGAACAGGTAGAACTTCCCCATGAACCCGACCGTCGGCGGAATGCCGATGAGCGACACGAAGAAGAGTACCAGCGACCAGGCATAAACCGGGTTCCGCTGCGCCAGACCGTTGAAGTCGCTGATGGTGACCCAGCCGCCCTCCTGATCCATGTGGGTCAGGACGGCGAAGATGCCCAGGTTGGTGAAGATATAGCCGAGTACGTAGTAGAGGACGGCCGCCGACCCGGTGTTGGTCAGACCGGCTGCCACCACGCCCACCAGGATATAACCCGCCTGGGCGATGGAGGAGTACGCCATCATACGCTTGATATTCTTCTGGCTCAGGGCCGTCAGGTTGCCCACGAACATGGAGGCGGTGGCCAGAACGGCCCAGACGAGCATCCACTTCTGGGAGAGCTGGCTTGCGCTCATGCCCACCAGGAAGATCCGCAGGATGGCGCCCAGCGCCGCAGCCTTGGGACCGACGGAGAAGAAGCCGGTGACCGGGGTCGGGGCTCCTTCGTAGGCGTCGGGGGCCCAGAGATGCATCGGCACCGCCGCAATCTTGAAGGAGAAGCCGCCAGCCATGAAGAGCATGCCGGTGACCAGCAGCGGCAGCATCGCCTTACCCTGGCTCACATAGGCGCCCAGGGCCTTGGCGATCTCCGGCAGATAGGTGGTACCGGTAGCACCGTAGATCAGCGAGAGACCGAAGAGGAAGATGGCCGACGCCAGGGCACCGTTCAGGAAGTACTTCAGGGCCGCTTCGTTCGACTTGGCGTCCTTGCGGAGCAGGCCAGCCAGCACGTAAGAGCTGATCGAAGTGAGTTCCAGACCGATATAGATGGTGATCAGGTCACGGGAGCTGACCATGAGCAGCATGCCGAGGGTCGCGCACAGGAGGACCTCGTAGAACTCGAGGAACATCCCCTTCAGGAACTGGCCGACATAGTCAACCGAAAGCAGAATCACCAGGCCGATGGCGCCCAGCACAGCAGCCTTCAGGAAGAAGGTAAAGCTGTCGGCGATCACCATGTTGCCGAAGAACTCCAGCGGCTTCCCGCTGTCCATGGCGGCCTTGATGCCGGGATCGGTTGCGCTGAACCAAACGCCAGCCAGTGAGAGAAGCACACCCGCCAGCGTCACCCAGACCAGTGTCCGCTTTTCCTTGACGTAGAAGTCGGTGACCATGACGAAGAGCATCGTCACAGTGATGACCAACTCAGGCAGGAGAAAGGCGTAGTTGGGATGGACAAGCTGGGTCCAGTTGATGCCGGGCAAGCTATTTCCCTCCCAGAGCGAGGATTCCGGAAAGGACCTTCACGCCCTCGCTGAGGACGTTCAGAATCGGGGCGGGATAGACACCGAAGAGGACGACCAGCACCGCCAGCGGGGCGAAGATGATCTTCTCCTTCAGCGTGACGTCGTGCAGGCCGGCATACTCCTTCTTGCCCTCGCCCAGCAGCACGTTGCGCATGGTGAGCAGGTGCCAGGCAGCGGTGATCACGAGGCCGGCGCCGGCCACGAGGACCCACAGCTTGAAGGCGGGATAGGAGCCGGTCAGGGCGATGAACTCGCCGATGAAGCCGGAGAGACCAGGCAGGCCGAGATTAGCGAAGGCGATGAAGGCAGTCATGAAGCTGACCACCGGAATCGTCACGAACATGCCGCCCAGCTTGCCGAGGTCACGAGTGTGGGTCCGCTCGTAGAACATGCCGACGGCAAAGAAGAAGAGGGGCGAGATCAGGCCGTGGGAGATGGTGACGAAGTAACCACCGGCCAGGGCGACGTTGGCCATGTCGGTGTTGCCCTGCGAAGCCAGAACGGCGGCGGCGGCAACAGCCATCACGAAGAAGCCCATGTGGTTGACCGAAGAGTAAGCGACCTGCTTCTTGAAGTCCTTCTGCGCCATGGCGGCAGCGGCGGCGTACACGACACCGATGACACCGAGGACGAAGAGCGGCGTGGCAGAAGCGGCAGCAACCTTGGGCAGCCAGGGCAGGCTGATGCGGACGAACGCATAGGAGCCCAGCTTCAGCAGGATGCCAGCAAGCAGCATGGAGACGGGAGTCGGCGCCTCAACGTGGGCGTCCGGCAACCAGGTGTGGAACGGGAACATCGGGACCTTCACGGCGAAGCCGATCAGGATGGCCCAGAAGGCAAAGACGGTTGCAGGCGTCACACCCAGGAGGCTGGTCTTGGCAGCCATCTGCAGGATGTTGAAGGTACCGACGCCGGTAGTGATATACAGGTAGATGGCACCGACCAGCATCACCACGGAACCGATCAGGGTGTACAGGAAGAACTTGATCGCAGCGTATTCACGCCGGGCGCCGCCCCAGATACCGATGAGGAAGTACATCGGCAGCAGCACGATTTCCCAGAACACGTAGAACAGCATGAAGTCCAGCGAGGCGAAGACGCCGTTGGTGCCGACTTCGAGGATCAGCAGCAGGATCAGGTAATCCTTCACGCGGGTCTTGATGTAGCCGTAAGAGGCCAGCACCGCCAGCGGGAAGAGGAGCGCAGACAGCACGATCATGGTGAGACCGAAGCCGTCGACGCCGAGGGTGTAGTTCACACCGATCTGCGGGATCCAGCTGATATTCTCGATGAACCGCATGCCCTTGGTGGCAGCGTCAGCGGAGACGGCCGTCGAGGACCAACTGGCCATCATCGGCAGGGTGAGCACGAGGGGAATCAAGGTGCCGATCCCGGCCATCCAGAACAGGGCCTTCTCTGCCGTCTTCGGCATGAACAACATGATGACGGCGACGATCAGCGGTACGAAGACAATCGCTGAAAGATACATCCCTGGTAAGCCTCCTATCTAATAACCTGGAATAGGAGCACGCTCGCTACAACCACAACTACAAATGTCAGCATGTACTGCTGCACATAGCCCGTGGAGATACGGCGGAACGCAGAGGAGAGTGCCCGGGCGAAGTCGGCCCACATGGTCACAAGGCGATCCACCACGTGCCAATCAAACCAATCCGAGGCGGTCGCAATCCAGTTACCCAGGACGCCGACGCCGTTCACGAGGCCATCCACCACATGCCCGTCGAACCAGGCAACGACAACCGAAGCGACCTGCACACCCTTGATAACCGTTACGTCGTACAACTCGTCCACATAATACTTGTTGCGGATCAGGTTGTAGACGGGATTCAGGGCCTTAATCACCCGTGCACGGGTGGCCGGAGCCACCTTGGCGTAAAGCAACCAGCCGATCAGGATACCAGTCAGACCGGCAGTGGTAGCCATGAGGGTGACCAGCGAGGCCTGCTCGGTCGGAATGACCCGGGTGCCCGCCAGTTCGTAGAAGCGCTCCAGGAACTTGAGCCCTTCAGCATGGAACCATTCGGCCGGTAGCGCTGCCCAGACCCAACCAGCCAGCAGAGCCGGCACGGCCAGGATCACCAGCGGCACGGTCATGGTCCAGGGCGATTCGTGTGCGTGCTCATACAGGTGCTTGTCGCGCGGCTCGCCGAAGAAGGCGAGATACGTTGCACGAGTCATATAGTACGCAGTTAGGAAGGCAGTAAGCAAGGCCATAATGAATGGCAGCTTCGCCACGAACGGATTCATGCCGGCCGGAGCCCAGGTCCAGGCCGCCAGCAGCAGTTCATCCTTGGAGAAGAAGCCGCTGAAGCCGGGGAAGCCAGCCAGGGCCAGGTAGCCCACCATCCAGGTCCAGAAGGTGACCGGGATCTTCTTGCGCAGGCCGCCCATCTTGTGCAGCAGCTGGTTGTGGTGGTGAGCCATGATCACCGAACCAGCGGCCAGGAAGAGCAGGGCCTTGAAGAAGGCGTGGGTCATGAGGTGGAAGTTGCCGGCCGCCCAACCGCCAAGACCCAGGGCCATGATCATGTAGCCCAGCTGGGAGATGGTGGAGTATGCGAGCACTTCCTTGATATCATGCCGCAACGTAGCGATCGAAGCCGCGAACAGCGAGGTGAAACCACCGATGAACGCCACGACTTCGAGCACCCAGGGCGCTGCGTTGGCGAAGATCATGTAGGAGCGACCTACCAGATAGACGCCTGCGGCAACCATCGTAGCCGCATGGATCAGGGCAGAACCAGGAGTAGGACCTGCCATGGCGTCCGGCAGCCAGGTGTGCAGCGGGAACTGCGCCGACTTGCCGATCGCGCCGGTGAAAATCAGAAATGCGCCAAGACCAACAACAGCAGCGGTGGCAGGCGTCTTCATCAGATTCGGGATGGTGGTCGCAAGTCCTTCCCAGGTCAGCGTCTTTGCCACTGAGAAGATTGCCCAGATACCAACCATAATGCCGACGTCGCCGACGCGGGTGGTCAGGAAGGCCTTGATGGAGCCCATCTTCGGCCAGTCCTGCTCGTACCAGTGACCGATCAGCAAGTAAGAGCAGAGGCCCATGATCTCCCACGAGACCAGCAGCAGGAACAGGTTGTCGGCCAGCACCAGACCCAGCATACCGGTGGTGAACAGGTTGATGGCGGAGTAGAAGCGGGTGAACCGCCGCTCGCCATGCATGTAGCCAGCCGAGTACATCTGGACGGCGAAGGAGACCAGGGTAACGACCACCAGCATCACGGCGGTCAGGTTGTCGACCATGATGCCCATCGGCATCTTGAACGAACCCCAGGTGGCCCAGTTCTCCCAGGTCAGGTGCAGCACCGGCTGGGCAAACAGATGAGCCTCCTCGCCACCGTGAACCGGGTTGGCGATTACATAGAACAGAGTCATCAGAGACCAGAGGAACGAGACGAACATGCCGCCCGCTCCGACCCACCAGGCCTTCTCCTTCAGCTGCCGGGCAAACGCGGCGATCAGTGCCGAGATGGTCAGGGGGAGGGCAGCGATAAGCCAGAAACTATCAGCAAAGAACTTCACGCTGGTTTCCCTCCTAGCCCTTCATCATGTTGACCTTATCGACATCGATAACGCCACGGTTACGGACAACGTTCAGGACGATGGCCAGGCCGACCGATGCTTCAGCAGCCGCCACAGTCATGATGAACAGGGTGATGATTGGAGCCCGGGCCGAAGCCTCGGCGCTGATTCCCTGCCAGTAGTACCGGCTGAAGGTGATCAGGTTGAGGTTCACGCCGTTCAGCATGATCTCGATGAACATCAGAATGCGAACAGCGTTGGTGCGGGTCAGCGCACCCCAGAGCCCAAGCCCGAAGAGGATAGCGCCCAGTCCCAGCGGCAGGTAGATCGGCAGAGTCATTCTTGCTCAGCCTCCTTCGCCGTCAGGATAATCGCACCCACCATGGCCATCAGGAGCAGCACGGAGGCCGCTTCGAACGGGATCATGTAGGTGGTGAAGAGCGACTGACCGATGGAAGCGGTGGTAGCCAGTTGTTCAATCCCCCTGGCAGCCGGCAGCTTCGCAATAATGTAGACATAGAGCATGAACGCTGCGAAGATAGCGCCGACAATCAGGACGAAGGGGCTGGACTTGCTCCACTTCCGCACCGTTCCCGCCTTCTGCTCCTTGATGTCCTGCAGGCCCGACAGCATGATGGCGAAAATCACCATGGTCGTGATGGCGCCGGTGTACACCAGGATCTGAATGGCGGCCACGAACTCGGCCTGCAGCAGGAGGAAGATGCCTGCGACCGAGGTGAACGAGAGCGCCATGAAGAGGGCGGCGTGCGTGATGAGGCTGGACGAGACCATTTTGTAGACCGAGACCAGCGTAATAATCGCAAGGATCGCGAAGATGATGAACTGGCCGCTCCACAGGAAGGACATTCTACTTCGCCTCCTCCCCGTTGTTTGGGGCCGGATTCTGGGGCTCGGCCGCTGCCTTCGCTTCGGCCTCAGCCTTTGCCGCCGCCTCAGCCGCTGCCTTGGCATCTGCTTCCGCCTTGGCCTTCGCCGCAGCTTCAGCCGCCGCAGCCTTCTCCGCCGCAGCCTTGGCTGCTGCTTCGGCTGCCACCTTGGCCTTTTCTTCCATGATCTTGG
>JBLNEM010000022.1:0-7236 GCA_050262655.1 Mycobacterium leprae | reverse complement strand
TGGCGGCACAGGCCCGACGGCGCAGGGGATACCCACGTAGTCACCCCAGGGCACGCACGACGCCCAACACCACCAACAGCAAGTCGATCACCTTGATCCCCACGAAGGGCACGATCACCCCGCCGATGCCGTAGAGCCCCAGGTTGCGGGTCAGCAAGGCGTTGGCGCTCATGGGCCGGTAGGCCACGCCCTTCATCGCCAGCGGGATCAGCGCCGGGATGATCAGGGCGTTGAAGATCAGCGCCGACAGGATGGCCGAGTGCGGCGACGCCAGCCGCATGATGTTCAGCGCCCCCAACGCCGGGAAGGCGCTGAGGAAGAGCGCCGGGATGATCGCAAAGTACTTGGCCACATCGTTGGCGATGGAGAAGGTGGTCAGCGCACCCCGGGTGATCAGGAGCTGCTTGCCGATCGCCACCACGTCCAGCAGCTTGGTCGGGTCCGAGTCCAGGTCCACCATGTTGGCCGCCTCTTTGGCCGCCTGGGTGCCCGTGTTCATCGCCACGCCCACGTCCGCCTGCGCCAGAGCCGGAGCATCGTTGGTGCCGTCGCCGGTCATGGCCACCAGCTTCCCTTCGGCCTGCTCCTGCTTGATCTTCTCCATCTTGTCTTCCGGCTTCGCCTCGGCGATGAACTCGTCGACGCCCGCCTCCTTGGCGATGGTGGCAGCGGTCAGCGGGTTGTCGCCGGTGCACATCACCGTCTTGATGCCCATCCGCCGGAGTTGGTCGAAGCGCTCCTTCAGGCCAGCCTTCACCGTGTCCTTCAGGTAGATCACGCCGTAGATCTCGTTGTTGCGGGCCACCACCAGCGGCGTGCCCCCTTCGTTGGCCACCCGGTCCACTGCGGCCTTCAGGTCGTCGGGCGCCTGACCGCCCTGGCTCTTCACCCACTTGACCACCGCATCGGTGGCCCCTTTGCGGATTTGGGTGCCGTCGGGCAGGTTGGTGCCGGACATGCGGGTGTCCGCGGTGAACTCCACGTTCTCCCGGCCCTGTATCGCCGATTCGTCGACGGTTACGCCGCTCTTATTGGCCAGTTCGACGACGCTCTTGCCTTCCGGCGTCTGATCGTCCACCGAAGCCTGCAGTGCCATGGCGGTCACGTCGACCACGTCTTTGCCGTCCACCGGGATGAACTCGGCCGCCAGCCGGTTGCCATAGGTGATGGTGCCGGTCTTATCCAGCAGCAGCACGTTCACGTCGCCCGCCGCCTCCACGGCCTTGCCGCTCATGGCGATCACGTTGAACCGGGTCACCCGGTCCATGCCGGCAATGCCGATGGCCGAGAGCAGGGCGCCGATGGTGGTGGGGATCAGGCAGATCAGGAGTGCGATCAGGGTAGCCACGTCGATCGACTGTCCCAGGAAAGCGGCCATGGGGTGGAGGGTGACCACCACCACCAGGAAGATGATCGTAAGGCTGGCGAGCAGCGTGGTCAGGGCCAGTTCATTGGGGCTCTTCTGCCGGGCGGCGCCTTCCACCAGGCTGATCATTTTGTCCAGGAAGGACTCGCCGGGGTTGGTGGCGATCTCGATCACCAGCCAGTCGGAGACCACCCGGGTGCCGCCGGTGACCGAGGAGGCCATGTCGGTGCCCGGCTCCTTCAAGACCGGGGCCGACTCGCCGGTGATGGCCGATTCATCCACCGAGGCGACGCCCTCGACCACCATGCCGTCGCCCGGGATCAGGTCGCCGGACTCCACCAGCACCTTGTCGCCTTTCTTCAACTCGGCGGCGCCCACCGTCTCGTATTCGTGGCCCTGGGTGACCCGTTTGGCCTGGGTGTCGGATTTGGTCCGCTTCAGGGTGGCGGCCTGCGCCTTGCCCCGTCCTTCCGCCACGGCCTCGGCGAAGTTGCCGAAGAGCACCGTGAACCAGAGGATCAGGGCGACGGTCAGGTTGTACGCCCGGGAGGCGGAACCCGGCACCAGGTGCGGGGCGATGGTGAGGAGGGTGGTAATGGCGGCGCCGATCTCCACCACGAACATGACGGGGTTGTGGAACATCTTGCGCGGGTCAAGCTTGCGGAATGAATCCCGCAGCGCTTCGGTCAGCAGTTTTTTGTCCAGTCCGGCCTGCTGTTTTTGATGTTTGGCCACGTCAGTAGAGCCCTCCTACCGCGACAGGGTAAGGTGTTCGGCAATCGGTCCCAGGGCCAGCGCCGGGAAGAAGGTGAGGGCGCCGACGATCAGGATGATCACCACCAGCACCACGGCGAAGATGGGGGTATCGGTGCGCAGGGTACCGGGGCTTTCCGGCACCGGCCTCTTTGCCAGCATGAAGCCGCTGACCGCCAGGAGGCTGATTAGGGAGAGGTAGCGACCCAGCGCCATCACCACGGTGGTGGTCAGATTCCAGAAGGGCGCGTTTCCCACGATGCCGCCGAACTCCGATCCGTTGTTGGCGGCAGCGGAGGTATACTCATAGATCACCTGCGTCAGCCCGTGAAAGGCTGTCTGGGAGATGCCGGCCCGCCCGGCGGCGGTCAGCACCGCCATGCTGGCGGGAATCAGCGTGATCAGCGGGTGGATCAGGATCGTGATCGCCAGCAGCACGATCTCCTTCGTCTCCAGTTTCTTGCGCAGAAACTCCGGGGTGCGTCCCACCATCAGCCCCACCAGGAAGACGGTCAGCATCGCCATCGCCGTCAGCAGCATGAAGCCGACGCCCTTGCCGCCGAAGACCGAGTTCAGCATCATCAGCACCAGGGGCGCCAGGCCGGCCAAGGGGGTCAGGCTGTTCAGCGCACTGTTGACGGAGCCGGTGGTGGCGGCGGTAGTGACCGTAGTGAAGAGGGCCGAGCCGGGGAGGCCGAAGCGGACCTCCTTGCCCTCCATGTTGGGCCCGGGGAGCCCCATCCGGTGCAGGGCCGGGTTGCCCTGCGTCTCGTAGAAGAGAATGTGCGCCAACATGGCGACGAAGAGCACGGAGACCGCGGCGAAGAAGATCCAGCCCTGTCTGCGGTTCTGGATGAAGAGGCCGAAGAGGTAGAGGAAGGCGGTGGGAATCCAGAGCATCGCCAGGATGTGCAGCACGTTGGTCAGAGGGGTCGGGTTCTCGAACGGGTGCGCCGCATTGGAGCCGAAAAAGCCGCCGCCGTTGGTTCCCACATGCTTGATCGACTCCAGGGAGGCGACCGGGCCCAGGGGAATGATCTGCCGGGCGCCTGACAGGGTGGTTGCCTCAACGCCGCCGGTCAGGGTTTGCGGCACGCCTTGCCAGACTAGCACCAGGGCCAGCACGAAGGAGACCGGCAGCAGCACCTTCAGGATCACCCGGGTGGTGTCGGTCCAGAAGTTGCCCAGCGGCTGCCCTGCCAGGCCGCGGATGAACGCAATCGCGGCGGCAAAGCCGGAGGCGCTGGCGGTGAACATGAGGAACGTGATCACGGCCATCTGGCTGAAGTTGCTGAGGGTGGTCTCGCCGTTGTAATGCTGCAGGTTCGTATTGGTCACGAAGGAGATGGCCGTATGCAGGGCGAGGGTTGGCTCCATGCCCCCGAAGCCCCGGGGGTTCCAGGGGAAAAGTGCCTGGAGCCGGAGCAGCAGGTAGGCCAGAACCGCCATCACCCCGTTGGTCAACAGCAGGGTGCCGGCGTATTGCTGCCAGGTCATCACCGGCGCCGGGTCGGGCACGCCGATCAGCCGGTGGCAGAACCGCTCCAGGCTGCCCCGGGCCTCCGGACCGCCGCTGAACAGAGCGTACAGGTAGCGGCCGGTGGGGATCACCAGCAGGAGCGCGATCAGGAGTACGACGATGATCTGCATGGGCTCATCCCTTCCCTAGAACCGCTCAGGCTTGATCAGCACGTAGACGAGATAGACGAAGACAGCGGCGGCGATCAGCAGTAGCCACCACACATGCTTCACCTCCGGACGGCGTTACGAACGTTCTTCGCCCTGGCCTGCGATCCAGGCGAGAAAGCCATACGGCACCACGAAGAGAGCCAGCAGCAGGACCAACATGCCCAGGTCCGACATGACCCTTGCACCCCTCCCAACAATGGCGGTTGCATCACTCAAGGTTTCCCATCCGACGGGCCTGCTATAGCTGCGCCCCGGGAAAAGGGCATTCTCGTACTGGATGACCCGCCGTCCCCGCCGCTGGGGAAGATCATCCACAATCTGGTCAAGGGGCTCCGCCCTGACCAGCCATTCGTCGGCAATGGCATAGCCGCTCGCCAGGGATGGTTCCTGCACACTGCAGGAGCCATCTCTGTTTCTTCGCAGGCGAAGGTAGAATGGTGCGCACAGTAAAGTGATGACGAGTGAAAGTGCGGATTCCCTGAAATAGAGTGTTAATGGTTAGCAATAGGTTGACAGACCTGTGGACTTCCGTGATAAAATTTCACTAGTAGGATATCCTGCAAGATACTATTTTCGATACCCGAATGTTGATGTTGATCGGTCATAGCAGGGAGGAGATGGTGCAGTTGACCATGACGAGGCTGGGAGTAACGATCGGCAGTATCACGTTCACGTGGCTGGGGCTCTCGCTGGGGATTGCGGTTTTGGCAGGGCTCATCGTTTTCCTGAGGCTCTGCCGTCGTCGGGGGCTGCCCGAGAGTTTCGCCTTCAATTTGGCGCTGTCCGGGTTGGCCGGCGGGTTGCTGGGAGGTTGGGCCGTACATGTCGCTCTGCAGTGGAACAGCTTCTTCGCGTACAACTACGCACTGATCTGGAAGGTCGTGCCTGGCGCTCTCTCCATTCATGGAGCGATCATCTGCGGTAGCCTCACGGCGGCTGCCTATTCCCGGATTCAGCGAATTGGCTTTTACGCGTATGCGGACCTGATCGTCCCCGGGCTTTCGGTTGGCATCGTGATCGGCCACATCGGCCACTATTTCGGGAGCGCCATGCAGGGGCGTGTTGCAGCCGGTTTCGGCGTCTACCATCCCGTTGCGTTGTACTCGGCGGCGACCGGGTTGCTGCTGCTGGGAGGGTGGTATCTGACGACGCGGCGCTATCCTCTTGCGGTGGCGGGGACCCATTTCTGGGCGTTTGCCGCCTCATACGGCGTGCTTCGGGCGATCACTGACCTGTTCAGGGCCCAGCCCCTGTACGTTGTGGCGTCGGTGAACTCCGAGTGGGGTATCGGGTTCTTTACGCTTCCCCAGCTGCTTGCCCCCTTGCTGTTGGTAGTGGCGGTGCTTCAGCTATACCACCTGAATCGGGCACGCCAGACGAGCAACCTGGAGGGATCGGGACGGAGGGAAGCCGTATGAAGTGGACTCAAGCGAAGCGGTGGGTCATGGCTTTTGCCTGCATCGGAGTGGTACTGTTCCTGTTGAGTCAGGCGCCTCGCTTGCAGGCGAGAAGCTCATATACGTCCTCGGGCATCAGCGGTATTGCCATGGCGACGGAGCGGAGTCCGGGGATCAAACCAGGCAGTCCGGTACCGCAGACGGATCTGGTTGATTTGGCGGGAAACCCGGTTCCGCTGCTGGGTAAGCAGAAGACGGTTCTGCTGTTCATCCGGACGACCTGCAGCGCATCCAAACAACAACTCACCCATCTTCAAGGATGGGTGAGTCGTAACCCGGGGTATGCAAAGAAGTTCGATCTGCGAGTGGTCTCGCCCGAAAAACTCGATCTCCTGCGGCCGTTTGGGCAGGAATACAGCTTCCCCGTCTACCAAGATCCGTCGGCGATGCTGGAGGATCAGCTAGGCGTGAATGGGAGCCCGTTCCTGTTCCTCGTTGACAACGACGGCCGGGTCATCCTTCGGTGGGCCGGGGCTGTCGAGACCGACGATGGAAACCTGATGGATACGTTGCTGGAGATGCTTCTGGATGGTGCGTACTAGGTTTGGGGGGCGGCAACCCTCGTGCCGGTTCTAAGGTCTGACCATCACGCTGAAAGAGGTGACTGGTAGTGAAGAAGCGGATCGTACAGATTCTGATCCTGGGTGCCCTGGTACTGACCATGGTGCAGCCGGCCCTCGCTGACAACTGTGTCTCGTATGCGCGGGACGTCAATTGCCAGTGGGACTATGGTTGCTGGTTCAACCCCTTGACCCCCAACGGCCAGTATTGGACGCAGGACATCTGCATTCACGCCGATGGCACCAGCCATGTGACCAACTCTTACGAGTCAGGTGGCTGCTGCAATCCCTAAGAAGCCCCACTAACTGAGGGGTGCCGCCCTCCAACTTCATTGTTTCTCGGTTGAAAATCAGAATCCTTTATTCCATTCCGACGAAGAAGGGAAGGTTGTCCGGATGGGGGTTCAGGTGAACGCAGTGAGCAAGGTCTACCCGGGCGGTGTGCAGGCGCTCCGCAACATCACCCTGCAGATTGGCGAAGGGACCTTCGGCTTGCTTGGACCGAACGGGGCCGGGAAGACTTCCTTGATGCGGATTCTGGCGACTCTGCTGCCCCCCACGGCAGGGGATGCGACGCTGTTCGGCGTGCCCTTATCCGACCGGGCGACCATCCGGGCGATGCTCGGTTACCTGCCGCAGAGCTTCGGCTTCTATCCCCAGCTGACCGTCTGGGAAACGATTGTCTACTTCGCCCAACTCAAGGGCCTACAGGGCATGAGCCGCCTGAACGAACTCCTGGAACTGACGGGGCTGGCTGACCGCCGGGGCGTCAGGGTGAAGGGACTCTCGGGGGGTATGCGGCAACGGCTAGGAATCGCCGTGGCTCTGCTGAATGACCCAAAGCTGTTGATCGTGGATGAACCTACGGCCGGTCTCGACCCGGAAGGCCGGGTCGAATTCCGGAACCTGATCACCACATTGCCCGGGAACCGAACCGTATTGCTCTCCAGCCACATTGTGGAGGATATTGCCCAGTCGGCTGCATCGATCGCCGTGATCGACCGGGGCGAACTGCTCTTCACGGGTAGACCCAAAGAACTGGTCCAGCTTGCCGCCGGGCGGGTCTGGGCGGTGGCACTGACGGTCGACCAGATGCCGGCATTGAAGGAGAGCCATTTCGTTGTGGCCACCGTGCGGGAGGAAGAGCGCATGGTCGCCCGCTGCATCGGCCCCGGGGGGCCGGGTTTCGTTCCTGCAGCGCCCACGCTGGAGGATGGATACCTGGCCCTGCTGAAGGGACGGTGAGGGCCGATGCAGATCTTCTGGGGCCTTGTGGTCACGGAATGGCGCTTGCAGTGGCGGTCGCCGGGGCCCTGGGCAGCTGCACTGCTTACCCTGGTCTACTCGGTCTACGGGGCCTACCACGCCGAATCGTTCCTGGAGGCGTCTGTTGCGGCGGCGTCGATGTTCC
>JBLNEM010000021.1:0-3524 GCA_050262655.1 Mycobacterium leprae | reverse complement strand
AAAGGCCTAGAAATAAAGGACCAGCCACGTTTGTCCACTGCCCCATCGTCGTGCCGTCACGGCCGCCACGACGATGGGAAGCTATGTAGATGAAAGACCGGCCGTCCTGTGTGGGGGCGGCCGGTCTTATTTCCATCCGTGTAACACCCCGGTGCTTCGCACCAGAGTCGTAGCAAAAGTGGACAAGGGCTGGAGCCCCTTGATTCTTTTTCTCTCCCAATCCGTGTAATCCGTGAAATCCGTGGCAATGTCCCATCTGCCCGCGCATGGTGACCGGTACCCGAGTTGGTCCTGTTTCGTGGGGAATTCGTGGCAGAGATCTGCCTCGGATCCAACGGCTAGGGCTGGAGCCGGTTGATCAGGCGGGGGAACGCGATGGTCTCACGCACATGGTCGAGGCCGCAGATCCAGCTGACGGTGCGCTCCACACCCAGGCCGAAGCCGGAATGCGGCACGGCGCCGAAGCGACGCAGGTCCATGTACCAGCTGTAAGTCTCCGGATTCAGCTTGTTCTCCTCGAACCGCTGCATCATCAGTTTCGGATCGTGGATGCGCTGCGATCCGCCGATGATCTCGCCGTATCCCTCGGAAGCGAGGAGGTCGGCGCCCAGGACCACATCGGGGTTGGTGGGATCCGGCTGCATGTAGAAGGCCTTCACCTTGGTGGGGAACTTCTCCACGAAGACCGGGCGGTCAAACTGCTTGGTAATGACCTCTTCGTGCGGAGCGCCAAAATCCTCGCCCCAGGGAATGGGCTGCCATTCATCCTCGGGCTTGTGCAGCCTCTGCAGCATCTCCACCGCTTCGGTGTAGGTGATGCGCGGGAAAGGCGCCTTTACGGCCTCGAGCTTGCTGGTGTCGCGGCCGATCACCTTCAGGTCCTCGGCCCGGCGGGTCAGTACCCGCTGCACGACGTACTCGATCATCTGCTCCTGGAGGACCATATTGTCTTCGTGGGTGAAGTAGGCGGCCTCGGGCTCGACCATCCAGAACTCGATCAGGTGGCGGCGGGTCTTGGACTTCTCTGCCCGGAAGGTCGGACCGAAGGTGTAGACCCGGCCCAGCGCCATGGCGGTGGCCTCGGCGTACAACTGGCCGGACTCGCTCAGGAAGGCGGGCTCGCCGTTCACATACTCGGTCTCGAACATGTTGGAGCCGCCCTCGGCGGCGGTGCCCATCAGAATGGGGGACTCGGTCAGCAGGAAGTCCCGCTCCTGGAGGAACTGGTGGATCGCCATGACGATCTCGTTGCGCACCCGCAGAATGGCGGCCTGCCGGGGGGTACGCAGCCAGAGGTGCCGGTGGTCCATCAGGAACTCGGTGCCGTGCTCCTTGTTCGTGATGGGATACTCCTCGGCTACCTGGAGGATCTCCATCTCCTTGACGCCGATCTCAAAACCGCCAGGCGCCCGGTCGTCCTGACGGACCGTACCCCGGATGATGATGGAGGATTCCTGCGTCAGAGTCTTGCCCGCCTCGAAAACCTCAGGCGGCACATCCTTGACGAAAACCACAGCCTGGCACATACCGGTGCCATCCCGGAAGATGATGAACTGGATCTTGCCGCTGGAGCGGTAGTTGTAGACCCAGCCCCGCAGTTCCACTTCCTGTCCCACATGCTCGGACAGGTGCTTGACATAAACGTGCTGCATGTACGCGGCGGCCTCCTCGTCCCTATAGGTTCATATTCTCATAGCCTCTCCCGGCTGCGGCAAATCATGCCAGCCGAGCAGCTAATCCACCTGAATCGTTACAATGCCCAGGCAGCCGGGCCCGGCGTGTGACGCCAGGGTGGGCCCTGCTTCGGCCACCATGGCCTCCACGCAGTTAAACTGCCCCTTGATGCGCTCCATCAGCTCCCGGGCATCCGCCTCGGCATTGGTGTGGACCACGGCCAGCATCACCCTGGCCTCGCCTACCTTGGCCCTGGCGCTGTCGACCATCTGCTCCACCGCCTTCGGCCAACCCCGGGCCTTGTCGACCACTTCAATGACATCATGACTGATGTTCAGAATCGGCTTGATGGAGAGCACGCCGGCCATCATGGCCTGGCCCAGCGAGACCCGGCCGCTCTTGCGCAGTTCCCGCAGGGTCCGCATCGACGCGAGAATCTCCACCTTGGGAATCATGCGCTCCAGCATCTCCAGGACCTTCTCGGCCGTGGCCCCCATCTGGGCCGCCCTGGCGGCGGCAATGGCCAGCAGACCGAGCCCCAGCGAAACGCTCTGGGAGTCCACCACATGGATCTTCACGTCGGGCAGCATGGCCGCCGCCATCCGGGCGACACTGACCACGGCCGATTTGGTCTCCATGACGTGCAGCGAGATGATGGTGGATGCCTCACCGGCCAGGCGCCGGTAGACATCCAGGAACGCTCCCGGGGATGGCGTCGATGTCGTCGGGACCGTGTCGGACATGGCCAACTTGTCGTAGAACTGCTCGGTCGGATCGACGCCGTCGACAAACGTCTCGTTCCCCAATCGGATGGTCATGGGGACGACGTCGATATTCAGTGCCCGGCAGATAGCCGGCGGAATACTGGCCGTACTGTCCGTGACAATCTTGAGCAAAACGAGTGCCTCCCTCAAACAGGTTCACGTTTAGATCCGGATCTCGGCTCCATCCATTCCAGCCGAAATTCGGCCTTCTGGCACGAAATCCTGCAAGGAATGGCAGAGAATCGACCGGACCGGGCGGTCAACCCGGACCTCGTCCCCATAATCTATCAGTAGGTCGGCATGAAGGAGGAGTCGCCATGGGCGATCTGGGTATCCTGCCCGGGGCCTACACCATCACCCAGGCCTATCTCGACACGACCAGCCAGAACCGGCCGGGTCCCTGCTCCAGCAACTATTGCTGGGAAGGCGTGAAGGGAATCGTGGTCCACCGCACCGCCAGCGCCAGCATGGACGCCCGGGCGATCCGGCAGTATTTCAACGACGCGCCGGACGGCCGATATGCCTCCAGCCAGTATGTAGTCGACGACAAGGTGATCCTGGAGATCATCCCGATCGGCGAGGTCGCCTACCACACGTCCGGGAAGAACATGAACCATATTGGCATCGAAACCTGCGAATATAACTGGGGCACCGCCACCTGGCCGGAGAGCTACAAACGGCTGGTCTGGCTGGTCACCCACCTGGTGAAGACCTACGGTCTCTCGATCGCCCAGGTCACGGGTCACTTCTGGTGGGACCCGACCAACCGCCCCTACGATCCGACCCACATGGGCTGGACCCTGGCGGAGGGCTCGGCGAAGGGCCTGTTCGACTGGAACCAGTTCATCGCCGACGTGCACACGCAGATAACGGCCCCGCAGGTGGTGCCGATCCTGGTCTCGCAGCCGACGCCCTGCACGGATGGCCTGCTGATCAACTCGACCACGTATGTGCCGATCCGGGCGTATACGACGTGCGTCGAGCCGGGGGCGACGGTGCGGTGGGACCCGAGCGGGAAAGTGGTGGTGGACCTTCCTCCTACTCCGTGAGAGTCCCCTACGCGGGGTACCACGTGGGAATGCCCTC
>JBLNEM010000020.1:0-2611 GCA_050262655.1 Mycobacterium leprae | reverse complement strand
GGAGCCTCGGCATGGAGGGAATCAGCAAGAGCGAAGTATCCCGGATCTGCGCTGACCTCGATGAGGTGGTCGAGCGATTCCGTAACCGGCCACTGGAGGGGAGCTACCCCTACCTGTGGCTGGATGCCACCTACATCAAGGTCCGCGATCAGGAACGGGTCGTCTCCATGGCCATGGTGGTGGCCGTGGGCATTCGCTCTTCGGGTGAGCGGGAGATTATCGGCTTGGATGTCGGCCCCGCCGATGATCGGTCTTTCTGGCTAACCTTCCTGCGAAGCCTAGGGGCTCGGGGCCTTCAGGGTGTGTTGTTGGCGATCAGTGATGCCCACCAGGGCTTACGAGCGGCTATTGAGGTTGCTCTGGGCAACGCTCGTTGGCAACGTTGTCGGGTACACTTCATGCGGAATGCACTGGCCCTCGTGGGTAAAGCCCATCAGGACTTCGTGGCAGCTGCCCTGCGGACGATCTTCCTGCAGCCTGACAAGGGGTCGGCCAAGGCCCAGCTCCGCCAGGTAGCAGACAACTTCCGCGACCGCTTCCCCAAGCTAGTAGAGCTGCTGGAAGAGGCTGCAGAGGACGTTCTGGCATATATGTCTTTTCCCAGTGAACACCGCCGGCAGATCCATTCGACAAACCCCTTGGAGCGCCTCAACTACGAGGTAAAACGGCGGGCAGACGTGGTTGGGATCTTCCCCAACAGGAGTGCCGCCATAAGGCTATTAGGGTCTGTGCTCCAGGAGCAGAACGACGAGTGGGCCACCGGCCGCCGCTACTTCAGCCAGGAATCCATGAACAAGCTGGGTTCGCTCCAAACAGGTCCTGATGCCAAGGCCCTTCTCGCAGCAGACTAGGGTGCGCCCCGACTGATTGCCAACGGCACGCAGGACTTTACTGCGAGCAGCGAGCGTGGTAGGCTCATCCGCCATGGCCGGCCCTCCCAGGGCCTGGCCACCTCCGGCCTTAACCACGCTCGCAGAGGCTCGCTGTCAAGTCCTGCCGTACGGCACTAACCACCGTTTTTCCCACCGCAGGGGTCTCCACTTTTACACCACTATCCGGGACACGATCCAGGCTTGGCGACCGCCACTCCACGTGTATGGAGTATGCGGTCGCCGTTTTCGTGATGCGGCTCGACTCACGCGGCACTCACAGGTAGCAGGGCCTTTCCCAGCAGGGCGTTCCAGAGCGTGAATCTCCACAATGGCCAATTTCATGTTCTGGCCGATCTTCTTCTTACACCACGACCCGGGCCTGGCCTTGTGCCAGGCCCACTTTGTTGGCAGGAAGTGCATCTTATGGGGCGAATATTTTGGCTAGGGCAATGATTCCCTCGTGTTGGAGCGGTAATGATGACACCTGTACCACTCTCGACTACCTACAGGCGGTTTCGCCCTACTTCCGGCGGGTACGGGACCCGTCAGGGCGGGAACCTCGACCGGCGTTTTGCCGAACTGCCAAAGCTGATCGAAAACGCACCCGGCCGGCTGGCCGACGCCGAACACCGGCCCTCATCCCCCGCAGCGGTACCTTGGGGGATAGCTGACCCGTGAGGAGGATCGTTCACATGACGCGACGATTGCTGCTGCCGATTCTGGTAATCCTGACCCTGGTGATCAGCGCCCTGCCCGGACTGGGCGCCAGGGCCGCGACCCCCTACACCGTCGCCTATACCCTGGCCGTTACCGGCAAGGATCAGGCCGATGTCCAGATCCAGGTGAGCGGCGCACCCGGCGCCACCACCGAACTGAACGCCGACTGGATGGGCGAGATTGTCCGTGCCGTCGGCGTCGTCACCGTGACCGACACAGGCGGGAAGACGCTGCCGTTTACCTGGACCGGTTCCAACCAGCGGACCCTTCGGGTGCAAAACGGCAACAACACCGAGTTCACCATCCGCTATCCATACGATGCCTTGAAAACCATCAGCCCCCAGTGTCAGCAGGTGGTCTTTGAGCCCCGGGACGTCTTCTTCATCGCAGACAACGTCTTCCTGATGCCCTCGGCGGAGCCGGCACGGATTACGGTGAAAGTGAATCCGCCGGCTGGGACGCAAGTCTTTGCCTCCGTGCCGGAGGAGAACGGCCAGTTCGTCGCGGTCAAAGACCTGTGGGGCGACCTCCGTTATGACTTTGGCAAGACCTATTTTTCCGGTGGCGTGCCGCTCTTCGTCCTCGACCACCGCACCGAATGGGGCGATCTCTACCGCTATATCTGGTTTGACCGGGACGCGGGCAGCCAGATGTGGTTGCCCTCCTATGGCGACACCCCCTGGGAGGAGGCCGAAGCCTACATGGCTGCGGCCGAACGCATGGCCAAGTACGCGCGGGAGCACGTAATGGGCCCACTGCCGCCCCATACCGTCCTCTTCACCAATCTGCGGCGGACGGAGGAGTCGACCGTTTCTGCAGGGACCAATACCGATTTCTTCCATTACATGCAGATCTGGCCCCGCAACGGAGAGGGGGAGGTGGCCCACCACCTGCTCCATGCATACACCTTCCACCCCATGGACCAATCGAAGATGTCGCTCCAGAACCCTGGTTTCCGCGCCTTCCTGAAGGAGGGGTTGCCCACCTACTTTGAGTTAACCATCCCCACGACGCTCTCAGGC
>JBLNEM010000019.1:0-10059 GCA_050262655.1 Mycobacterium leprae | reverse complement strand
GCGGCATTGATGGTGTAGCCAGGCAAGAAATCATCGCCGTAGGTGGCCTGACTCGGATTGGCTCCCGGCGATTCGCCCGGCAGGTCAAACCCGGTCTGCCGGCCGAAGCCCAGATGCTCGTTGGATGCGGCTAGGCGGTCCATGCCCAGCCGGTCCCCCACCTCGAAGAAGAACGGGTTACACGAGATCGCCAGGGCCCGAGCCACATCGGTCACTCCCTGATCCCCGTTCCAGTTCTTCGGATTGCCGTATTTCCAATAGGTTGCCGGACAGCGAATCTGCTCGTTAGGTCCAAGAACGCCCGCCTCCAACCCGGCTAATGCTGTTGCCATCTTGTATGTACTGCCCGGTGCAAAGCCCTTGATCGCCCAGTTCACCATGGCGCCGGGCTGTTTCTGCAACTGCTGCCACCGGTCTTCGGTAATGCCGCCGATCAGCCAGTTTGGGTCATAGGTGGGGATGCTGACCATCGCCAGGATCGCCCCGGTCTTGACGTTCTGCACCACCAGTGCGCCCCGGACCGGTTTCGCGTGCGGGTCGTTCAACTGCCGGATCCATTCCATCTGCCTGGTCAGGGCGGTCTCTGCCACCCGCTGCAGATCCAGGTCGAGGGTAAGGTAGATGTTGTTGCCCGGGATCGGCGGCGTCTCGGTTGCGCCCCCCACCCGCTTGCCGAGGGGGTCTACGATCACCGAGTCGCTGCCGGGCTTGGCCCGCAGATCCGGTTCATAGGCCAGTTCGATCCCGTCCTTGCCAACCACCTCATCGGCGTTATACCCGGCAAAGGCAGGCTCTTTCAACTCTTCACCGATCGCCCCAACGTATCCCATCACCGCCCCGGCGACGGAGCCCTGTGGATAGCGGCGGGTAGACTGAAGCTTGATCACCACGCCCGGCAGTTCTGGCCGCCGCTCCGTCAGGGCAGTGACCTCAGCAGGGCTCAAGTTCGTTTCCACCAGCAGCGGTTCGAACTGCAGCCCAGCTGCCTTATTGCGTGCGACCTGCTGGCGGATCCCGTCCGCTATGCTCCGTGCCTTCGCCGGGTCACCGCCGGACAGCACTTCAGCGAGCGCCGGCAGGGCCTTCTCCACATGGGCCGGATCCTGATCGGTCAGCATGACGGCGTAAGCCGGCTCACTGACGGCCAACGGACGGCCCCTGGCATCATAGATAAAGCCGCGTGGCCCATAGTTGGGCAGTTCCCGCACCATGTTCTCCTGAGCTTGCCCTTGCCACAACGCGGTTTCGGCGACGGACAGCCGGTAAAGCCGGCCAGCCATCGCCAGTAGACCGAGTATCAGGAATGCCATCATCCAGGTGACTCTGCTCGGAATATCTCGCACAGTGGACCCCCCAAGCCTACGCTAGGGCAGCCAGGAGGCCGGATCCGTCGGGGACCCATTCACGATCACCATGAAATGGACGTGCGGGCCGGTGGATACACCGGTATTCCCCGAGTAGGCGATCTCCTCACCGGCTGTGACTTTCTCGCCAACGGCAACGAGGGCCTTGCTGAGGTGGGAGTACTGAGTCACGATGCCCCCGCCATGGTCGACGCGCACCGAAATGCCATAAGAGCCGTACCAACCAGCCATGGTGACCGTTCCGCTCGCTTCGGACTGAACGGGCGTGCCAATCGGAACGCCGATATCCATGCCGTCATGGAAGCTCTCCGTTCCATAGACAGGGTGGATGCGCCAACCGAACGGATCCGTGACTGGACCGTAAACCGGCCAGGAGCCAAACTGATGACTGGCCCGGCTCCCGCCGCCGCGGAACGCGAGCTGCTGTCTGGCCACCGGCTGACCACCGGGGATCAGGACGACCTGTCCCGGCTGAATGGAGCCAGAATCGACTTCCGGGTTTGCCTTTACGATATCGTCTACACTGGCACTATGCTCAGAGGCGATCTCCCAGACGGTATCGCCCTTTTCCACTTTGTATATGATGCCGTCCACGGACGGGATCAGGAGTTCCTGACCCTCCTGGATGGTATCGTTTTCACCCAGGTCGTTCGACCATAGGACCGATTCCGTTTTGAGGCCGAATTTCTGAGCAATGCCGCTGACGGTGTCGCCCTTCACAACTTTGTAGGTCTGTACCTTAGGACGTTGCTGCGTGCTCTTGGCATCCTGATCAGCCGCAGAGGCCAATAGGGTGCCGGTCGCTGCATCCTGTGCCGCTGGCCTCTTCGCTGCTATGGCCCTGGAAGCTAGAGAGCTGCCGTGCTCATAGCCAAAGACGAAAACGCCACCAACCAGGACGATCGCTGCTACATACGCGACGCGTAGCCGAGTTGTCTCGGGGAGCTGCAATAGGCAAACCTCCTCCATAGTAGGCAATATACATAGAATAACCGGTATGAATAACCAATGGAATAGCCATTGTGTACCTCGGTTATAAGCCCGATGGTCAATGGATCGGCAGCAGGTCGGCGCCCACTTGCAGTTCTTGCAGCCGTTCTACCTGAATGCGTCCGGCCGAGACCTCGGCCAGTTCTCCCTCGAATACCGACACGGCGTCCAGCGGCAGGCGGCAGCTGATGACCACATCTGCCCCGTAACTGCTGTCCAGGATCAAGGCGCCTCTTTGCTGCAGCAGGTACTGCACCTTGCCCACGTAGGCATAATCCAGCGCCACCATCAGGTCTACCGCCGTGATCCCGGCGGTGACGCCGGCTGCCTCCACCCCGAGGACCGCTGTCTGACTATAGGCATGGACGAGACCGCCGGCCCCCAGCAATATACCGCCGAAATAGCGGGTTATGACAACGACTGTATCGGACAGCCCCTGTTTGTCGATCACGTCGAAGACTGGGCGTCCTGCTGTACCGCTCGGCTCCCCATCATCGGACAGCCGCTGGCTCGTACCGGCCTTGTAGGCAAATACGTTATGCGTCGCCTCTTTATGCTCCGCCCGGATGCGGTTTACAAAAGCCATCGCATCCTCTTCAGACTTGGCAGGGGCAACGTTGGCGATGAAACGCGACTTCTTGACGACAAGCTCGGCCGTGCCATGGCCGCGCACTGTTACATAAGACATGAACCAAAGGCCTCCCAGCAGCCCGCCGATTGGACGGAGTACAATGCCTATTTTTCGAGGAGCGAGAACCGGAACCCTTCCGGCAGATAGCAAATCGCCAGAATGCCGGGGGACTTGACCTTTACATTCCCACCGGATCTCCTTACTATTTGAGACAGCAGGTGCGGGTGGCAAGGCCCGGTCCTGCCGGCAGGAGGGAATTCGATGGCAGAAGAGGGGATTTCCGAGGTGGCCGCCTTCCTCGAAAGCGGCCGGAAGATGATCGGCCAGGCTTCTCAAGCCTACGGCCGTCAGTTGTCTGCATCCGAATACTGGTGGCTCGGTGTGGGGCTGGCAGCTTCCACACTGGCAGCCCTGAACGATAGAACCTATGCGACGGGCCGCATCGACCAGTTGATCGACCAGCTGGGGCAGGCGAAAACGGAGAGCGACTGGCTCCAACGTTTCGTGGAAGAACTGGCTGAACTGGATGCCGAGGGGCTGCTGTGGCCCCTCTACCAGCGAGACGCATCGGGCGTGGTGGTACCGACGGAGGTTCAACTGACCCCCTCCTTCGATGCGCAGGCGGCCTACTATCTGGCCCTGGGTCATATCGCCGTAGCATCGGCCCTCAACGAGGGCGAATCGGAGATTGTGAACCTGCTGGCCACCGCCATTGGCGACACGGTAGAGAGTGGGCTGACCAGGGAGAACGCTGACATCATTCTGCAGGCCCTGCAATCTGCGATGGACGAGTAGCACAAGAGGCCCGGGCAGTTGCCCGGGCCTCAGCCGTTCAGCGGAATCGATACCGTCAGGTGCGGCAGAAAAAGCTGCTGCCGATGGTCACGCACATGCAGTTCCAGCCGGTCCGGCCATACTTCCAGGAGCCGGCTCTGGTTGGCTGTCGGATCCTTGCGGAATCCGCCCGGCCCGGGCCACCCGCCCTGATCTTCCGGCGCATCGGATGCGACGAACTGGTAGGCCGTGGCTCCCAGGGCGGCAAAGGTCACCCCTTTCTGGGTCACCACTTGCCCCGGCTCTGCCAGGCCAATGTGGGTGTGACCCGACAGCCAGAGCTTCACCTGCGGATTCTCGGCCAAAATGGCGCGTAAGGCGTTCACCTGCCCACAGCCGGCGAAGCTGTTGTTACCCGTGCTCCAGAGCACGGTATCCTGCAAAGGCTGGTGCAGACAGACCACCGTCGGTGTGCTGCGGTGCTCAGCCAGCACGCCGCGAAACCAGGCGAGCTGTTCAGCCGATAGCCAGGCCCAGTCCCGATTCCTGGGGGCCGACTTCCCGGACTCGCCGCCCAACAGAATGACGTGCAGCCCGCCGGCGAGACGATTCGAATAGGGCCGTGTCAGGCCAAATGCGTGCCGGAAGTACAACAGCGCATCGGCGTCCGTCGCCGTCCGATCGTAGAATTCGTGGTTGCCAGTGGTTACCGCCAGCTGGTCCGATCGACAGACCGAGGCCATGATTCGCTTGAACGCGTCGAATTCGGCCGGAGTGCCATGCTCTGAAACGTCGCCGTTCACCACCCATAACTGCGGTCGGAACCGCTTCAGATCGGCCACGGCCTGACTCAGCTTGCCGCTGGTTGCAGCCGCACCGGGCCGGTCTGTCTGGATATGGGTGTCACAGAGCAGGGCGATGCGGAAGGGGGCATCCCCCCGCGCCTCGACCGGTACAGCCGCAGGGGCGGCAGGCCGCCTGGTTCGGCGACCCGCCACCGCTGCAGCCACAACGAGTGCCGCTCCCTGGAGAAACTGGCGCCGACTCAGCATCCGATCGCCTCCAGGGGTAGGATGCCCAGCCTGGCGGCATAGAATGGACGGCCCGCGCATATCCCTCTTGCCGGAAGGCAGTCCCGTGCGAGGAGGAGATGCCGCGATGTCTGCGGTCGTCCCAACAGTGGAGAGCATTCAGGAGAAAATCCGGGCTGTCCTGCGGCTGGAGGGGAAGTCAGGACAGGCCGGAGAGGTCGTGCTGAACCTGGGCGATCAGCCCGGCAGCGACCGCCCGTTCAGGACCGCGCTGGTTGAACTGAAGGGTGTCTACGCCGTTACGGTCTCCACCGACGAGTGCTTTTTCATGTCCATGCGCCCCGATGATTCCTTGCTGGTACATGCAGGGCCACAGGCAGGGACGCAGGCCCGCTTCCTGCTGAATCGGCCGCAGGAATTCTATTGCCGGTACACCCCCACCGACAGCGAGTACACGTTTATCGAGAAAGGCCCGACGGGTGAGACGCAGTTGACGGTGACGATCCACTGGTGAAAAAGCGCCGTCCCGGGTCATGCCGGGACGGCGTTTTTGCTCGCAGGATTGTCCATCCTACCAACGAACTCCTTTATGTCAGGCATACCCCGCAGAGGAGGCATTCCCGGTTGCGCAGACTACTCGTTCTTTCCTTGGCTCTCCTTCTACTGGTTGGGTGCAGCGCCAACCAGTTGAAACAGAACCCATACACCAATCCGGTGTACAACCATGATGCGCCGGACCCCACCGTCATCAGAGCCTCCGACGGCTATTTCTACGCCTACACCACGGAAAGCCCATACAACGGTCAGACAAAGCTCTTCCCGATCCTGAAGTCGCGGGATATGACTACTTGGACGCTGGTCGGGCAGGTTTTCGATCAACCACCGGCCTGGGCCTCCCACGATTTTTGGGCGCCGCACATCCTGTACCGTGGGGGCAAATATTACCTGTATTACGCCGCCAAAGCCAAGAACGGCGGGACCACCGCCATAGGCGTGGCGATCGCCGACAAGCCCACCGGCCCGTTCAAAGACAAGGGGACGCCGGTGATCCAGGGCGGCGGCTTCTCGACAATCGATCCGTTTGTGCTGGTGGACGGCGAGAAGCTCTATCTCTACTGGGGATCGGACCGAGTGCCCATCCTGGTGCAGGAGCTTACCGCGGACGGCCTCAGCGTAACAGGGGAGCCCGAGCCGGTGCTGGACCCCTCGCTCCAGTTCGGCGGATACGAATCGCTGGTCGAAGGCCCCTGGGTGATCAAGCGAGACCCGTACTATTACCTGATGTACTCAGGCGACGACTGCTGCGATCAGCCCCACTACGCCGTCCTGATCGCCCGGTCCACCTCGCCCCTGGGTCCCTTCGAGAAAGACCCGGCCAATCCGATTCTGGTGGCGAACGACCGCTGGAACGGGCCCGGCCACAATGCGGCGATCCAGGACGACGCCGGGGATTGGTGGCTGCTCTACCATGCCATGGACCGGAAAAGCGCTTCAAAGGACCGGGTGATGTTGCTGGACAAACTTACCTGGCAGCCAGACGGCTGGCCGGTGCCCATGACCCCCAGCACCACCCAACAGCCCGGCCCCCAGTGGAAGAAGATGCGTTAGCACCAATCGGCCCGCCAGAAGAAAGGTTCGGCTTCCGCCGGCGACGGCCAGACACGGGCCCGGCCGAGCGGATGAACCATTGGACCGTGCCGAAGAGCCGACACCGCACCTGCCGCCCCCACAATCTGTCCTGCCAGCAGATGCCCGGGCGGCAGATCTGTTTCGATCGCGGGAATTCCCTCGGCCTTTGCCCTGAGCAGCACGGCCCGGAGCAGGTCAGGATATGCATCGGCGCCCACTACGGAACAGGCCTCAAACACGGCGATCTTCGGCTCGCCCACCGCACGGGCGGAGCGCAGGTATGCCACGATCTCCTGGCTGCCGGGCCGGAGGGCTACATAGAAGCCTTGCTGTTCTTCGAGCCCCCTGGTTGCATTCCAGATCCGATGCCGGACCCAGTAGGTGTCGCTGCGGATCAGGAGACCGCACTGGGGCTCCTTCTCCCGCCGGTAGACCGCCGCCACTGCCGGCAGGTCGCTCTCCGTCAGCGTGCGCACCGTATAGACAGGGGACTCTGACAGCGCAATCTCGGCAGTAGGCACCGTCACGACCGTATACGGCTTGGGCACCCATCCCCACCGTTCGTAGAAGTCCTGAATCCCCGTGAAGATCAGCCCCAGGTCGCAGCCACCGAAACGCATGGCTTCCATCGCTTCCTGCAGCACAGCTCCGGCAAATCCCCGCCCGCGATACTCGGGATGAGTGGCCACGTGGCCTACCACTCCCACGCGAATAATGCCGGAATCCCCCCAGCGGACCCGGCGCTGAAACACATGAGCGGTTGCCACCAGCTCGCCGCCCTCACGCCGGGCAAAGGTCTGCCCCCGGGGAAGCTCCGGATCCAGCGTAATGATCTGCCCAAAATAGGCCGCCGGCACCTCCGGAAAGGCCTGTTCCAACAACGCAAGAACCTCAGCCTGTGCAGCCAGCTCCTGCAGCATAAGCATTCCTCCAGCCACCGTGCATGCTCGCATCAGGTTGCCGGGCTCATGGCCTCGCTGGGGCAAACCAACTGCTTGGTCACCTACTGTTATACCACTCTTTCCCGTTGCTTTTCGTACTCGCCCCCGGGTTTTGTCCAGAATAAGCGCAAAGTATTCATAAAGCAGCGCTCTTTGGACTCCCATCTCAACCAAAAGGGGCCGTGGACCCGCCTGGTCCACGGCCCGTTCCATATACGCAGCGTAACGTTGCTCCTAGAAATAGTGCCTGTAATGCACCCGGCTGGACCGTGGCACGAAGCCCGTGTGGCGATACAACCCCAGGGCGCTCTCATTCTGCCCGTCCACCGCCAGTCGAATCGTCGACGCCCCGTGTTCCCGCAAGAACCGGGCGCCCTGAACCAACAACAGCCGGCCCAACCCCTGTCGCCGATACTCGGGCAATACCCCCAACAGTTCGACCTCCCCCACGTCCGGGGTGAGCAGCGTCCGGCAGAAACCGACCGGTCCGTCAGCCCCTTCGAGGATGAAGCAGCCGTCTGGCCGGAAGGCCTCCCGGCCCACTACCCAGTTCATCTCCTCTACGGTGCACGGCGTGACGCCGAATCCGCCGGCCAACACCCGATTCTCCAGATCGGTGAGTACCGCCAGGTCAGCGGAGTCCCCCGCCCGTAAGGTGCGCAGCCGGTACTCCGCCGGCACTCGCACTTCCGGCAGCCGGGCGTCCCGCGGCAGCAGCATCACCCAGGTGCGGCGCACCGCAGTAAAACCCCAACGGCAAAGAAATGGCTCCAACACGGCTTGCTGTTTACGGTCCACACAACATGCCAGATACGAGACACCCAGTTCCCTCGCCTGGTGAATGGCCTCGGCCACGAGCCGGCTCCCCACGCCCTGTCGCCGCTCCCGGGGATGCACCGTCACCTGGCAGTAGGCCCCACTCGTTCCGTCAAACTCCTTCAGCAGCAGCATGCCCATGTACCCGGCCGGCCGCTCCTCGCGAAAGGCCATCCAGTGCCCACGACCGTTGGGATCGGTCCACCAGTCATGCCACTCCGCTTCGGTGTAAAGCCCCAGACTATCGCCCCGCCGTGCGTCGTTCAGTAGGTGAAATAACTGCGTCTCCTGCTCCGGGGCACAGGGTTTGACGACAACCATCCTCTCCCCCCCATTCCGGCTGAGACAAGTTATCCCTCGGACATACGCGCCAGGATCCTGTAGATCCCTGGAGCGGCCAATGCCTCCTTGAGCGCTGTCACCCTTGTGAGAAATGCTATTGTACTCTATATTATAGCTCTTATCCTTCATGTCAAGGTTTCCTTCCACGTTGTTTTTTGTTTTCTACCCCATTTAGCCCGGGAGCCTACTGGAGCGCACTGTTGTGACAAATACCGAGGTTGGTACCGCTTGCTGTTCGACAGTTACTCTCTTAGAATAAAAGCGACCAGTCGTTTATCACCAAGGGGGATTGTGCGATGCGTGTCCTGGTAGCCGGCGGTTCCCGCTTCATCGGTCGGCATCTGGTGGAATTGCTCCTGTCCGAAGGACACGAGGTGACCCTGTTCAACCGGGGACGGACCAATCCCGGCCTCTTCCCCGGCGTGCACGAAGTACATGGCGACCGGCAGGAGCCGCCGGCGGTGTTGGGCAGTGAAAGCTGGGACTGGGTATTCGACCTCTCCTGCTATACGCCGCAGGCAGCAGACAAGTTGATCCGCACCGTCGCGCCCCGGACAGGTCGCTACATCTTCTGCAGCACCTGCTCGGTTTACGAGTGGGACGGCAGCGTAGCCCCCTTGTCGGAGGAGTCGCCGCGTTATCCCACCACGCCGGAAAACCTGAACGACGAGGCGGACCCCGGGATTGCCTACGGAGCCCGGAAGGCCGCGGCTGAAGATGTGCTCTTCCGGTTATCCGTGGAATCGGGCATGGAGGCCACCATTGTGCGCCCCTGCCTGGTCTATGGGCCGTGGGACACCTCGGACCGGCTGCACTGGTGGCTGCACCGGGTGCAGGCCGGGAAAGTGGTGGTGCCCCGTGAACGGAAAGGCATGGTCCACGCTGTTTACGTCAAGGACCTGGCACGCATCTTCATGGCAGCTGCCAAGGCACCCCATGCCAGCGGCCGCGTTTACCACGGCGCTGCGATCCACCATGCCACCTTATACGATTGGATCGCCACCGCCGCCCGAGTGGTAGGCCGGGAGCCGCTGGTGGCGGAAGTCCCCGACCAGGAACTGAAGGCCGCCGGCGCCCTGGAACTCCCGGGCCTGTTCGGTCAGCATGATTTCGCCTTTACGACGGCCCGGTTGGAACAGGACTTCGGCTTCACCTCCACCCCCTTCATCCAGACGCTGGCCGAGAGCCTGGAGCACATGAACCGGGAAGGTCGCCCCATCAAGGAAGCGGTCGATCCCGCACTGCTCGATCAATGGCTGGCGTGATTTCAGTGCCAAGGGTAGAAACGAAACGCAGGACCAGGGCATGGCTGCCCTGGTCCTGTTTCTGTATCGATCTCAACCGTTGCGCTGAATCGTCACGGTCAGTTCGTCCATCCAGCGGCCTTCGGTATGATCGCGGGAACGGACCACCACCCGATCGGCGTAAACCTCCATGAGGCGGCTCTGGCTCGCTTCCGTGTCGCGACCGAAGTGGCCGGGCGACTGCTGAAGCTGGTAAATCGTCGAGCCCAGGCCCATGAATGTGGTCTGCCCCTTCTT
>JBLNEM010000018.1:0-5638 GCA_050262655.1 Mycobacterium leprae | reverse complement strand
GACCCCCATTTCGGACGCCCGAGCGCGGCGCCATAGCTTGAGGCGCTCCAGAATCCGTTCGGCCTGGGCGACCGGCACGGTCCGCTGGGGGGCGGCTGCCTTCTCCTTCTTGCTCTGGCGGCCCGTCGCCCTGACCGGCGCGATGCCCTCCGGCAGCGGCCGGGGGTGGCAGGTGCTGCAGCAGTCGTTCTCCTGGCTGATCGGCTCCTCGCCGAAGTAGCGCAGCAGGTAGTCCCGGCGACACCGGCCTTGCAGGTAAACGAACTGCCGCATCTGGCGGAATCGCTCCTGCCGGTTCCACTCATGCTCTTTCAGCCGCAACCGCACTTCGCCAAAGGAAGCAGGCGTAAGCCGCTCCAGCAGCCGCACTTCGAGGCCGTCGGGGCTTCGCTGTACCAGCTCAACCTGCCCCAGGGACTGCAGGTGCGAGAGCACCAAGAGCGCCAGTCCTTCGTCCTCTTCGGCGGGATAGAGCGTCAGGAAACCGGGGTCCCGTCCCTGAAGCAGACGGAAGATCCGTTCGGCGCCGGCGCCGCCGGTCTCTTCCCGCTTCAGCAGGAACTCCCGTAGCTTCACATCGCGCCCTTGCACCAGCACCATGGTGCATTCCGAGGGCAGGCCATCGCGCCCGGCGCGGCCGATCTCCTGGAAGTAGGCCTCCAGGGACTCGGGCACACCGGCATGGATCACCGCCCGAATGTCCGCTTTGTCGATGCCCATGCCGAAGGCGTTGGTGGCCACCACCACCCGGCAGAGTCCCGCCATGAAGCGGTTCTGCACCGTCGTGCGGGCGGAAGGCGCCAGCCCGGCGTGGTAGGAGTCGACTGGTTCGGCCAGTTGACGCTCCAGTGTCTCGGCCAGCTCTTCTGCATCCTTGCGGCTGCCGACGTAGATGATGGTCGACCCGCCGCTTCGGCCGGCGAGGTAGGCCACCTTCGCTTTCTGCTCGGCCACGGTGGCGCAGGGCTCCATGCCGAGCCAAAGGTTGGGCCGGTCGCTGCTGGCGGAGAAGAGCCGGGCGTTCTCGATGCCCAACTGGGCAGCCACATCGTCCCGCACATCGGGCCGGGCTGTCGCCGTCAGGGCCAGCATGGGTGGTTCGCCGACCAGCTTATGAAAGTCGCGGATATAGCGGTAGTCGGGCCGGAAGTCGTGACCCCACTGGGAGACGCAGTGGGCTTCATCGACCGCCAGCAGGCTGACCTGAATGCGGCGGCAGGCCTCCAGGAAAGCGCCGCTCTTCAGGCGTTCCGGGGCGACGTAGGCCAGCTTCACGCCGCCGGATGCGAGGGCTTCCAGCTTGTAGCGCAGCTCGGCGGCCGTGTCCTGGCTGTTGATGGCAATAGCAGGGATGGACCGGGCAACCAGTCCATCCACCTGATCCTTCATTAATGAAATGAGCGGCGAGATCACCAGGGTGACCCCGGGCAACAGCATGGCGGGCAACTGATAGCAAAGCGACTTGCCGCCGCCGGTGGGCAGAATGGCGATGGCCGATCGCCCGGCCAGCGCTTCGTTGATGATCTCTCGCTGCAAGGGCCTGAAAGCGGTCAGGCCAAAGTGCCGGCTGAGGGCTGCTTCCAGAGTTTCGTGTTGGTCCGGCACATAAACGCCTCCTGACACCTTCGATACAACAGGAGTGCTTCGCCGTGGCGGGGGTGAAAACCTACTCCTCTTCCTCCGGCAACTGGAGGAAGCGCTCGATCGCCCGGAACAGCTCCCGCACCGCTTTGGCGTTCAGTGTGTGCACGGCGGCCCGGCCTTCCTGGCGGGTATCGATCAGGCCGGCCTCCCGCAGGATTTTGGCGTGGATGCTGACCGTGGGGCGGGCTACGCCCAGGACGTCGGCCATGTGGGTGTTGTCCATGGCGAAGTCGCGAATGATGCGCAGGAGCATCAGCCTGGTACCGTCGGAGAGTGCCTTGGCCCGTTCGGCGAGGGGCTCGGCATCGGCCCGCAAGTATTCGGCCAGGGACTTGGTCGGACGGCCATACGCGACGATGATCAGGCCGGGGATCAGGCTGACGAAGTCGAAGGAGCCGAAAGGCTGCGTCCAGAAAAGGACCCGGGCTTTTCCGCTCTGGACCGCTGCGGCCAGTTCCGGCTGGTGACGCAGCGGGTTCTCGTAGGGCAGCCAGGTCAGGTCAGGGGGTGTCTCCCCTTCACGAGCGCCCAACGCATCGATGGCCCGGGCCTCTTCGGCCGCCATCAGGGGCAATTTGCTCTCCGGCCAGGCGCGGTAGAACTCCAAGTAGAACCGGTCCAGCCAGAGCCAGAAGCGGGCATGCAGTTCGCCGCCCCGCAGCAGGGGAATGACTCGTCTGACCTCGGTGATGGCCATTTGCGCCCGCAGTTCCTGATTGGGCAACGGCGACCCCAGAGACTGTTCTGTGACGGAGAGCATCTGGGCGACCATACGGACGAGCCGTTCTTCCGGTGCCGACACCTGATCAGGCTCCAGTCCGTACCGCCGGCAGATCTGCTCGCCGGTGGCCAGGGCGGCCTCCAGCGTCAACTCCCGTATGGCCAGTGTCGCCCGGCTGTAGTCCGCTTCCGGGAGGACGCCTGACAGCGTGGCCATCATGGTCAGGACGCCGATCCAGGTGCGGGGTGCGCCCAGGAGTTCCTGCCACTGGCTTGTCCACTCAGCAGGCAGCGTCGCGATCAGAGCGACTGCTTCGTCCGGCAGGCGCACGGCCCGCTCATATCCGCTGCAGAGCGAGAGGGCGATATCCAACTCCTGGGCGATCGAGCGGGTGACGACCCAGCCGCGTTCCTCAGTCACTACTTCCCACCTCGTTTACCTTGTAAGGGCTGCTGACGTGCCCCGGTGCTATGGCGCGCAGGGTGCGCAGCATCAGCAGCAGCAAAACCAGCGTGCCGACGCCGAAATACAAGGTAAATGATACCACATGCGGGACCAGGAGTGGCGCGATCAACAGCCCGGCCGCCTGCCCGGCGGTGAAGACGCTTTGAATGGAGCCGTTGATCCGTCCCAGCCAACCGTCCGGTGCGATGCGCTGCACCAGGGTGCTCCCCTGCACATTCTCCAGGCCGATTCCCAACCCACCCAGGAGGCAACCGACCATCACGATCACTTGGGCAACGATACCGCTGCCTCCCGCAGCGCCCAGTGCCACAGCGGCAAAGAGGCAGATTGCCAGTACGAGGCCGAAGAGGTAGTCTCGTTCCAGGTTTCGCCCGCCCTTGAGCAGCATCAGCACGAGTGCGGCGACGCCCGTGCCGGCTCCGATCAGGCTGACCAGCAGCCCCTCCAGGGCGATGGAGCCCTGGAGAATATCGCGTACATAGACGGCCAGGGTCAGGTCGAAAGAGATGTAGACCAGCCCTGCCACCAGGTTGAAGGGCAGCATCACCTGCAGGAGGGGGGCCTGCCGGAGCACACTGCGCAGGTTCTGGAGCGCTCCCGACTTTGCGACTGGAGCAGCGGGGGCAGGCGTCTTGGCCCGCCGGGGCGGCAGGGCTGGCAGCAGCCGCAGGATCAGGGCGGAGAGCACAAAGGAGATGACATCCAGGAGCAGCGCAACCTGCGGCGAGACTACCGCCACAATGGCCGCCCCCATCAGCGGGGCGAAGATCTTGGTGAGGCCGTCGATCTGCTTGAGGAAGGCGTTAGCCCGGGTCAATTCGGTCGGGGGCACCAGGTCGGGAATCACTGAACCACGGGCCGGTCCCATCACCGTGCCTGCCGCCGCCGCCAGCACAATAAAGGGGTAGAGCCAGGCGATCTGGCTGAGTGCGGCATCGCAGACGAAGATCAGGCCCGCAATCACAGCCCCGGAGAGGAGTTCACTGGCGATCATCAGCAGCCGTCGATCGAAGCGGTCCACCAGCCAGCCGGCTGCCGGACCGAGCAGAAGGGTAGGCAGCAGCGAGCAGAGGACGATCAGGGTGGTCTCGCCGACGCCACCCCCTTTCTTGAAGACCACCAAAGCCAAAACTGCCTGGGTCACGATCCAGTTGCCCAGGTTGCTCACCAGTCCGGCAGAAGCCATGATCCACAGCGCCCGGTTCCGCAGAGTCATCATCGTATGTACCCTCCTACGAGATAACGCGTATGTATTTGGCTACGCATATAGCTTCGCACTGATGCGCTGCGTAGTCAATAGGCTACGTATCGTCTTCTTGGAACCGGAAAGGCCCTGTGCACGTCCAAGTGATCGAGCACAACGGGGAGGGATAGGGATGCCCAGGTGGTTCTGGCCCGGGTTGGTGATTCTGGCGATGCTGGTGGGAGGCTGGTTCGGCTGGCAGCAACGGCAACTGCTGCGGTATCAGGCGACTGCACATCAGTCCTTCGTCGATGAGTTCCAGAACGGGATCCGAGGCGCATACAGTGACGTTGAAAGTGCTCGGCGCGCACTGGAGCACGGCAACGCCTCGCTGGCCGCGGTGGCGCTTGGCGATGTCGAGAACGATCTTCGACTCATGTGGCTCGGCGCTAACGGCATGTCCATTGGGCGAGATGGCTACACGGTGTCTTTGACGGTAGTAGGCCGTTATCAGAGCGAAGCTAACATGCTGCAGGGCCAACTGCTCACGGGCGCCACCGGCGGCGATGTGCAGACCCGGTTGGACGACCTATCACACGACATGACGCTGTTGCTGCAGCAACTGGGTGATCACGCCCAACGTGATTGGCTCGCCCATGCCACGCCAGCGGAGTTCAGCGTCAGGTATCAGGAGTGGCGGCAGCAGGCGCTGATCAAGCCAGATGTGCCGTAGGGCAGGACCGTACATATGAAGACCGCCTGCATTCGCAGCCTGCGCCGCGATTGTGCACGGCTGGCGGCGGTGGCGAGCTGGGGCGTGTCCCTGGAAGTGGCGTAAATGTTACGTCACCTGGCAGTGCGACGGACTTGACAGCGAGCCTCTACGGGGGCGGGGTAGGCCGTACCTGGCACGCCCCCGCTGGGCCTTTTTGGAAACCGCAATTTTGGACGTCAACCTGACGGTTCGGCCGCGTCAAAATCACCGTTTCACCCCCATACTGGTGTTGCTTGGTACCCCTCCCCGTATAAAAGATGCCTCTTCCCAGCTTCTCAGCCGCTCACTCCCCACGATTTCCGGATCAAGGCGACACAACTTGGCTCGGGAAGACGGGAAAACGCAGATTTGGTCAATCCAGAGTCCAGTGCAGTTGCCCAAAATCTACTTTTCTCATCCTCTTCTCAGGTTTCTGCTCCGTCCGAGGCGATTCGGGGCGAAAGGCCCTACCCAGCATGGTATCCGGTCTGCCAGCCGGCGGGGACATCCTGTGGAATGCCCGGCCGACTCCCGGCTGTTGATGCGACGCTTCACTGCTGATGAGCTTTATCAATCTGACCGGGTCTCTTCTACGGAAGGGGCCCGGTCTTTTTTGCGGGTCCCCCGCGTAACCGCCGTGTAACTGCTGCGCAACTGTCATCGCGTATCGTCCTGTACTAAGGAGTGGTGCGTTGCATGACAAGTGATCACAACCCACATATCGGTGTCGTCAGCACCGGTATTTACCTACCTGAACCCCGCATGACGGCGGCGGCGATCGCCAGCCAGAGCGGCATTCCCCAGGACGTGATCGAGCAGAAGATGGGCTTCCGGCAAAAGCCTGTGCCCGGGCCGGATGACGGCACCGTGG
>JBLNEM010000017.1:0-17486 GCA_050262655.1 Mycobacterium leprae | reverse complement strand
TCTGTTTTAATTTCTATTATAAAAGTTGTGATATTGTGGGTTTTGTCCATTGTCCTTCCCTGGACGCCAAACCCGCCCTGAGGGGTTGGCGGCTGCCAACCATCCGGGCGCTCGTTTCTGTCGTTCAGTGGGCGAGTCCGGTCAACTGCTCGCTCACGGCCCAGAGACGGCGGGCCACCTCTTCGTTGTAGGATTCGGCGTTGGACTTGATCGGCCGGCGTTTGGCGAAGTATTGACCCGTAATGCCTTCCACTTCCGGTGCGGCGGCCAGGTACAGGATCGTGTCTGCGCCCTGCGCCGCACTGATCATGAACGGCTGCCCCAGCTTCATGGCAAAGCGCCAGAAGCCCTGATTGTTGACGCCGAACCCCGTGGAAACGACGCCCGGGTGCAGACAGTTCGCCGTGACGCCGGTGCCTTTCAGACGGCGAGCCAGCTCATAGGTGAAGAGGATGTTGGCCAGTTTAGACTGACCATAGGCCCGGAAGGCCGCGTACCGCCGTTCGCCGTGGAGGTCGGCGAAGTCGATCCTGGCGATCCGGGCGGCTTCCGAGGCGGTGTTCACGATGCGGGCCGGGCTGCTTGCCTTTAGTCGATCCAGCAGCAGGTTGGTCAGCAGGAAGGAAGCCAGATGGTTCACGGCAAAAGTGCGTTCCAGCCCATCGACCGTGATCTGTCGGTCCTTGAGCACCAGCCCGGCGTTGTTGACCAGCACGTCAATGCGCTCATACTTGGCCAGAATCTCGGCGGCGAGACGGCGCACCTGGCTCTGGTCCGAGAGATCGGCCAGCAGCAGGTCGACCTGGCGATTGCCGGTCTGTTCGGTAATGGCGGCGACCGTGGCCTCGCCCCGATTCCGATCCCGCGCCACCAGTGCGACATGTGCCCCCATTCGGGCCAGCCCCAGCGCGGTCTCACGCCCGATGCCCGACGTTGCGCCTGTGACGATGCAAGTCTTCCCTGCCATCTGCGTACTCAAGCTGATTCCCTCCGTTACCCATTAGCGTATACCTAACTCTACCACGTCGCCGTCGGCAAGGCGATGGTTTAGCCCAACCGCCTGCCCGTCGAACCGAACGCTGGAGCCGGATACCCGCGCCTGCTGGAAGCGCTCCAGCCATGCGCGGTTCAGGGTGGTAACGAAGTCGGCGACGGTGCCCGCGGGCTCCAGGACGACGGCCTGGGGGGAGACTGGCTTGCCTTTGGGCTTGCAGTAGACCCGTTTCAACCGGCACAGGTCCCAGATCAGCTGGCGGACCGCCCCCAGTCCCTCCGGTGTGGTGGTGGAGCAGTGGACCGCCGGCAGTTCCGGCAGCAGCGCCTGCAGGTCGGACCAGCAGGAGGCGGCCGCCGGCAGGTCATCCTTGGTGCCGACCAGGCCGGCCGGCAGCGCGATACCGGCCTCGCCCCGCACCTCTTCGATCACGGTGAGGGATTCGTTCAGTCCTTCGGCCGAGAGCGGTGCCACAAACAGGATGGCATCGGCCATGCTGACCGCGGACAGCAACGTTTTGCCACCACCTCTGCCGTCTACGGCGCCATCCAGGAGGCCCGGCAGGTCGACCAGTTGCACCACGGCGCCATCGTACTTCACCATCCCGGCCGTGGGCCGCAGCGTGGTGAAAGGATAGTCGCCGACGGCTACCGGGCGGCCGGTCAGCGTTTTCAGCAGCGATGACTTGCCGGCGTTCGGGGGGCCTACCAGCACCACCTGTGCGGCGCCCTCCTTGGGGATGAAGAACTGGTCCTGGTGTTGCACCGCCTTACGCAGGTTGCTCTCGGCGATCAGGTCGAGCACCCATTTGCGCAGTTCGCCGTAGGGCCCCTGGTAGTATCCCGGGAAGAGTTCAAGGCACTCATTCAGCACGCGCACGCGTTCTTTGCCGGTCAAACCGGTGATCCGCCGTTTGATCATCCGCTTCATCTCTTGATGTGGAATCGGCATGGTAAGGTGACCTCCCTTTTGCATTGAAAAAAGCCACGGGTGCGCAGTAACACCCGTGGCTTTGCCATTGCAATGCAAAAACCACGGGCGCTAACGCACCCGTGGCCGTTGGTCATGCGACGCATCCCGGCGTCTAACCGGGGGATGTGCCGTTTGTCCAGGACCGGGTTGCGACTGCGCCGGAAAATGGGCATAGTACCCCCTTGGCAGTCGCATGGAAATGTGAAAGACGCTGCATGCGATACGTGAACACCCGGTCCACCTCCCCTACGGCAATCCGTGAACAGAATCAGTATACTGCAGTGGTCCAAGAATGGCAAGAATCAGCCTTCAACCGGCTGTGGCTCCAGTTCCACCAGGAACGGGACATCGCCCAGTTGATCATCCTTCGTGGTGGTCAGAAGGATGCGCCCGGCCAGGGTCGTGACGCCTTCAGGCAGCTGAACCGTAATGGCCACATCGGCCCGGTCGCCGGGTTGAATAGTCACAGGCGCCGTGGTGACGCCGTCCAGCGTTTCGGGGGCCACCACGAAAATGGCGCCTTTCAGGTTGACGGTCCGCTCCTCGCTGATTTGCTCCGTAATGCCGGCGATGGCGGCCCATTCCCCGGGCACCGGGTTGGCCTCGACCAGCGACAGGTCCCCCTGATCGCCGGTGGCGGTGGCCCGGTCATTCTGGGAAACGGGATCGTATATGCTCAGGGCGATGTCGATCCCCGGCTGATCCCAGATGATGATGACGCCCAGTTGCTTGGCCCCTACTGGTACATTCATGGTGCCCAATTCGGCATAACCGGTGCCCTGCACCCGTCCGTCTGGCGAGACGCCGGTTTTGATCTGGGCCGACAGATTGCGCCAGATCAGGCGGGGTTCGGTGCTCAGCGCGGTGGCCACCACGGTAATTGGCAGATGGCCGGGGTTCTGCACCGAAAGCGCCATCGGCGCCGACCGGTCCTTGCCCACCCGCATCTGAATGGCTCTGGGCGAGACCAACTCGCCGGCCGTCTCTACCTTGCCCACATACGGTTCGGGGAACCCGCGGCCGCAGAAGGCAAAGGAATGAAGCACCAGCCGCCACGAGCCGGGTTCGGGATGGGAGAGCAGGAACTGCCCGCCCATCTGCCGGGTCTCGCCGTCATCCATGACATCCTTGCTGTTGGACCGGCCCATCACCGCCATGCCGGACGGATTGACCAGATAGAGTTCCAGGGCGTTATCGACATCGGGCCACTGCAGGGAGGTGACCAGCGCTTCGGTCCCCTGGGGGATCGGCAGGTCGTGATAGAACCAGTCGCCGTTGTTCCAGGACCCCTGGTAGCCATGTTCGAACGTGCCGCCAAATCCCGCTTCGCCGTTCTGGAGCGCGACGGGGACCAGGATCGACAGCGGCATGGGTACATCGTTGATCAGCAGTTGGCCGCAATGTGTGTTGGCTGCCGCGTCCTCCGGCACATGAATGGCCAGCAGCACCGATTTTTGCTCGCCTGGCGCGAGGGTAAGGCGGTCCCGCGGGGCCGCAACCCAGGTCCAGGAGGAACGGCGGAACCGGCGGATCGACAGGTTGTACGACTGGACCGTCTGTGGATTCCCCAGCCGCAACAGGACGCGGGCCGTCCAGGTGCCGACCGCCGGGTGCCCGATCCAGGTATCCACGCATTTCCCCAGTTCCACATCGCCCGAGGCGTTTGGCGTCTGGTAGTTCACGAAGCGCCCTTCGGGGTCATAAATGGCCAGCAGCAGGCGAGGGGAGCGGGGGGTGTGATCGTCGGACGGCCAGGTCAGCACCGCCTGCATCGCATCGGTACCCGACGGGATGTTGAAGTGGATCTCCTGGGTCGCCTGAGCGGCCGTGATCTCGCCCGTGAAGAGATCGTCCGGGGCGGCCGGCACAAGCCGCCGGCTTGCGAGGCAGAACTCCACCGGTTCCTTGCCGGTATTGGTCAACTCAACGGCGGTAATGGCATCCTCACCGGGCAGCGCCGTCACCGGCCCCACCTGGCTGAAGGTGACCGCCGGAGCTTGCTGCATGGCCGCCTGTACCGCCCGCAGGCAATTCACCCGTCCGGTGCCCTGCGTGAAGGGAGGGAGCCCCAGGTCGTCGGCCGTGCTGCAGAGCAGGCGGATCACCTCGTCAGGCGACGGGTACCGGCCCCTGGCGTGGAAGAAGCCCTGGGCTACCAATGCCGCTGCCCCCACCATGAAGGGAGTGGCCTGGCTGGTGCCGCCAAACAACTGATAGTTCCGGCCCTCATCCGACCCCTCGACCGGCGCCAGGCCCCAATCGTACGCGCCCGGCGCCAGAATGTCCGGCTTCACCCGCCCATCGGCGGTGGGGCCCTGGCCGGAGAAGGCCGCCAGTTGATCCGACGCCCAGCGGTCGCCCTGGGTCAGGAAGCCCATCTCGGCCAGGGAGCGGAGCGAGGTCGACGCGCCGACCGTCAGCGCCCCCGGCGAACAGCCCGGGCTGGAGAGCGTGCCACGCCCGCTCCCCTCGTTGCCCGAGGCGGTGACCACCAGAATGCCGCGCTCCCGCAGGGCCGTGACCGCTGCGGCCAGCGAGTCGGTTCCGTCGTTGGGCAGGGCGCTGCCGCCCAGACTCATGTTGATGATCTGTGCGCCGTTTTCGGCCGCCCATTCCATCGCCGCGATAATGGTGCTGTCGTAGCCGCTGGCGACGCGGCTGTCAAAGACCTTGGCGCTCATCAGCCGGACGCCCGGAGCAATGCCCTTGATTCGGGTGTAGGCAATGGGCTTGCCGCTCTTCTCGTCGATAATCGTATAGGTCTGGCGACCCTGGGCGGCGATGGACCCCGCGACGGCCGTGCCGTGGCCGAGGGTGTCCTTCAGGTCTGTCTCGGTGAAGTCCACCACCAGCGGTTTGTTGTCCGGTCCCATGGCGAAGGTGCCTGCCAACTCCGGGTGGTTCAGGTCCACGCCGGAGTCGATGAAGCAGACCCGCACACCGGTACCGTCAATCCCCAGATCGTGCGCCTGGTGGGCTTTCATCAGTTCCAGTGCAAGCGGCGAAAGCTCTACATTGGCCGGGCTCAGCTCGGCCGTCGGCGCCAGATCTGCCTGGGCCCAATCATCGGCCCGGAAGGGCATGGGGGGAACACACCGCCGGCGGTCTGGCACCACCGTGGCGTCAGGGTAACGGGAGAAGAACAGCTTGAGTGAGTCAGGCGTCATGCCCACCGCCACTCCGGGAATCAGGCGGAAGGACTGGTATACTCGGGCGCCACACTCAGCCAGTTGCTCTTTGAGGCGGTCGATGTCACGATTGCCCGCGCAGGAGATGATCATTCGCGTGCCTTGCACGTGCACGTCCCCCTTTCCGCTACTCTCCTTCTCTATTCATCACCTAATTCGCCCTATTGCTAATAAACCCTCCAAAGCACGGGTAAAGGAAAAGCCCCGGCGGGCATTGCTGCCTCCCGGGGCTTGAGTCATGGCGGTTTGGACTTAGTGCTGGGCGATGGCCTTGCCGCGCTTGATCGCCTCGCGGTTGGCGGGGATGAAGCGTTCCTTGTCCTTGCCCATCACTTCGAGCATGGCCTTCAGCACGTCTTCGGTCTCCACCAGATCAGGCAGTGCCCCAAGCAGGGCGCCCAGCGCCACCATGTTGGCGAAACGCAGGTTGCCCAGTTCGCCGGCAATATCCGTTGCCGGGACCGACACCACGGTAATATCCTTCCGGGTGGCCGGCCGGGTGCAGAGCGAGGTGTTGACCACCAGAACGCCGCCGGGGCGTACGCTCCGCTCGAACTTCTCCAGCGAAGGCTGGTTCATCACGATGCAGGCGCTGGGTTCAGTCACCAGGGGGCAGGCGATCGGCTCGTCGCTGACGACTACCGAGCAGTTGGCGGTGCCGCCCCGCTGCTCCGGACCATATGAAGGCACCCAGGAGACCTGCTTGCCTTCATACATGCCGGCGAAAGCGATCAGCTCACCGGCGGTCAGCACACCCTGTCCGCCGAATCCGGCGACCAAAATGTCATGCGTTTGCACTGGCCGCCACCTCCTTGGTCACGTCCTTGAACTCACCCATGGGGAAGACGGGCATCATCTGCTGCACCACGTAGGTGTTGGACTCCATGGCAGAGAGACCCCAGTTGGTCGGGCAGTTGCCGAGCACTTCCACCATGGAGAAGCCCAGCCCATTGATCTGCGCCTCGAAGGCCTTTTTCAGGGCCCGCTTGGTCTTCACAATGTTGGCCACATCTGCTACATGGGTCCGGGCGACATAGGCGCTACCTGGCATCGAGGCCAGCGTCTCAGCCATGCGATAAGGCATACCGGCCTCGGGGTTGCGGCCATACGGGGTTGTGGCGGTGACGGCGCCCATCAGGGTGGTGGGCGACATCTGGCCGCCGGTCATGCCATAGATCGAGTTGTTATACATGATGCAGGTGATCTTCTCGCCGCGGACGGCCGCGTGGATGATCTCCGAAGTACCAATCGCCGCCATGTCGCCGTCGCCCTGGTAGGTGAAGACGGTGAGATGGGGCTGGGCACGCTTCACACCGGTGCCGACGGCGGGCGCCCGACCGTGCGGGGCCTGGATGAAGTCGGTTTCGAAGTAGTTATAGGCCAGGACCGAGCAGCCGACCGAGGCGATACCCACGGTGCTCTCCCGGACGCCCAGCTCGTCAATCACCTCGGCAACCAGCCGGTGCAGCACGCCGTGGCTGCAGCCGGGGCAATAGTGGCTGGTGACCGGGGTCAGCGACTCAGGTCTTCCTGCGATCTGCTTCACTTTGCCTCGCCTCCCAGCACCTTTTCGATCTGGATCAGGACCTCACGTGGGGTTGGCACCATGCCGCCCATCCGGCCATAGAAGTGGACCGGTGCGCGGCCCATAATGGACAGCTTCACGTCGTCGATCATCTGGCCGGCGGACATCTCCACGTCCAGGAAGGCCTTGACCCCGCGGTCGGCGAGAGCCGCCAGCTGCTGGGTCGGGAACGGCCACACCGTGATCGGACGGAACATGCCGACCTTCAGGCCCTGGGCGCGGGCAGCGTCCACGGCCGAGCGGGCAACGCGGGCCGAAGTGCCGAACGCTACCACGACCAGTTCCGCGTCGTCGCAGTGGTACTCTTCGTATCGGACCTCAGAGAGCATGGCGTCGAACTTCGCCTGCAGCTCGAGATTGTGCTTCTCCAGGTTCTCCGGCGAGAGGTCGAGCGAGGTGAAGAACCGCTTGGCCCGCCCCTTGGCGCCGGTGATGGTCCAATCTGTGGCCGGGACGTGGGTGTGCATGGCCGGGAAGCGGACAGGCTCCATGGTCTGTCCCAGCAGGCCGTCACCCATGATGGCGGTGGGGTTGTGGTACTTGTCAGCCAGGTCGAAGGCGAGGGCCATCAGGTCGGACAGTTCCTGCACAGTGGAGGGGGCCAGGGTGATCAGGTGATAGTCACCGTGACCGCCGCCCTTCACCAACTGGTGGTAGTCCGACTGCGACGGCTGGATGTTCCCCAGGCCGGGGCCGCCCCGCATGATGTTGACCACCACGCACGGAATCTGGCTGCCGACCATATAGGAGATGCCTTCCTGCTTCAGGCTGAAACCAGGGCTGGACGAGGAGGTCATGGCCCGTACGCCGGTGGCGGATGCGCCCATCAGCATGTTCACGGCGGCCAGTTCACTCTCGGCCTGCAGGTAAAGACCACCGACTTCAGGCATGCGCCGTGCCATGTAGGCAGGCAGTTCGCTTTGTGGCGTGATGGGATAGCCGAAGAAGAAACGGCAGCCAGCCCGGATGGCGGCCTCGCCGATCGCTTCGTTCCCCTTCATCATCGTCAGTTCCATATCTTCGGACAAGGATTCCACCTCCTAGGCACTCTGCCAGATGGTAAAGACGCATTCAGGACAGACCAACGCGCACGCTTTGCAGCCGGTGCATTTCTCAGCGGCGACGATGGACGCCGGCCGATAACCCAGGGCGTTGATGGTGCTCCCCATGGCCAGCACCTGTGGCTTGCAGGCCTTAACGCATAGTTCGCAGCCCTTGCACTGGTTCTCGTCCAACTCTAGCCTGGTTTCGCGCATTTGCTTACCCCCTTACCTGACCGTCGTGGGCGTCCAACTCCCACGGCGGCCGCATTTTTAGGTGAAGCGGCATGACTTCCAGCCCGGCCAAGAGCGGGGCCACATCTGACTTTGCAGCGGAGAAGAGCACGGGAAGTCCCAACAGTCCTGCCGCAGCCTCTACCTGTTTCAACCCTTCCAACACGTGGCGCGGCTCGGTGAGCGGGCCGGCGTTGGTGTTGTTGACGAGGCCCGTGAATTTGACACGGGCGATGGACTCCAGCCAACGGGCATAACCGGCCACCTGCTCTGGGGAGCCGGTGCCCGGTCGGAACGGGTTAATCACCATCCATGCCTGATAGCTGCCGGGAACCAGTTTGCCGGACAAGCTGCCGATCACGCGGGCGCCTTCGTCCCCGCCAATATCGGCGACCACCGGTCCGTCATAGTAGGCCAGCGACTGCACGGCCTTGGCCGTCACCACCGGCAGGTCCGACCGCATCAGCTCGCCCTCCGGCGCGATCACATCGACGCCGGCCTCGCGCAGCTCCTCGCCGACATCGCGGCTGCGATAATACGGCGTGATGAAGTCGAGGTCCAGCAGCATGGGGCGCTTTGGCCCTGTACATAGCGAAAGTGCATAATGAATGGCCACCTCGGTCTTGCCAGAACCGAAATGGCCGAGAATGAGCGTGCGCTGCGCGACCGCCATTTGCTATCCCTCCGCTTTTCATAATAATAACAAGATCAGCAAGGGGGTATCAGCATTAGTGGGTAGGCAGAAAGGCCTAGTGGTTTAGTGCCAGGACCTTTACGAATAGGGTTGAGACCTCATGACGGGCATTCCCTATCCCTGCTTCTCCCTGGCGCCATCCGTTGCGTGGCCCGCTCCCCGCCGGGCCGGTCGTCGCACTGTCGAGCCGGGTTTTCGCATTCGCCTTGTAGCGTTTTCTGCATAGATGTAACATTTGCTCTGTAGGAACGAATAGGCCTGAATATTGTCGGGGAGGGAACGTTATGCACCGTAGGTTGCGTCTGTTCCTGAGTCTGCTACTTACCGTTTGCGTGGTCATCGGCCCGGCGCTGCCGGCCACGGCTGAGACCGGGATGGCCTCGGGCACCGCTGCTGCCGTCGCCGCTCATGCCAAGTCCTCGATCGTCGGCATCCTGACGACCACGAAGGCGGAGCGAAGCACGCAGAAGGGGCACGCGGCGGGCACCGGCTTTGTCTATAAGGATGGAGTCATCATCACCAACGCCCACGTGGTGGCGGACGCTTCAGAGGTGATGATCCTTTATTCGAACCAGACCGTGGAGGATGTGGCACCGGATCAAATCTCCGCCGATGCCACTGCCGACATTGCGGTCATTCGGGTCAAGGCGAAGGGCCTGGTGCCACTTCCATTTGCCGACTCGGACACCCTCATGGTCGGAATGCCGGTCGTCGCCATCGGCAATCCGCTGGGCTTCCGGCTGAGCACCACGGTCACCGCCGGCATCCTCTCCGGTATGGGCCGGGCGGTGGGGTCGGCCTATCCCTTCCTGCAGCTTGATGCGCCGATCAACCCCGGCAACAGTGGTGGACCGCTGTTTAACCTGAACGGCGAAGTGATCGGCATCAACTCGTCCAAGATATCCGAAGAGGGTGTGGATGGGCTGGGCTTCGCCATCCCGTCGAACACGGCCCGGCAGATCGCTGACCAGTTGCTGCGCGACGGGAAGGTCGACCGGGCAACCCTTGGCATGGAGTTGAACGAAGGGTGGCAGGCCTACTTTGGCGTGCCGGACGAAGAGGGCGTCACCATCGCCTACAAGATCGATGATGGTCCGGTGGGCCTTACGGCCCTTCAGCCGGGCGACGCGCTGGTCAGCCTGGACGACAAACTGATCTACACCTCCGATGACTACTATGCGTTCCTGGCCAGTCACAAGCCTGGCGATTGGGTGACCATTACCGTCAGGCGGAGCGGTCAGTTGCTCTCGGTTCGGGTCAAGCTGGCGTCGGAGGATGCGCTGCGCAAGCTGGCGGAGGAGCAGGGGCAGCAAGAGGTGACCGGCATCCTGCTCAACCTGACCGCCGGTCAGATTCAGGAGGCAGCCGAATACGGGCGCTCCCTCTCCCAGGGCTCTGCATACCTGAACCGGAACTATGTCGCCTCCAGCGGCGGCGACTATGCGATTCTCTACACCGAATACCTGTACATAGCCCGCCGGTTGGCCTCCGCCTACGACTTCGGTTTCAGACCGAGCATGGGCTTCCAGCAGGCAGCCGCCAAGGAGATCCGGGGGCAAGTGGAGATCCAGTTCGAGATGGAAGGGGAGAAGGACGGCTTCCTGCAAGGCGCCACCTACACCCTGGAGCAGGATGGCAAGAAGGTGGACGGCACGGTTCAGGGCGCCATCGCCTACACCATGTCGCCAAAGGGTGACGTAGCCATCGCCGACGGCGCCATCCGCTTCCCCACCACGGGTCTCCACCCCGCCAAGGACCTGACGGTCACCATCAAGCTGGCTACCGGCAAGACGGCGGTCTTCCGCTTCACCATCAAGGACCTGCGTTAACCAGCCATAGGAAAGGCCCCGGGGTGCACCCCGGGGCCTTCTGTTATTCTTCTTCCTCTTCCTCGGCTTCCATATCGGGCGGATCGGTCAGGCGGGGGATCTCCTCCACCGGCAGCGTGAGGGTGATCAACTCGCCCTGCCGCAGAACGGTGAGCGATACTCGCTCCCCATGTCGCCTGGTCGCCAATGTCTTGCGGATGAAGCCCACGTTCGGGATCGGCTGCCGGCCATCGACCGTCAGCACCATGTCCATCTCCTGCAGACCGGCCTTCTGGCCCGGGCCTTCATCGCCCACCGACTGGACCAGGATGCCCCGGTCCACCGGCAGTGCAAAGAGGTCGACAAACAGCCGGTCGATGACGTCCGGCTCTCCGGAGAAGCCCAGGTAAGGATGGACCGCCGCTCCGCGGTCGATGATCTGGCTGGTGACCCGGGCGGCCACCGTCGCCTGGAGAATCAGCGAGAGGCCGCCATGCCACGAAATCCCGTTAATGCCTACGACACGACCCTCCAGGTCCACCAGGGGGCCGCCGATATTTCCGGGGTGAATGGCGGCCGTAGAAAGGATCAGGCCGTCCACCGGGAAGTTGCCCACATGACGAATCTGCGACGGACGGTAGACCGTGCGGTCGCTGCTGCTGATCACCCCGGTCGCCACGGTATGCTCGTACCCCAGGGCGTAGCCCACGGCAAAGACGAAAAGGCCGACCGGCGCCGTGCCATCGGGGGCGAAGGTGGGCGGCTCAAACGGCAGCCGCTCTTCGGTCTTCAGGATTGCGAGGAAATATAGCGGATCAATACCGATGCAGCTTGCCGGGCGACGCTTGCCATCGACGGTTTTGACCGTGATCTCGTCCCCGATGGCAGCAATCTGAGCGCTGGTAATAATGTGGTAGTGATCCAGGATAACCCCGGTGCCAAGCGCCATCTGGCTTGTGCCGGGAGTACGTGCATCGACTTGAACGATGGCTGGGCGCACTTTGTCCAGTGCGGCGATGAGAGCGGAAGACCAGGGATCCACGCCTGCCACCTCCTGGGGTTTAATCGCGTGCCGCCGATGTGCTAGAACGCCTTGGGCGCCTGAAACACCAGGGCAACAACCGGCTCCGTCCCGTGGTTCGCAATCGAATGCTCCACACCGGGGCGTGCCAGGGCAGTCTCACCGGGCCCTAACTCACGGGACTCCGTCCCGATCTGAACAGTGGCCCGACCTTCCCAGACCACATAGTACTTGTCCGTCTCCTTGTGGCTGTGCAGTTTCTGGCTCTGTCCAGGCAGCAAGCAGTAAACGTCCATCGCCGACTCGGCGGTTTCGAACAGGTTCATTTTCTGGTACTTCTCGGGGGCAAAACGCTTCGCATCCGCGATCGTGCGGAAATCCATGACACAGTCACCTCAACCGTAGATTATAGCCTGTGGCAGGCAATCCTGCACGCTAAAGATTCCAGCAAGGTACGAACCGCCCCCCCGGTTTGCCGGGGAGGCGGTGTGGTTGGCCCTATCTGCCCTTGAACTCTGGCTTACGCCGTTCCAGGAAGGCGTTCATGCCTTCGGTCTGGTCCTCGCTGGCGAAGGCCATATAGAAGAGCCGCCGTTCCAGGTTGAGGCCGCTGGCCAGCGGAGCCTCAAAGCTGTGGAGGATCGCCTCCTTGGCGAACTGGAGGGCCACCGGCGACTTGGTGGCGATCTCCTGGGCCAGCTTTTGCGCCTCCTCCAGGTAAGAGGCGGCGGGCACAACGCGGCTGACCAGTCCGGCCGTCTTTGCCTCTTCAGCGGTGATCTGCCGGCCCGTCAGAATCATGTCCATGGCCAGGGACTTGCCCACCGCCCGAATCAGGCGCTGGGTGCCGCCCGCACCGGGGAGGACCCCAATGTTGATCTCCGGCTGGCCGAACTTGGCGGTATCCGCTGCCACGATGATGTCGCAGATCATGGCCAGTTCGCAGCCACCGCCAAGGGCATAGCCGCTGACCGCTGCAATGACAGGCTTCCGGGTCTGATAGACCTCGTCCCACAGGGCGATGAAGTCCTGCTGGTACATCTCGATTGCACTCTTGCCCGCCATCTCCTTGATATCGGCCCCGGCGGCTAAAGCCTTCTCGCTGCCGTGAATCAGCACGCTGCTAACCGACTCATCGGCTTCGAACGACCGCAAGGCATCCACCAATTCCGACATCAACTTGCTGTTCAGGGCGTTCAAGGCCGAGGGACGGTTCAGTTGGATGCGTCCCACGGCTCCTTCATGGAAGACCAGGATCTGCTCATACGCCATGACCATGCCACCCTTTCTGGCGAAGGTTCATCCATTCAGTATGCCCTCTCCCGGTGCTGCCTGTGGCGCACGAGGCGACGGCAACCTAATGCGAAGATTACCTATCGAGCAACAGTGGCATGATTCGACTGTCTGGCGAGACTCTCCTGCCAAAAGAGCAGAGGCCCCCTTGCGGGGGCCTCCGATGGTTCATCATCACTCAGACTTGGGCTGACCGATGGCATACCGGCAGCAGGTGCCGCCTTCGGCGATGCACTCGACCCGCTCCACGTTGTCGGTGCCGAGCACTGTCTTGAAGAACTCCAACTCATGGTGGCAGGCGTGTGAATACTTGCGGGAAACCTGGTGCACCGGGCAGTTGAACTCCCGGAGCGTCAGATTCTCCCCGTTGCTGCCCTCCCAGTTGGCGAGGTAACCGTTGGCCTGCTGCACTTCGGTCAGCCGGTTCACCCGCTCCTGCAGCGTCGCCCCTTCCGTAACCGCCGGGCCATACTTCTCGATCATCCGGCGGCCCCGCAGCTCGAAGAATTCTTCAATCAGCTTCTCATCGGTCTGTGCGAGGAAGTCGAGCATCTCCAACGTCAGTGAGCCGTACTTCTTGGGGAATAGTTCGTCGGCTGCTTCGGTCAGGGAATAGACGCGTGTAGGCCGTCCCATGGGCAACCGTTCCTGCACGGATGCAACCAAGCCGTCCCGTTCCAGGGAGGTCAGGTGACGACGGACCGCCACATGGGTAATACCAAGGCGCTCACCCAACTCACCCACCGTCAAGGGGCCAATCGTGCGTAGAATGTTCACGATCTCACGGCGGGTTGATGTTTCCTCCTGATCCGGTATCACGCTGGGGGACATCTGCCACACTCCCTTCAACCCGATTAATTTGAGTGTAGCACACTTATGGAGCGATCGGAACTTATTAAAGCCGTTTGTCTACAATATATGGTTACTAAGTGCTATCGGCACAGAGCAGAAGGGATAGCGGGGGCGCATTAATAATTAATGGGACCATTTTATCGGTGGATCGAAGTAAGCAGATGGCTCCCTCTGGACAGGGCCTAGGCCAGTGTACTATGGTAAAAGCAGTTAAACACGCAAGAATAAACGCTTGTGCTATCGTCATGGAGGTGCAGTCGTCGTTGTTTATGTGTAAACAATGCCTCGAGCAGTTCGAGGACAGCCATCTGGCTTATGAATTGATCCTGGAAATTCGGCTGAGCAGCCCGGTGCCCGATTACTGGGTACTGAAGTTCTGTTCGCTGCAGCATGTGCAGGACTTCCTGCGCACCGTGGTTCATAACCAGCAGCAGCGGTATGTCCTGACCAAGAAGGGTCAGGGCGGCGACAAGCGCTTTGAGCCCGCGTTTCCCAGCGAACTGCTCTTGCTGGTGGGCAGCAGCAAAGGCTTCTAGTCAACGAGAGGGATCCCCGCCGCTCACGGGCAGGGACCCCTCTGTCTTATCGTGAGCAGGAAAAATTGACATAAAATCGAACTCTCTATCGGTTGGTTTGTGAACCGGGAGGGAGTACAAATGCCTTGGGTATTGGGTCTGGATGGTGGCGACGCCAAAACAGTGGCCCTGGTGGCCAACGAAAAAGGGCGCGTCCTGGGGCGGGGCGAGAGTGGGCCCGCCAATTACCATACGGTAGGTCTGACGGCTGCGTCTGAAGCCATACAGGAAGCGATCAACACGGCACTGGACGACGCAGGCCTGGTCGGCCAGGCGCTATCCGGTGCCTTCTTTGCCGTGTCCGGCGTGCACCGACCGACCGATCGGCAGCTGATGTCCGGTGCGATCGCACGCACTGCACTGCACTGCCCGGTTCAGCTTGACAGCAATGCAGCGGCAACGCTGGCCGGCGCTACCGGCGGAGAGCCGGGCGTCGTGGTGATTGCGGATACCGGGGCCATCGCATACGGCGAAAATGCGCAGGGCAACCGCTTTCATGCTGGCGGGTATGGCCCTATCCTGGGCGATGAAGGCAGCGGTTACGATATCGGGCGCAATGCCTTGACGGCAGCGCTGCGGGCCGAGGATGGCCGGGGGCCGGCCACCTTGCTGACCGATCGGGTCAAGCAGCGCTTCATGCTGGAGCAGATCGCCGATCTGGTCAGCCTGGTCTACGGCAATCCGCCGCCGGTGGGGCGGTCGGAGGTCGCTGGTCTCGTTTCGCTGGTCATCGATGCGGCGCGGGAGAACGACGCCGTAGCCAGAGAGATTCTACGCCAGGCCGGACGGGAGCTGGGCAACGCGACCGTCGCCGTTCTCCGGGGCCTCGCGTGGGACAACACCGCAGTCGTTACTGTATCCGGCAGCGGCAGCGTCTTTGCTGCTGGGGCCCACCTGTCCGCTTCAATGGAACAGGCCATTCGCAGTTCGTATCCCGAGGCCCACATGTGCCAACCAAAGCATACACCGGCATACGGCGCCGTCCTGTTGGCGCTGCGCATGCTGGGACTCTGTCCGGCGGGCGTGGCCGAAGACCGGGCGCAGGTGTAGGCAAAGATCAATACGAAAGGCCGTCCGAGCGGACGGCCTTTCTTCATCTTATGCCTGTGCGTTGCTCTTTGCCGTGCGGATCAGCTCATGGATCCGGTCCCGGCCCACCAGGGTCACGAAACCACCGATCCGCGGGCCGTGGTCGGCTCCGAGCAAGACCCCGTACAGCACCCGGAAGAAGTCCTTGGGCTGGTAGCCGCGGCTCTTGGCGATGCTGAACACAGCGGTCTGGATCTCATCCGCATTCGCCTCGGAAGCGATCAGCCGGTCGAACTCGTCGACCATGGCCCACTCGTCGGCGGTAAGCTCCGGCGTCTCTCGGGTCGGAAGGATGAAATCCTCGTAGTAATTGATCGCCTTCACCAGGATCTCCCGCACGAACGCCTCGTTCTCCCGAATCCGTTCGTGGCCGAAGCTGCGACCCAGGTACTCGATCAACTGATTCGGATCCGTCACGCTGATGGCATTCACCAGGTTGATGATATCCGAGTAGCGCAGTCCGCCCAGATCGGGACGGTCACCGTGGTAGTAGATGAAGCGGTACTGGGGGTCATCCTTGGCCATGGTTAGCGTCTCGTCGGTGTACTGAATGATGCTGTCGGTACCCAGCCGCTTCTGCTGCTTGGGGTTCTTGAACATCAGGAGGTTCAGCGAATCCTGCGTGCCCCAGCGGCCCCAGTTCTCCATGGAGATGCCGGCGCCGGTGGACTTGCTGATCTTCTTGCCTTCCTCGGTCAGGAAGAGCTCGTAGGTCATGGTGACGGGCGGCTGACCACCCAGCATGCGGACAATCTGGCTGGAGAGGCGGTCGGACTCGATCAGGTCCTTGCCGTGCATCTCAAAGTTGATGCCGAGCACGTACCAGCGCAGCGCCCAGTCGGCCTTCCAGAAGAACTTGCCCCGCCCGCCCAGGGCGCTCTGCGTGCCATGGTGACCGCACCCCTTGACGTCCCGGAACTGGCCGGTGCAGGAGTAGGTGACCGTCGCATTGTCGGGGTCGTAGTCTTCGACCACGGTGGTGTAGATCTTGCCACAGTGCTCGCAGATCGGCAGCCAGGGGAACCAGCCCTGCCGGTTCTCTTCGCGCATGGTGGGCAGAATGATGCCCTTGATCTCTTCCATGTGCTTGAACATCTTGCGGATGCCCTCGTCGAACATGCCACTCTTGTAGGCGTCGTAGGCCGACTGGAAGGTGGCCGGAATGCCGGTCTTCGCCATCATGTCGACCAGTTCGGCGTCCATATGGTGGCCAAACGACTGGGTGGTGCCGTAAGGATCAGGGATCAGAGTAACCGGCTTGCCGAGATGTTCGGCCAGCCAGGGGGCGTCGATGTTCTGCGGAATCTTGCGCAGACCGTCCAGGTCATCCGAGAAAACGATGATCTCGGACTCCTTACCCAGGTCCTTCAGCGCCATCGCCACATAATAGGTCCGGACCACTTCGCCGATCGTGCCCATGTGCGGATGGCCCGATGCGCCGAAACCCGTCTGCAGGATGTATTTCGATTTCTGTGGCCAGCGCTCCACGATCCGCTTAGCTTCCTGGTATGGCCACAGACGTTCTTCATTGCCCATTCGGATGTCACTCCCTGCAGATGATTAGAAGGGTCCGGATACGAAATGGCGCCCGGCCTTTGTGGCGCCGGGCTCAGTGTATAGGGACAGTATAATGGAGAACAGAACCAGAGGCAAGTTGTGATTGGGCGAACCATCCAGTAAACACTGGGCGGGCGATCCGGGCGTCGACCAGAAATCCTACGGTTTCCGTAAAATGGACGGTTGACGCGCGGGGTTGCAGGCTGGTATCCTGTAAAAGCTGTCGCCGCTGACCGCTTGGCAAAAACTGAGCAGTTGACGGTTCGCAGTGAAGCGAGTAAGATAGCATCTTGTCGCCGGGGTTCACACCACAGCGGCACGAACCTCGAACCTTGAAAACTAGACAGTGGCGGTTTTTGGCCGAAGGCCAAAAACCGTGGAGCGGCAGCCCTTTGCGTAGCAAAGGGCGAGAGCGACCCCCTTCAACCGAAGGGATCGCGGCCGCTAAAAGCGAGAATATAGCGAAGCGAGTCGTACAGCTGACCGCAAGGTTAGCAACCAAACAAGAGCCGCAAACTTTTCTACGGAGAGTTTGATCCTGGCTCAGGACGAACGCTGGCGGCGTGCTTAAGACATGCAAGTCG
>JBLNEM010000016.1:0-3421 GCA_050262655.1 Mycobacterium leprae | reverse complement strand
CAAGCCTTCGAAGTGCTGAAGCTGCTGTTGGGTATTGGTCAGCCGCTGGTCGGCCGCATGCTGATGTTTGACGGACTGGGCGGTAGTTTCAATGAGGTCGAACTGGCCCGGAATCCTGCCTGCCCGGTTTGCGGCGATCATCCCAGCATTACGACCCTCAAAGAGTACGAACTGGCGTGCGACATCCACGGGAACGAATCGTATCGCTGACGGACGGGGGGCTACCGGGTGTTTTCGCTGTTTCGGAAGAAGAGTAGGTCCACGGGCCTCCGCCCGGTGGGCGACAAGTTGTATATTCCTGAGGCACTCTATCGGCGGGTGATCAACCACTGCCGTGAGGAGAAGCCGCTGGAGGCCTGTGGTTTATTGGCAGGAGAGCGGGGCCACGTGCTGTCCGCGTATGCGACAGACAACGGGCAGCGTAGCCCGGTGGTCTATTCCGTGGATCACCAGCAACTGGTGCAGGCCCTCCATGAGATCGAAAGCCATCAGCAGCAGCTGGTCGCCATCTATCATTCGCACGTTCGGACACCGGCCGTTCCGTCCGGCACCGATGTGGGGCAGGCCACCTGGCCGGAAGCGTTCTACGTCATCGTCTCCCTGGCTCATCGCCGCCCCCAGATGCGGGCCTGGCGCATTGTGGACGGGCAGGTGACCGAGCACCCGGTCGTGATCGTGCGGGAAGCACACGGCGGATGGTATGACCTGCGCCGGGTTGCAGTCAAGCGGAGCGAGAACGACATATCGTAAAGCAGCAGTAGAACGCCGGGCTACGCCCTGGGGGTGAGGGTGGGTGCAGACGAGCCGCCTGGTGATCCCGCAACCATTGCTGCAGAAGATGCTGGAGCACTGCCTCGATGAAAGGCCGTGTGAAGCCTGTGGCATTTTGGCAGGGCGAGATGGGCACGTAACCAGTGCCTACGCGACGGACAACACCCGACACAGCCCTGTCTACTATGAGGTAGAGCCGACGCAGCAGGAACAGGCGTTGAAACAGATGGCTGAGCAGCATGAGGAGCTGGTGGCGATCTATCACTCCCATCCGACGGCGCCGGCTAAGCCTTCGCAGAACGATATTCGGATGGCCGTGCACTATCCAGAAGCCGTCCGTGTCATTATCTCCCTGGATGGCCCCGCCGAGGTGCGAGCCTTCCGGATCAACGGTTGGAAGGTAGAGGAGATCGGCCTGGCCGCCCCGGTCACCGCCGAAGGCCACTGGCACGATCTGCGGCGCCAGGAGACAGAGTGAACAAGGACCCGGCAACAGTCGTTGCCGGGTCCTTTCTTTGGCAGGGAGACGTTGATCCCCAGCCCGTTACCAGGAGATGGGCTGAGAATGGGGAAGGAGACCGAGCCGCACTTCCCGAACATATCATCGATTGGTGGTGCGATTTATGCGTGTATTAGGGATCGACCCCGGCACGGCGATCATGGGTTACGGCGTCGTTGACGGCGCCGGCAGCCGTGAGCGGGCAGTCGCCTATGGTGCGTTGGAAACACCGGCAGGCATGCTGCCCGAGGTGCGGCTGCAGAAGCTCTACCGGGGCGTTGTCGATTTGATGCTCGAGTACAAACCGGAGGTCGTGGCCGTAGAAGAACTCTTCTTCGGCCGCAACGTGACCACGGCCATTCATGTCGGACAGGCCCGTGGGGTGGTGCTGCTGGCGGCGGCCGACAACGGCGTGCCCATTCGTGAGTTCACCCCGATGCAGGTGAAGATGGCGGTTACCGGCTACGGCCGGGCCGACAAGCCTCAGGTGCAGGCCATGGTGAAAGCGCTCCTCGGGCTGCCCGAGGTGCCCAAGCCGGATGACGTGGCCGACGCACTGGCGGTGGCAATCGCCGCATGTGCCGGTTCAACACTCTCGACCCGACTGGGAGGGCTACGTTAGATGTTTGCCTTTGTCCGTGGGCTGATCTTCTCGGCCGCGGCCGATTCGGTCGTGATCGACGTGAACGGCGTCGGCTACCGCTGCATGGTTCCCGCCAGCACCCGGTCCCGCCTCCCGTCGACGGGGCAGGAGGTGCTCCTGCACACTTCGTTCCAGGTGCGGGAGGACTCCATGACGCTCTACGGCTTCCTCACCACGGAGGAGTATGGCCTCTTTGAACTGCTTCTGAAGGTAGAAGGGATCGGACCCAAGCTGGCGATGGCCGTTCTCTCATCCGCCACGCCGGATAGCCTCAGACGTTCGATTGCCCTGGAGGATGTGAACGCACTGGTCCGGATCCCCGGCGTCGGCAAGAAGACGGCCCAGCGTATCGTTCTGGAATTGAAGGAGAAGGTCGGCTCTGCCATCGGCGGGGTTGGGTCGCTGGAGAGCAGCGGTCCCACGCCTTCGTTGGCCGATCTGCCGCACGATCCGATGGGTGAAGCGCTCGAAGCGCTGACGGCCCTCGGCTATACCCGTGCGGAGGCCGCCCAGGCCCTGGCCAGGGGGGCACGGGAAGCGGGCGAGGAGCCCAAGGCCGAACTGCTTGTCCGTCTATCCTTGAAGCATCTCTACCGGGGGTAACCGTCAATGAATGAAGACGAACGCATTATGTCCGGCGTGAGAAAGCCCGAAGACACCCGCTGGGATGAAACGCTTCGCCCACAGCGGCTTGCCGACTATGCCGGTCAGGAACGGGTCAAAGAGGAGCTTTCCATTTATATCGAGGCCGCCAAGCAGCGGGGCGATGCGCTGGACCATGTGCTACTGTACGGGCCGCCTGGCCTGGGCAAGACCACCTTGGCGCAGATCATTGCCGGCGAGCTTGGCGTCAACTGCCGTGTTACCTCTGGGCCGGCGATCTCCCACCAGGGGGACCTGGCCGCCATTCTCACTTCGCTGAACGAGCACGATGTGCTGTTTGTGGACGAGATCCATCGCATGAACCGGCTGGTGGAAGAGACGCTCTACCCTGCTATGGAGGACTTCGCCCTGGATATCATCCTGGGCAAGGGCCCCAGCGCCAGGACCCTGCGCCTCGATCTGCCCAAGTTCACCCTGATCGGGGCGACGACGCGATACGGCGCACTCACGTCACCGCTGCGGGACCGCTTTGGCGTAGTGGCCCAGCTCCAGTTCTATACCGAGGAAGAGCTGGCCTCCATTCTGCTGCGGTCGGCCCGTACCCTGAAGGTCAATCTCGACGAAGAGGGCGCCCGGGAGATTGCCCGGCGTTCTCGGGGCACCCCCCGTATTGCCAACCGACTGCTGAAGCGGCTGCGTGACTTCGCCCAGGTGAAAGCGCAGGGCCACGTCACCCGCGAGGTGGCGGACGCCGGCCTCCGGCTGATGGAGGTTGACCCGCTGTGGTTGGACAAGGTGGACCACAAGGTTCTGCTGACCATTATCCAGATGTACAGTGGCGGGCCGGTGGGCCTCGATACCCTGGCGGCAGCCACCAGCGAGGAGCCGGAGACCATCGAGGACGT
>JBLNEM010000015.1:0-5168 GCA_050262655.1 Mycobacterium leprae | reverse complement strand
TTTGTCATATAGACCAAACCCGCTTTGACCCTGCAAAAGTCACATGACAACCCATGACACCATTCTGCGCCCTCTGGCGGATGGTTTGAAAACCATTATCGCAGTACTATCAAATTGCTAACAGCGCTGGGGAATCCGGAAGGAACTCAGCGGGTTACAGAAAGCAATCATCCGTAAGGAGGAACCTCAACATGGCCGCATTTGTTAACTTCCTCAAGGGTAAGTATGCTAGCTGGATCTGGCTCGTTCTCCGTCTGTACGTCGGCTACGAGTTCCTGGAGGCCGGTTGGCACAAGCTCACTGGCGCTACCCCGTTCGATGCCAGCGGCTTCCTCAAGGGCGGCGTCGCCAAGATCCTCCCGCCGGCCGATCCTGCGGCCGCTGCCAAGTTCAAGCCGATCACCGCTGAGTGGTGGGGCCACTTCCTGAACAACTTCGCCATCCCCAATATCAAGCTGTTCAACTTCCTGGTGCCTTACGGCGAACTGCTCGTCGGCCTCGCTCTGATCGTTGGCTTCGCTTCGATCTTCGCCGCTGTCATGGCTGCTGTCATGAACTTCGCCTTCCTGATGACCGGCTCCACCTCCAGCAACCCCTACCTCTTCGCCCTCGAGTTCATCATGGTCGCCCTCGGTGGCGCCTACCTGGGCTATGTGGGTGTTGACTACTGGTTCCGTCCGATCTGGCGCAAGCTGATCGGTCTGGAGGGCGCCGGTGCAGGTAGCAAGGTCACTGCCTAAGCTATAACGTAACACAAAAGAGAGACCCGCCACCACTGTGGCGGGTCTTTTTTGCTCATTGCCATGCCAACAGCCGCCAGGGCGATAATTTATCCATCTCCTAACGGTTAACACACCAACCTATCAACGGTATTTCATTATTTCAGTAAATGTAGGGCGAAGGCCCGATAACGTGACGCTCATCATGTAGACCACACTCTCCTTTCGCTGCTGTGACGTGACATTTCTCCTGTGATATCCCATGACACCATACTGCGCCCTCCGGCGGATGGTTTGAAAGTCATTATCGCAGTACTATCAAATTGCTAACAGCGCCGGACGGTCCGCAAGAAGCCCGGCGGGTTACAAAGCAATCATCCGTTAGGGAGGAACCGCAACATGTCCAATTTCTTCAACAGCAAGAAGGCTAGCTGGATCTGGCTGCTGCTCCGTCTGTATGTCGGCTACGAGTTCCTGACCGCTGGCTGGGAGAAGCTCACCGCCCCGACCCCGTTCTCCGCTGCCGGCACCCTGAACAACGCCCTGAAGGGCATGACCGGTGCTCACCCCAGCGTGCAGCCCTGGTATGGCTGGTTCGTCAAGAACATCGCCCTGCCCAACGTCAGCGTCTTCAGCTTCCTGGTCAAGTACGGTGAGTGCCTGGTTGGCCTGGCCCTGATCCTCGGCTTCGCCTCCATCTTCGCCGCCTCCATGGCCATGTTCCTGAACTTCAACTTCCTGTTCGCTGGCTCCACCAGCACCAACACCCAGCTGATCCTGATCGCCGGCATCATCATCTTCGCCGGTCGTGCCTACGCTGGCTACCTGGGCGTTGACTACTGGTTCCGTCCGGTCTGGCGCAAGCTGATCAACGCTGACGCCGGTGCAAAGGTCACAGCCTAAGCGGTAACGCAACAACAAGAAGAAGGCCTGCCACTGCTGTGGCAGGCCTTTTTTGGCGCATTCTGCAGCTCGCTCACCCAGGGGAACGGCGTGTCTGATCTTTGCGATTCGGTTTTTCATTACTTTAGCAAACGTAAGGCAACAGCCCGATCACATGACAAACATCACGTAGACCAATTTGACCTTAAGCCCTTGCAGGGTGACACGGTGTCGTACGACATCCCATGGCACCAGACTTCGCCCTCCGCCGGATGGTTTGAGAGGCATTATCGCAGTACTATCAAGTTGTTCACAGCGCCGGGGCCCAAACAGAACGCCCCCGGCGGGTTACCAAAGCAATCATCCTAAGGAGGAACCACAAATGTCCAACTTCCTCAAGAGCAAGAATGCTAGCTGGATCTGGCTCGTGCTCCGCCTCTACGTCGGCTATGAGTTTATGACCGCTGGTTGGGAGAAGATCACCGGCCCGAAGGCTTTCGACGCTTCCGGCTTCCTGCAGGGTGCCGTCAAGGGCGCCACTGGCGCTCACCCGACCGTTCAGCCCTGGTTTGCCGCTATCGTGAAGTCTGCCTTCCTTCCCAGCGTCGGTCTGTTCAACTTCCTCGTTCCCTGGGGTGAACTGCTCACCGGTATCGCCCTGATCATCGGCTTCGCCTCCAGCTTCGCCCTGGTCATGGCTCTGCTCATGAACTACGCCTACATGTTCAGCGGCAGCACCAGCACCAACGTGCAGCTCTCCCTGCTGGAGGTCATCCTCCTCGCCGTCGGTGGCGCCTACGTCGGTTTCCTCGGCGTCGACTACTGGTTCCGCCCGGTCTGGCGCAAGCTCGTCAAGGCTGACGGTGGTTCCAAGGCTGCTGCCTAAGCGATCACGCTGTCATAACGAGGGCCTGCCACTCCTGTGGCAGGCCCTTTTTGCTGACCTTTTGCGCCCCAACGGTTGGTAGACAGCGTCAGGGTCATACTAGAAGCAAAACGGATTCGGCGGCTAAAGGAGGAGGAAAGGCTGCATGTCCGATTTCCTAAGGGGCAATAGGGCCAGTTGGGTCTGGCTAGTGCTTCGGATCTACATCGGTTACGAATGGCTGACCGCTGGTTGGGAGAAGATCACCGGCAAGGCTCCGTTCGATGCAAAGGGCTTCCTGACCAACGCAGTCAAGGGTGCGACCGGTGCTCACCCGACTGTCCAGCCCTGGTGGGCGGCTTTCCTGAGGAGTTTCGCCATCCCCAACGTGAACCTGTTCAACTTCCTCGTTCAGTGGGGTGAACTCCTGGTCGGCATCGCCCTGATCATCGGCTTCGCTTCTAGCTTTGCGCTGATCATGGCCCTGGTGATGAACTACGCGTACATGTTCAGTGGCAGCACCAGCACCAACGTGCAGCTCTCCCTGCTGGAGTGGATCCTCCTGGCCGTGGGCTACGGATACGTGGGCTATCTGGGAGTGGATTACTGGTTCCGGCCGATCTGGCGCGGGCGCATTGACAGACCAAGGGAGGGGGCTTGACCCCCTCCCTTGATCTATGCTTGAGTCTGAGCTGCCTTGGCGGCCTTCGCCGTCTTCCGTTCATGGCTGACGCGCTCTACCGTCATCACGTCGCGGACCTTGGCCATCTTCTGGACTACATACTGCAGTTGCTGGGCGTTCTTCACTTCCAGGACCAGGTCGATGGTGGCCAGCTTGTTCTTGTGCACCCGCGTCATGACGGAGATCATGTTGATGCGGGCTTCGGCGACGATGGAGGCTACATCGGCCAGCAGGCCGGCCCGGTCGAGGCTGGTCATCTGAATCTCCACTGGATGGGCGGTTGAGTAATTCTCCTCCCAGGCCACCTCCACCAGGCGGTCCGGTTCACGGGCGAGATCGTCCATGTTGGGGCAGTCCAGCCGGTGGACCGTGACGCCCCTCCCGCGGGTGACGTAACCGATCACCGGGTCCCCCGGGACGGGGCTGCAGCACTTGGAGAAGCGAACCATCAGATCGCCGACACCCTTGACCCGAATGCCGTTGCTGGCCTTGCCGTAACCGGCCCACTCTTTGACGGGCATGTCGGCCGTCGTGGCCGGCTGCTCCGACTTCTTCTTCTCTTTCTCGTAGAACTCTTTCAGGCGGGCAATGACCGTGGACGAGCTCATAGAGCCGATGCCAATGGCCAGGTAGATATCTTCCTCGTCTTTGAGGCCGGCCTTCTTGCAGACCTCCTCCAGCCATTCGTCCCGCAACAGTTCATGCGCCTCAATGCCCGTCTTCTGGGCTTCGTACCGCAGCATGTCCCGGCCACGCATCAGGTTCTCGTCCCGCCGCTCCCGCTTGAAGAACTGCCGAATCTTGTTCTTGGCAGCCGCCGTCTTCACGATCTTCAACCAGTCGATCGATGGCCCCGGGGACTGCTTCGAGGTGAGGATTTCCACCACATCGCCGTTGGCCAGCGTGCTGTCCAAGGGGGAGATCTTGCCGTTCACCTTGGCGCCTACGCACCGGTAGCCGATATCGGAGTGGACGGCAAAGGCAAAATCCAGCGGCGTGGCGTTGGCAGGCAGGTTAAAGACATGCCCCTTGGGCGAGAAGACGAAGACCTGGTCGGCGAAGATATCAACCTTGACCGATTCCACGAACTCACGGGCATCCCGCATCTCCTGGTGCCACTCCAGCAGGGAACGGAGCCACTGGAGTTTCTTGTCGAACTCCTTGTCGGTCCGTCCCTCCTTATAGGCCCAGTGTGCGGCAACGCCGTACTCCGAGGTCTTGTGCATCTCCAGCGTCCGAATCTGGATTTCGAACGGCTCGCCGTGCGGTCCAATCACCGTGGTGTGGAGCGACTGGTACATATTCGGTTTGGGTGTGGCGATATAGTCCTTGAAGCGCAGCGGCAGCGGTTTCCACTGGGAATGGATCACGCCCAGTGCGCCATAGCAGTCCTTCACCTCATCGACGATCACGCGGATGGCGATCAGGTCGTACAACTGAGTGATATCCTTGCCCTGCCGATACATCTTCTTATAGATGCTGTAGAAGTGCTTGGGCCGGCCGGAGATGTCCGCCCGGATGCCGCTCTCCTCCAGCTTGACCCGCAGTTCCTTCATCAGGTCGTCGGTAATGGCCTCCCGCTCCTGACGCTTGCGCGCCACCAGGTTGGCGATCTCCTGGTATTTCTCGGGCTCTAGGTAGCGGAATGCAAGGTCTTCCAACTCCCACTTGATGTTGCTGACGCCAAGGCGATGCGCCAGCGGGGCGTAGATGTCCATGGTCTCACGGGCAATCCGCTGCTGGGCTTCGGCGTTCCGGTGCTTCAGCGTCCGCATGTTATGCAGCCGGTCGGCGAGTTTGATCAGAATGACTCGGAGATCCTTGGCCATGGCCAGGAACATCTTCCGAAGGTTCTCCACCTGCGCCTCGTCCCGAGACGAGAAGTTCAGTTTGGCCAGTTTGGTCACACCCTGCACCAGGGTGGAGACCTCCTTGCCGAACTTCGCGGTCAGGGTCTCCTCGGAAACGTCGCAGTCCTCCAGCACATCGTGGAGGATGGCCGCGGCCACACTGGCAACGT
>JBLNEM010000014.1:0-4835 GCA_050262655.1 Mycobacterium leprae | reverse complement strand
CAATGCGCACGCCTCCCGCAGGACAGCCGAAACGAGCAGCTGATCAGGAACCTGCTGATGCTGGACGCCGAGTTTGAGAAGGAGTTTGCCGGGGCCTATGCGCTGGAGCTGCCGGACGGGCAGACCCAGAGCGATCGCTCCTGCCGGATCATGCTTTATCGTTCCAGCCTGGTTGTCGTGCCTTCCGCGACCGACTTCTTCAATGTAGCTTACGCCGATATCCAGAGCCTGGCCTTCGACCCGGAGCGGTACTGCCTTGAACTCAGGCTGGACCTTGGTGAGCGGCTGGTGTTCACGATGTTGGGCGGTCGCTTCGGCGAGCTTGAGCGAGAGATCCGCCGTCTCACCCAGGCGCTTTACCATCGCACGGCGGCTTACTTGCGGGAGCGGCTGCCGGCAGAGGCGCCGGACGCACAACTGCCTCCTCTGGCCAGCACCCTGCGCCAGGGCAAGGCCGTGAGCCGGGGGGCCATCCAGGCGGCTGCGCCGGGGCTGTGGCCCTTCCTGGAGCAACTGCTCTTCACCAACGAGGCGGGGGAGAGTGCACCCGGTCGCCGGGCCTGCTTCGAGCATCTCTGCCAGATGGCACAGGACCAGTACATATACGTGGGTTTGCGCGAGGGATTCGAGAGCAGGGAAGAGCGGGTAGCGCCGGTCTGCTGGTTCGTGGTGGCCTTCCCGGATCAGGGGCGGATGGCGGTAGAAGTGACCAACGAGTCGGGTTACGCCACCTATGTCTACCGCATGGCGGGACCGGTTGAGACGGCCGTGCGCTCCCTCAGTCGGGCCATGGTCGCCCTCAATTTCCGGCGCGAGGTCATCTCGGCTTCGGAGGCGGAGCTGGCCGGGCCCAAGATGGGCCGTTACCGGGTGGCCCTGCGCAAGCTGGCCCCCGTTCGGCAGCTTCGGGAGATGTTCGTGGGAAAGGCGGCGCATACCACGGAAGAAGCCTGGGCCGCCCGGATGGCGGAACTGTTAGGGTAAAAAGCGACGCCGGAACCCACCTGTTGGATTCCGGCGTCTGCCGTTTGCTATGTCAGGAGCCTAAGCCCGCACCTTCACGCCGGTCAGGTCTTCCAGGGGGCGAATGATCGCCGCCATATCCTCCTGTGCGTGTCCGGCGGCCCGTGTCTCTTCCAGCAACTGCTGGGTCATGGCGCCCAGCACCATCCGGACCTGCTGCTCCTTGCCCAGTTGAACGGCAAGGGCCACGTCCTTGTGCAGGTGTTCCACCGAGAAAGCCGCCTCGAAGTTGCCGGGGAAGACAAACTTCGGTATGTTCCGTTCGATCTGCTTGGAGCCGCCCGTGGCTCCCTGGATGATATCGAACAGGACCTTCGGATCCACCCCGGCCTTGGTGCCCAGGACGAACGCCTCGCTCATGGCCGCCGCATGAATGCCCACCAGCAGGTTGTTGCAGAGCTTGGCCACCGTGCCGGCGCCCACCGGCCCCAGGCGGTACAACTGCTTCCCTTCGGCCTGCAGGTAAGGCAGAACCGTCTGGTAGGCGGTCTCGTCGCCGCCGCACATGATCGTCAGCGTACCGGCCTCTGCGCCCCATGGGCCGCCACTGACCGGCGCATCGATAAACTGAACGCCCTTGGCCGCACACATCTGGGCGATGCGCTGTGCATCGGAAACGCCAATCGTGGAATGATCCACAAAGACAGTACCCGGCTGCGCCCCTTCCAGGGCCTGGCGCAGGGTTGTCTCCACCACATCGGGAGTCGTCAGGCAGGTGAAGAGCACCCGGGCCTGGCGGCCAACTTCTGCCGGGCTTCCGGCCCGTACTGCGCCTTCTCTGACCAGTTCGTCGACGATCCCCTGACTGCGGTTGTACACGGTCACCCGGTGTCCCGCTTTTAGCAGGTTGCGCGCCATGTTGCGGCCCATCCGGCCGAGTCCGATGAAGCCCAGATCCGCCATGTTCAGTGACAACTCCTTTAGTAATTTGGCATACTTATCCTAACACATTTTAAGGCAGTGTTGGCACTTCCGTCAGCGCCTGCCAAACGGTATGATGGAACCTGGGCCGGTTTGGAGGCGATTGGGATGGCTGACACGAAACTGATTGCGGAAGCATGGGCGATTCTGGGTGATGCAACGCCCCTCGATTTTGATTGCGGCACGCTCTGTGGCCAGAAATGCTGCACAGACTTCCTGCCGGACGTTGGCGTCTACCTGTTGCCCGGGGAGCTTCCCCTGTATGACGGGTCGGAGGACTGGGCCGCCTGGCAGTTCCACTCGCCTCAGGAATACGAGTTCGCGCCGTCCTGGGCCCACCATGCGCACATACCATTCATGCGCTGTCAGATGCTGTGCCGGCGGGAGAAGCGGCCGCTTGCCTGTCGGATCTATCCGCTTACGCCCTGCCTTTCCTCTGACGGAACCGTGGATGTGGCATTTGATCCCTTTGCCGAAGGTGTCTGCCCGATCCTGGAGCGCTTCCGCATTGACCAGCTCCGACCGGACTTCGTGGCGGCGGTCAAGAAGGCCTGGACCGTGCTCTGTCAGGACCCTGAATTCCTCGACTATGTGCGATGGGTGACGGAACAGGTGCGGGCCTGGCAGGAGCTGCCCCATCTGGACCCGGAGGAGGAGGAGGCACGTTGAGCGGCGCCTCGCTGAAAGGGGATCTGGGGCTGCCACCTTTGCCGGATTACCTGGCGCAGGAACTCCGGATTCTCTTCATCGGATTCAACCCGGGCGAGCGGTCGGCACAACTGGGCCACTATTATGCCCACCCCAGCAATCGCTTCTGGTGGCTGCTCTGGCAGGCCGGACTGACCGATCGCCTGCTGAGCCCACAGGAGGATGCAGCCCTGCTGCAATACGGGTTTGGCCTGACAGACCTGGTGGACAGGCCCAGCAAGAGCAGCGGTGACCTGGCCGGTTGGGAGATGCGGTCGGGTTGTGAACAGCTTCTGGACAAAATCCGGCGATTCCAACCGTATATTGCCTGTTATAATGGCAAAGGTGTCTATGCAGGGGCCTCTGGGCTCAAGCAGTTCGATTATGGCCTGCAGCCCGGCCGGCTGGTTGCCGGGACGATCGATTTCGTAGCCGCCAGCCCCAGCGGTCGTAGCCGCGAGAAGCTGACAGACAAGCTGGCGTTGTATCGGGAACTGCGCAACCTGATTGCGATTGAATAGCGGTGCCAACTCTTGGAGGGAGGAACTCTCATGATCTTCGGTGGTAACAACAACAAGGATCAGAAATTCTTCGACTACCTGCGTGATGCAGTGGAGAACGCTTCGGCTGTGGCCAAGCATATGGAGCAGCTGCTGGCGAACCCCGGCCGGTACGCGGAGATCGCTCCGGTTGTAAAGCAGTTGGAGTCCAAGGGCGATCATCTGACGAAGGACCTTTTCACGTTGCTGCACAAGTCCTTCATGACCCCGCTGGAGCGTGAGGATATTGCCGCACTGGCCGTGCGGATCGATTCGGTGGTCGACCTGATGGAAGCGGTGGCGGCTCGTATCGCCATCTATCAGATCAAGGAGAGCGACCGGTTCCTCAAGGAGTTTGCCCAGCTCCTCGCCTTCCAGACGGCTGAACTGGTCGGGGCCATTGATCTCGTGGCGGGCAAGAAGATGCTGCCGATCCGGGAGCGGACGGCCAAGATTGTCCAGCTCGAAGAGCAGGGCGATGAGGTGCTGCGCGGCGGACTGCAGGCGATTTTTGAAGTGGGCGCGACCAACCCGGTTCGGTTCATCACCATGAAGGAGATCTATGAGACGCTGGAAGAGGCCACGGACAAGGCCAAAGAAGTGGCAGTCACCCTCGAAGGCATCGTCATGAAGCAGGGCTAATCCCGCCGAAAATGGCAAGACTCTCACCCCCTCTGGATGAACGGGTGAGGGTCTTCTTCTTTTCTGTGAAAAAATCGCGCTGGGTACCAAACAAATCTCCGTCATTTTCGTACTTCATATTGAGGAACGATGAAGGAGACGATGCGTATGTGCAGGCGGAAGAAGGTTTGCATCGGAATTGCCGTGGGGGTCATGCTGCTGCTGATTGTGGGCGCCCTGCTCATGGTTTTCAACAGGCCGAAGCCCCCCGGGCCAAAGCCGGAGCCTACTGATCCGATCCTGGTCATCGCTCTGTCCCAGGCACCCCAGGATGTGCAGGATGCGGCCAAGGCCCTGTATACCTCCCGGGTGGCATACGCAATGGTCAAGTCGGACAAGACCTACATTGTGATCAACACCGGATCCGACACGGAAAAAGTGAAGTACGACCTGAACCGGCGGGTGCCAGCAACCGGGACGCCGACTGACGTGGAGATTTTCATGAGCAGCCTGGCGACCGGAACCCGGCAGGTGATCCTGCTTGCCCCTTGGGGATCCGGGGTTCGTTACGAATTCAAGCTCGATAACAGCCACTTCCCGCAGCTGTTCAACACCCATAACCTGCCGCTCGTCTACCTGAACGCCGCAGAAGCCATCAGCGTGGTCAAACCGGTCGCGGACCAGCAGGTAACGACCTCGCCTCTGGTCGTGGCCGGATTTGCCAACGCGTTCGAGTCGCAGTTTGACGCCACCGTCTTTACGGAAAAGGGCCGCTCGCTGGGAACCTTGCGCATCATGGCCCCGGGGATGGGGGACTGGGGCAGCTTCATGGCCGAGGTGAAGTTCGATACCACAAGCCTGCCGGAGCGGGGATACGTGCTCTTTGAGGATGGGGGAAAACCCATGCACTTCATGGTGCCCATTCGCTTCCTGGTCAAGCAGGAGCTTGGGTAAACAAAAGAGGTGGGGGGGGGGGGGGCCCCCCCGGATAAAACAGTACTTTTTTTTTTGGAAACGGTGGAGGTGCGGGCAAAACAGCCCGCC
>JBLNEM010000013.1:0-2919 GCA_050262655.1 Mycobacterium leprae | reverse complement strand
TTTATTCCCTACATGCTGGCTGCGGCCGATGAAGCCGTGAAGGACAGCGGCCTGAAGCTGGAAGGCGATCTCCTGGAGCGGACCGGCGTCGTGGTCGGCAGCGGCATGGGCGGCCTGGAAGGCGTTGAGAACCACAAGATGGTGCTGGTCGAGAAGGGGCCCCGGCGGGTCTCCCCCTTCTTCATTCCGGGCTCGATCATCAACATTGCTCCAGGCATGGTCTCCATGCGCTTTGGCCTGATGGGTCCTAACTACGGCACCGTGTCCGCCTGCTCCTCGGCCGGACATGCCATCGCCGATGCGTACCGCATTGTCGAGCGGGGCGATGCCGATGTGATGCTGACCGGCGGCACCGAGTCGACGATCGACGAGCTGGCGATGGCCGGCTTCAACTCCCTCAAGGCGCTGTCGACTCGAAACGACGATCCCGAGCACGCTTCCCGGCCCTTTGACAAGGACCGCGACGGCTTTGTGATGTCTGAGGGCGCCGGCTGCATCATTCTCGAGGAGCTGGAGCATGCGCTTGCCCGGGGTGCCAAGATCTACGCCGAGATCGTAGGCGCCGGCATGTCGGCCGATGCCTACCATGTAACCGCTCCCGCACCGGACGGACGTGGCGCCGCACTGTCCATGAAGATGGCGCTGAACAGCGCCAACCTGCCGCTGGAGTCGGTGGGCTACATCAACGCCCACGCCACCTCCACCGACCTCGGCGACGTGATGGAGACTGAGGCGATCAAGCGGCTGTTCGGCGAGCACGCCTATAAGCTGGCGGTCAGTTCCACCAAGTCGATGCACGGCCACCTGCTGGGTGCCGCCGCCGCCATCGAGTCGATCCTGACGATTCTGGCCCTGCACCACCAGACACTTCCCCCCACCATCAACCTGGAGAATCCCGACCCGGCCTGCGATCTGGACTACGTGCCGAACAAGCCCCGCAAGGTCGAGGGCCTCGAGATTGCCCTGAACAACAGCTTTGGCTTCGGCGGCACCAACGCCACCCTGGCCTTCAAGCGGTATAAGGCTTAATGATTGAAAGACTGGGCCCGCTCTCGTACACTGAGGGCGGGCCCATTTCTAGCTGGGAGATGTACATATGTTGGCTTATCTGGATGAACGATTGAGCCTGAAGCAGGTCATCACGCTCTTTCTGCTGGTCTTTGTCGTGCATGACGCCGAGGAGATCCTCACTGTACAGGGATGGGTGGGGCGAAACGAGGCTCTCCTGGCGGAACTCTCCGCCCGCAATCCGGCAGCGGCCCGCATGGTCGGGGCTGCGGCCACGACGACCGGGCAGTTTTCTGTGGCCGTCGTACTGATCTTCATCGTATTGCTGCTAGCTGTATGGCTGGCCCACCGATCACTGCGCCCGGGGCCTGCGCTTTTGCCCTTTGCGGGCGGCCTCATGCTGATGTTCCTACACGTCTTTACTCATGCCGGGTCCAGCCTGCTGTTGCGTACATATACCCCCGGCGTCATCACCGCGGTGATCCTGGCTCTGCCGTACTCCCTCTACGCGATCCGGCGTCTCTTAAGGGCGGAACTTGTCACCTGGCGCTTCCTGGCGGCAGGCGCCGGGCTGGCGGTGCTGCTGATCTTCCCCATCCTGCTGACCGGGTTCTGGCTGGGGCGGACGCTGCTGCCGTAGGTTGCGGAAAAGCCCTGCTGCCAGTCGGCAGCAGGGCTTTTGTCGAATCGAGGGCTACGCCTTGGCAGGGGCCTCGGCGTCGTTGGCCGGGCAGTACTGCCCGAACCAGCTCAGCATCTTGTGGAAGCGGTCCACCCGGAGGACGGGCGGGCCCTGGCGGGTCAGGTCGTGATTGGACCGCGGATGGCGGACGAACTGAACCGGCGCCTTCTTGTAGAACTTGATGGCCATGTAGAACTGCTCGGCCTGCTCGATGGGGCAGCGATAGTCGAACTCGGAGTGGAAGATGCCGATCGGCGTGGTGACGTTCGCCACGTACTTCAGCGGGGAGATATTCCACAGCTTCTCCACGCCTTCCGGCGACCAGGGGTCGGTCACGCCGTGCTGCATCATGTTGAAGAACGGACCAAAGTCCGGGGTGCCGGCGAAGGAGACCCAGTTGGAGATCGACCGGTGGGTGATGGCGGCGGCGAAACGGTTGGTCTGCGTGACCACCCAGTTCGTCATGAAGCCGCCGTACGAGCCGCCGGTAACGGCCAGGCGCTTCTCATCGACCCAGCCCTGGGCGAGAACATGGTCGACGGCATCCATCAGATCGTTGTAGTCCCGGTTGCCGTAGTCGTTACGCACGGCATCGACAAACTTCTGGCCGTAGCTGGTCGATCCACGGGGGTTGACGAAGAGGACACCATACCCGGCTGCCGCCAGGACATGGAACTCCTGATAGAAGGCGTAACCGAAGCAGGTATGGGGACCGCCGTGCACGTCCAGGACCAGCGGGTACTTCTTGCCAGGCTCGAAGCCAACGGGCTTCAGCAGCCAGCCATGCACATCCCAGCCGTCCCGGGCCTTGAAGTTGACCTATTCCACCTCGGACAGTTCCAGTTCAGCCCACAGCTTGCCGTTCACGTCGGTCAGCTTGGTTTCGGTATACTCCCGGGTGTCCAGCAGATAGAGATCGCCGATGTGGTGGATATCGCCCGCCACGAAGGCGAACAACTCGCAGTTGGCGTCGAAGCTGCCGCCGTAAATCTCCCGCTGCCCACCGGCCTGAATGTAGGGCTTGCCGCCGGCTACGGGGAAACCGTAGACCACGCAGGCGCCACGCTCGGAGACCGAGACGTAGATCACGTTGCCGTCGGGCGCCCAAGTCAGGTCAATCCCACCGCCGTTGCGCACGTCGGCGCCGACGGTGTCGCCAATGGCCAGGTCCCAGTTATCCAGGGTGCGAGGTTCGCCGCCATCCACCGGAAAGAGCCAGATGCTGGACT
>JBLNEM010000012.1:0-4451 GCA_050262655.1 Mycobacterium leprae | reverse complement strand
GTACGGCGTGGGCAACCATGGCGGCGGCCCCACCAAGGCCAACCTGGCCTCGATCCGGCAGATGAACGCCGACCCCAACTTCCCGGAGCTGGAACTCTCCACCCCCAATCGCTTCTTTGAGTCGGTGCTGGGCCAGGACCTGCCGATCCCGGTGGTCCACGACGACCTCCAGCACCATGCTCCCGGCTGCTATGCCGTCCACTCGGCGGTGAAGCGGTGGAATCGGGAGTCCGAGAACCTGCTGCTGAAGGCGGAAAAGTTCTCTGCCATCGCGGCCCGCGTGACCGGCCAGCCATACCCCGACTTGAGCCAGGCCTGGAAGGGTGTGCTCTTCAATCAGTTCCATGACATCGTCGCCGGCACTTCGCTGGAGGTAGCCTACGATGACGCCCGGGACCTGTACGGCGAGGCGAATGCGATCGCAGCCCGTGGCCTGAACCAGGCCATCCAGTCGATGGCCTGGCGGGTCAACATCCCGCAGGTCGAGGGCATGAAGCCGATCGTGGTCTTCAACCCGCACGCCTGGGCGAGCCGGGCCAATGTGGAATTGGAATTCGGCGGCCTGAAGGAGACCGACATTCTGCTGGATGACGAGGGCCGGCAGGTGCCGCTGCAGACCGTGCGCTCCGGCGCCACGGTGACCGGCTGGCGCAAGAAGCTGAGCTTTGTGGCCGACCTGCCCGCCATGGGCTATCGGACTTACCGGATCATCACCCAGGAGCCGCAGCAGCAGTTCACCGCGGTGGACTCCAGCGATACGCATCTCGAGAACGATCGCCTCCGCCTGGAAGTGAACCCGATGACCGGTCTGATCAAGCTGACCGACAAGAAGCTGGGCTTCGACATCATCCCGGTGGACGGCGCCCGTCCCATGGTGATCGAAGACAAGAGCGACACCTGGAGCCATGGCATTACCCGTTACGACAACGTGGTGGGCCGGTTCGAGGTGAAGACCGTCAAGCTGATCGAGCAGGGCCCGGTCAAGTCGGTCATTCGCGTCACCTACACCTACGGTGCCTCCACCCTTTACCAGGAGTTCGCCATGTATCGCGACCTGGCACAGGTCGAGGTCCGGGTGACGGTGGACTGGCACGAGCAGCACAAGGTGTTGAAGCTGCGCTTCCCCACGGGGCTGCACTTCCCCACGGCGACCTACGAGACCCCCTATGGCCACATCGAGCGGCCGGTGGATGGGGAGGAGGAGCCGGGCCAGAACTGGATCGATCTGACCGGTGTCATGCGCGGCACCGACAAGATCTACGGCCTCTCGGTGCTGAACGACGGCAAGTACAGCTTCTCGGTGAAGGAGCGGGAGATGTCCCTCACCGTGCTGCGCAGCCCGATCTACGCCCACCACGACCCGTACGTGCCGGTGGAGGGCGAGCGTTACAGCTACATGGACCAGGGGACTCAGCACTTCACCTATGTGCTGCTGCCGCATGAAGGCGGCTGGGAGCAGGGCGGCACGGTTCGGGCCGCCGCCGAACTGAACCAGCGGCCGATTCCGCTGATTGAGACCTACCATAATGGCCCGCTGCCGCAGAAGGACTCCTTCGTCGGCGTCGATGTGACCAATGTGGTGGTCAGCGTCGTGAAGAAGGCGGAGGATAGCGACGACCTGGTGATCCGGGCCTATGAGACCGACAAGATCGCCACCCGGGCGACCATTCGGGTCTTCGGTCGGAACATTGAGGCGCAGTTTGGCCCTTGCGAGATCAAAACCTTTGTGGTGCCTGTGGACGCGGCTGCGCCGGTCCGCGAGGTCAACCTGCTGGAGCAATAGTCATGGGCAACAAAATCACGCTGAACGGCAACGACTGGCGGTTCAAGGGCTACCTGGGCGAAGACTGGGTCTGGCGCAACGGCGAGAAGCCGACCACCCGGGACCTGCGCTACTGGTACCAGGGGACCGTACCTGGCAGCGTTCATCAGGACCTCTGGGAGAACAACCAGATCCCTGATCCCTACTGGGAACTGAACTCGCTGGCCATCGAGTGGGTGCCTGACCGGACCTGGATCTACAAGAAAACCTTCACCGCTGACCCTGCCTGGCAGGGTCAGCGGGTGGCCCTTCATTTCAAGGGCGTCGACTACGAGGCCCAGTTCTTCCTGAACGGCGAGCGGTTGGGTGAGCATGTGGGCATGTACACCCCGGCGGCGTTCGAGGTGGGCAGCAAGCTGAAGTACGGCGAGGAGAACATGATCTCGGTGGTGATCGAACCGGCGCCGCACGAGCAGCCGCAAGTCTCCAAGACCACCAGGGTGCGGACCCACAAGAGCCGCATGACGTACTGGTGGGACTTCTGCCCCCGCATGATCCACATTGGCATCTGGGACGATGTCTACCTGGAAGTGACCGGACCGGCCAAGGTAGCGCAGGTCTGGGTACGGCCGCAGTTGTCAACCGATCACCGGCAGGCCGACATCACCGTGACCGCTACGATCGACGCGGCGCTGGCTTCGCCGGCGGCCGAGGCGGCGGTCGCAACTGCCGCGGGGACGGCTCCCGCAGTGAACGTGGGGACGGCCGAGACGCTGAACGCGGCGCCTGCTGCGAGCGCGGCGGTTTCGCCTTCGGCGGTGGCAATGCCGGTGGTGGAGGCGTCGGCCACCCTTACGGTGGAGGCTACGGTGCGGCTGAACGGCCAGGTCGTGGCGACCGCACAGGCGCCCTACACCGTGAACGGCTGTCAGGGGAGCGTCGCACTCCCGTTGACCGTTGCCAATCCTGCGCTCTGGTGGCCCAACGGTCACGGGGCACAGCCGCTCTACCAGGCGGAGGTGCGGCTGCTGGGCCCGGACGGCAGCGTGTGGGATCTGCAGGAGAGCACCTTCGGCATCCGCTCGGTGGAACTGGTGCAGAACGAAAAGGCGGACCCGGCGGCCCGCCCCTACACCTTTGTGGTGAACGGCAAGAAGATCTATATCAAGGGCTGGAACTGGGTGCCCATCGACGCACTGTACGGCGTGGAGCGCCCGGAGAAGCTGGAACGGCTGCTCACCCTGGCTCGGAACGCCCACTGCAATATGCTGCGGGTCTGGGGCGGCGGCCTGATTGAGAAGGACGCCTTCTACGACCTGTGCGACCGCTATGGGATCATGGTCTGGCAGGAGTTCATCCAATCCAGTTCCGGCATCAACAACAAGCCTTCCACGGAGCCGGAGTTCATCGACATGATGGTGAACGAGGCGGAGCAGATCATTCCCCGCAAGCGCAACCACCCCTCGCTGGTGGTCTGGTGCGGCGGCAACGAACTGGGCGACCTGCAGGGGCGGCCCATCACCAACGAAGAGCCGGTGATTGGCGCCTTGAAGGACGCGGTCAACCGGCTCGACCCGGACCGGGTCTGGCTGCCCTCCTCGCCCAGCGGCCCGGTTTACAATAACTCGCTGGAGTCGATCCGCAAGGATCCCACGGCGCTGCACGACGTGCACGGCCCGTGGGAGCACCAGGGGTTGACCGGGCAGTATGAACTGTACAACCAGGGCACCTGCCTCTTGCACAGCGAATTCGGTCTGGAGGGCATGACCAACCGGAAGGCGCTGGATGCCACCATCGCCCCGGAGAACCAGTGGCCTGCCACCCGTGACAACCCGCTCTACTTCCACCGGGGCTCCTGGTGGGTGAATGAGCCGCTGGTGCAGAAGGAGTTCGGCGGCATCGACCAGGTGGAGCCGCTCCGCAAGGCCAGCCAGTTCTTCCAGTTCGAAGGACTGCGCTACGCCCTGGAGGCCGACCGGCGCCGGGCGTACCAGTGCAGCGGCACGCTGCCCTGGCAGTTCAACGAGCCGTATCCCAACGCCTATTGCACCAGCGCCCTGGACTACTACGGCCAGCCGAAGTCTGGCTACTTCGCCGTGGCGCAGGCCTACGAACCGCTTCACGTCAGTGCCGCCTTCGCCACCCAGGCCTGGGCCGGGCGGGAGAGTTTCGAGGCGACCCTTTGGGTCTCCAACAGCGACGGCAGCGGCAGCGGCACCCTGAAGGTCGCGCTGGTCGGGGCCTCCGGTAAGGTCTATCTGCAGCGAGAAGGGAACGTCTCCTATGAAGGGAACCGCTCCACCCGTGTGCAGGCGGTACAACTGCCGCTGGCCGAGATCGGGGAGGAACTCTTCTACCTGGATCTGGCGCTGACGGGCGCCGACGGCACCGTGGCATCGGTCAACCGATACCTGTTCACCAAGGCCGAGACCCTGGCCGCCATGCTGACCGCTCCCACCACGACGGTGACGGTGCAGCAGGAGGGCGACCGGATTACGGTGACCAACACCGGTGTCTATACCGCTTTGGCGATATGGCTGGAAGACGGCCGCTCCTTCAATGCACCGGGCTACGTGTACTTTGGTGCGAACCACTTCGATCTGCTGCCCGGTGAAAGCCGGACGGTGGCCGTGGCGTGGACCGCCGATGTGCCGGCGGGTGACCGGTGGATCGCCGTGCGGGCCTGGAA
>JBLNEM010000011.1:0-4301 GCA_050262655.1 Mycobacterium leprae | reverse complement strand
CATGCTGCTCGATATTGGCAGCGGTACCACCAACGTTTCGGTGATCTCCCTGGGCGGCGTCGTCGTCACCGATTCGTGCGAAGCGGCCGGCGACCAGATGGACGAAGCGATCGTCCGTATGCTCAAACGGGAGTACAACCTGATGATCGGCCCCCTGACGGCGGAGCGGCTCAAGATGCAGTTGGGCGCCGCCCTGCCGGAGGCGGCTACTGGCACGGCCATAGTGGCGGGCCGCCTGACCACGACCGGCAACCCGGCGGCCATCGAGGTCCGGGCAGAAGAGGTCTACGGCGCCATCAGCGAGACCCTGGCCCAGATGGAAAGCCTGGTGCTCAATGTCTTCGAGCGCACTCCCCCGGAACTGCTCGCCGACATCAGCCGCAATGGCCTGACCATCACCGGCGGCGGCTCTCTGCTGCGTGCCTTCGACGAGCGGCTGCATCGTGTGACCAGACTGCCGGTGCATGTCACCGAATCGCCCCTGGAGACCGTCGCCATGGGCGCCCGCAAGGTCCTGGAAGGGCGGCAGCGGGCGAAGCTTCGCCGGATCAAGCCCTAGCTCCCATCAACCATACAAGAAGACGCCCGGAGGCCAGTGCCTCCGGGCTTCGTTTGCTTACCGCTGATGGCTCAGGAACCATTCGTAGAGTTCGGGATTGTTGTAGGTCTCGGTCCACGAGTCGTGCCTGGCTTCCGGGTAGACCGTGAAGCGGACCTCCACCCCGCGTTCCCGCAGAGCTTCCACCATGCGCTCCGATTCAGCCGCCGGCACCAGATCGTCCTTGGCGCCGTGGAACGCCCAGGTCGGCACGGTGCCGGCAAAGTAGGCCGAAATCCGGTTGCCGCCACCGCAGATCGGCGCCATGGCGGCAAACCGACCCGCTGACTGCAGTCCCCACTCCCAGGTGCCGTACCCCCCCATGGAGAGCCCGGTCAGATAGACGCGGCTCGGATCGACCGCATAGTCGGCCAGTGTATGGTCCAGGAGCCCTTCCAGTACATCCAGGGACCAGACCTGATCGGCCGGACACTGGGGGGCGACGATCACAAAGGGCAGCGCCGTTCCCTCGCCCACCACCTTGAGGGGACCATGCTTCCGGACCAGCGCCAGGTCATCCCCCCGCTCCCCGGAGCCATGCAGGAAGAGGATCAGCGGCCAGCGCTTCGCCGGCTCCTGCCCATAGCCCTCCGGCAGGTAGACCAGATACCGGGCGCTGACCTGCCGCCGAATTTCGCCCGTGAAGGCTTGCGCCTGTTGAATGCCACTCATGTACGCTCACTCCGTTGTCATGCTTCGTGGGTAACCGCCCGCAGGAACTGCTCCACCGCATAGGTGGAGATCTGGCCGAAGGGGCCGCTCAGGTTGATATCGGACCCATGCGTGCCCAACGGCGTCCGCACCACCAGATGAGGGCGACCGGCCTCCCTTAGTTTCGCCGCCAGCCGAATGGCATGCTCCGTTCCCACCAGCCGGTCCGCGTCCCCGTGAATCAGGAGGGTGGGCGGGCTGTTGGTCTTCACGCAAGACACGGGTGAGGCATTCTGGTACTGCTCGGGCACGTCGGTGGGGCTGCCGCCCAGAAAGTCCCGCAGGATCTGTGGCGAGTCCAGCACACCGCCGGGCGCCGAGTAAGCCCAGACCAGGTCGAAGGGCCCGTAGAAGGCGATGGCGCCCCTGATCGCCGGGTCCTGCATCACGTAAGCGGCCAGCACCGCCAACTGTGCGCCTGCCGAGCGCCCCAGCGTGACAATCCGCGTGGGGTCGCCGCCGAGCGCCGCCCCGTGCTCCTTCAAGTAGGCCACGGCGGACAACACGTCGTTCAGTGCGGCCGGGAAGGTCGCACCAGGCGAGAGGCGATAGTCGATGGCGGCTACCAGATAGCCCCGGGCCGCCAGATACCGGTTCAGCGCCGGCAGCTGTTTCCGGTTGCCGCTGTGCCAGGCGCCACCGTGAATGACCAGCACCATGGGTGCAGCGCCGCCCCCACCCCGGGGCCGTGTCACGTCCATCTTGAGTCTGCGCCCGTCCCGGAAGACGTAGGTGACCGTCTCGACGGGCATGCGGCGCAGGGGAATTCCCAGGAACAGATCCCGCCAGAGCATTGGCGTGGGCCGATCGCCGGGCTGCCCGGGAACTTTGCCAAAGGCAGCCGCCAGTTCCTCCGGCAGCACCCGGGCCGTGTCCAGGGAACTGAGCAGCGGCACCAGGAACAGAATGGCCGCCGCCAGTGCCAATCCGCCACCGATCTCGTCGATTGGGTAGAAGAGCCAGCGCGGGTAGAGGACCGGCAGGCAGAGAATCGCCAGCACATGCCCCCACTCCTTGGCGATGACGGATGGGGGCCAGAGCGACACATGCGGCACGGGCAGAACCGCAAGCAGGGCCAGCCCAAAGAGTATCAACCCAATGAGCAGATGAGCCATGATGGTTCACCTCTGGTGTTAAACATCGTCTGGAGAAGATTCGCACCGGACGGTCGTTTTCCTCCATGGCCACAAGCGGCAAAAGGCTGTGCCCCCCGACAGGGCACAGCCTTCTTGCTCACATCAGGTCGATCTCCGGTGGCTCGTAGCCCATCTGCCGGGCCAGCACCAGCGCCTGGCCCCGATGGTGGGTGTCGTGGGTGATCACATGGAGGAACATCTTCGCCATGGGGAAGGTGACCCGAGTACCGCTGGAATATGTGATGGCGCACTCACGGGCCATGTCTGCTTCGGTCAACCGGGCCACGAAGGATTCCGTTTGCCGCCGGACCTTGTCGGCCAGTGCCCGGATCGCTGCCACATTCGGGTAATCGGCCGGATCGAAGTCGGGGCGGGCCTGCTGCTGGACCGCGTAGCCTACCCAGAACTCCTCCGCCTCCAGGCAGTGGAGCAGGGTGGTCCGAATGGAGCCCCAGCCCGCATGGACGTCCCGGACGAACTCTTCCGGCCTCAACTGGGTCATGAAGTCGTACACCCGGTTCCGCCGGTCGTAATGGTACTCGGTCAAGAGCTCCCGCACCGTAGCCAGGTCCAGCTTCACGCAAACACCTCCTAGCGGCTGTTGTGCTGCCTCACCATGCCGTTCCACAGGCTGATGCCCCACCAGATGCCGAAGACCGGCCAGATCACCAGGTCGATCGCGGCCCCGCGGATGAAATGGGGCCAATCCTGTGCGTGTGAGTAGTAGTTCCAGAGCAGGGTCAACCCCTGAACAATGAACCAGCAGGTGAGTCCCCACCCCAACACCCCATACAGCAGGACGTACCGCCACTTGCCTCCGGCGAGAATGCGCTCCCTGCGGGCGCGCTGTTTGTCGTTCACTGCCGATCCCCCCTCTCACTTCATCGATTATTCTCGATTGGGTCGCTCCCCTCCTGCGACCGTCATGCGCCGTCGACCTCTGCATAGGATGAGACGAATTCCATTTTCAGGGACAATGGAGGTCATAAGCGGTGAACAGGCAAGGAACGATAACCCATCTCTTTCCGGGCGCAAACACGCCACAGGGGTTCTTCTCTTTCTACGAGTACATCGCCCCCGTCGATGCGAACAAGATCTTCGTGATCAAGGGCGGCCCCGGTGTCGGGAAGTCGACGTTCATGCGGAAGATCGGCGAGGAACTGGTCCAGGAAGGGTATGACGTGGAGTTCCATCACTGCTCGGCCGACAATAACTCGCTGGACGGCGTCTACATCCCGGCGGGCGATGTGGCCCTCATCGACGGCACGGCCCCCCACGTGGTCGACCCGAAGCACCCCGGTGCGGTGGATGAGATCCTACATCTGGGCGATTTCTGGGACGAAGCGGCGATGCGCTCCCCCGCCAACCGGGAAGCGATTCTGCGGCTGACCCGGGCCTGCGGCTTCCGCTTCCAGCGGGCGAATGACGCGCTCCTGGCGGCGAAGGCCTATCTGGAGGAGTGGAAAGCCTACTACACCGACTGCCTCGATCTGGGAGCGGTGAATGCGGCCAGCGAGGAGTTGATTGCCGAACTGGTGCCGAAACGCCTGGAGAAGCGGGGCAGCGCCAGACGGCTCTTTGCCTCGGCCGTGACCTACGACGGCCCCGTTCACTGGCTCGACTCGCTCTTCGAGAAGGCAACGAAGCGGTATGTGGTGAAAGGCGAGCCCGGCACCGGCAAGGCCACGCTGCTGGAGCGGCTGGCCGATGCGGCCCTGGCCCGTGGCTACTCGCTGGATCTCTTCCACTGTCCGATGTATCCCAGCAAGGTGGATCACCTCCGGATTCGGGAGACAGGGGTGGCCGTGATCACCTCCTTCTGGCCGCATGAGTTCGATGCCCGCCAGGGCGATGTG
>JBLNEM010000010.1:0-4258 GCA_050262655.1 Mycobacterium leprae | reverse complement strand
TGTCGCCGTAGTCCGAAGCAGCATGGGTGAGCAGTGCATAAAGCGGTTCATCGGGATAGGCGATCGAAACCGGAACTTCGGCGGGATAGGCGGCGAGCCAGGGCGCCGCGGCATTCGCTGTCAACACACGATCAACCCCCCTACAGCGTGAATGATCCTTCAGCCAGTGCCTTCAACCGAGGCCAGGAGCATTTCAGCCACATCCAGCACCCGCATCTGCTCACTGCTCTCTGCAGTGGTCAGCGCCGCGACGCCGTCGCTCATCATGGTCATGCAGAACGGGCAGGCCGTGGCCACCGTGGCAGCGCCCGTGTCGATCGCCTGCCGGGACCGCTCCACGTTGACCCGCGTGCCGGTATGCTCCTCCAGCCACATCCGCCCGCCGCCAGCCCCGCAGCACATGGCGCCCGAACCGTGCCGTTCCATCTCCTTCAGCTGCACGCCGGGAATCGCTTGCAGCAGTTCGCGCGGCGGCAGGTAGATCTGGTTGTAGCGGCCCAGGTAACAGGAGTCGTGGTAGGTGACCTCCTGCTGGATCGCAGCGGTGGGCTTGAGCCGGCCGTCCTGTACCAGTTGGTTCAGGATCTGGGTGTGGTGGAGGACCACCACGTCGAAGCCCATCTGCCTGTACTCGTTGGCAAAGGTATTGGCGCAGTGCGGGCAGTGGGTGATGATCTTCTTCACGTTGTAGCTCTTCAGGGTCTCGATGTTCTCCATGGCCAGCTGCTGGTAAAGCATCTCGTTGCCGACGCGGCGGGCGGGGTCGCCGCAGCACTTCTCCTCCTTGCCGAGAATGGCGAAGGAGACGCCGGCCGTCTGCAGCAGTCTCACCACGGAGCGGGCGATCTTCTGGCCCCGCTGGTCGAAAGCGCCTGAGCAGCCTGGCCAGTACAGATACTCCGCGTCGGGGTTCTCCGCCAGGGTGGGAACGCTCAGCTCCTCGGACCATTTGGTGCGGGTGTGGGCCCCCAGGCCCCAGGGGTTCCCCTGCCGCTCCAGGTTCTTGAAGGTCTGGTTCAGCTCCGACGGGAACTCGCCCTGGAGCATCACCTGGTGCCTGCGCATCTCAACGATCTTCGGCACGTGCGCAATGTTGACCGGGCAGGCCTCCATGCAGGCCCGGCAGGTGGTGCAGGCCCAGAGCACCTCGGGCGCGACCACGGCGCCCACCAGTTCGGACTCGAAGGGCTGCTCGGCCGGCTTGCTGCCGTTCGTCTGAGCCAGCAGCAGCAGGGGCCCCTTCTCGTGCAGGTGGCGCTGCAGGTCCAACACCAGCGCCTTCGGATTGAGCGGCTTGCCCGTCAGGTAAGCCGGGCAGTTCTCCTGGCAGCGGCCGCATTCGGTGCAGGCATCGAGATCGACGAGATCCTTCCAGGTGAAGTCATAGAGCGAGGCCGCCCCCAGGACCGGGTTTTCGCTCTCCAGGTCGGTCAGGGGCAGTTGCCCACGGGGGTTCAGGTCGCTCAGGAACAGGTTGAGCGCGCCCGTGAAGATATGGAGCATCTTCGAGAAGGGCAGGTAGGCGAGGAACGAGAAGGCGACCAGCAGGTGGAACCACCAGAGCGCACGGTGCAGCCAGAGCATGGCGCCTAGGCTGAAAATGTGGGCCAGCAACCGGCCATGGAGATAGCCCACCGGCGACCAGATGCCCCACGGGTCGTTGGTGGCGACGATCCGGATGCCCTCGAGCCAGAACCCGGTCCAAACGATCACCAGGAAGTGGGCGAGGAAGACCCAGTCGTCGAGCAGCGAAGGCGCCTTCTTCACGGCGGTCAGGGCCCGGGGCTTGAAGAGCGAGCGCCGAACCCAGGCGATGAGAATGCCGACCAGCGTCAGGGCGCCAAAGATGTCCACGGCGAGCGACTGGAACCACAGATAGAACTCGCCCCGCATGATGTGAATCCGCAGGTCCGCTTCGACCATCACCACAAGGGTCGCGCTGAAGAGGATCACGAACCCCCACGAGAAGAAGCGGTGAAAAATCCCGGCGACCAGGTTCTGGGCCAGCTTTTGCTGCAACACGGCATGCTTCAGCACCAGCTTGATCCGCTCGCCGATTCGGTCCAGCCGGAACGCCGGCCGTCCGATCCGCCAGAGCCGAACCCGCCGCCACAGGCCATAGCAGAAGATGGCGAGGGTCGGCAGGAGCAGCAGGTACATGATCCCGATCGTCCACGTGGAGTGGACGTTCCAGTAAATCTCACGCGTCGCTTGGGCTGCGTTCATCCATCGATTCCTCCTGTTGCGTCCTGCCGGTCAGCCGGTACCGAGTCCAGTGGCGTCGCTTATGCGCTGAATCACCCACAGTGAATGAACCGTCATTCATTAATGCCGACACCGGAACAATTTCGTAGGGACTCTCCCCCTCGTTCCTTTGCCAGCGGAGAGCCAGCCCGGCCACGCCCCGCCAACGGCCCCACGTAGGAGAACAGCTTGCGTCGCACCACACCCCCAATCCGATGCCGGTCGGATGGTCGCTCGTCAGCCCCTGGGTGGCAGCGCATGGTAGATCCCTATCAGGTTGTCTGGTCTTGTGAAATATAACGCGAACTTCTGCCTTGTGTTTACAATGCTTATGGGCTTGATATTCTGTGTTTCCCCTTATTCCCCTTCTTCTCATTGACGGTACTCGGCGAAAATATCTTTCGATTATGGTGGTACCAGGACGACAACAGCAAACGGAGCACCGGTGTTATCCGGTGCTCCGTTTGCTGCTGGACCCGCACGGGCACGTGGTATCCGCGCTGCCATAACCGGGGAGGCGGGGTTCCTGGGCCGGAGTCAGTGGGGCGGTGAGCTGGGCGAGACCGCAAACACACCAGTTTGTTGGATTTTGGCCACCTCGCCGAAAACGAGCTGGTCAGGAAACGACAATCATGTGCGTTTCAGGGCTCTTGTTGGGGCCAAAGGCGCTTCACGGGGACCAAAACGGGTGGAATGCGCCTCGTCGAGCCCGCAAACGAAGGAGTTTGTCGTTCTGTGACCACCTTGCCAAAGACGAGGTGGTCAAGAAACGACAAATAGGCCGCTTCCAGGGTTCGGGCGGGTGACCCGGCAGTGGACGCCGCCGAAACCGCAGCAGCAAGAGACCCCCGGCGCAAGGCCGGGGGTCTCTCTTCGTTTGCCGATCTTCACCGGTGGCTGCAACCCTGGATCAGCTCCACTTAAAGCTTGAAGCGGGCAACTTGCGCCTGCAGTTCCTGTGCGGTCTGGGCAAGGCTTTCTGCCGAGGAGGCTACCTCTTCCGAGGAGGCAGTCAACTCTTCGACCGACGCGGAGACCTCCTCCGCCGCAGCGGCGTTCTCCTGGGAGACATGGGCGATACGATCCACGGCCGTGGTGACCTCGGCAGCTCCCGCCGCCATCTCTTCGGTGGCAGCGGTGTTCTCCTCGGTAACAGCCGCCACGTTTTCAAAAGCCTGAACCACCTTGGCGGCGTCTAGTTTTACCCGGTCAGCGTCCTGGGCAAGCCGGCCCATTGCCGAGGCTGCCTGCTGGGAAGCGGTCAGGATCTCTCCCAGTGCCTCACCCGCCTTCGCAGCCAGCTGGCTGCCGGAAGCCACCCGCTCGGTCCCGGCGTCCATGGCCTTTACCGCCTCTGCCGTGCCATTTTGGATGCCCTGAATCAGTTCCGTGATCTCCCGGGTAGATGAAGCAGACCGCTCGGCGAGTTTGCGTACTTCATCGGCCACAACCGCAAACCCGCGCCCGTGCTCACCGGCACGGGCCGCTTCGATCGCGGCATTCAGGGCGAGCAGGTTGGTCTGGTCGGCAATGCCGGAGATGACCTCGGTGATGGCACCAATCCGGCCGGAAAGCGTTTCCAGCTCCTTGATGCGATCGGCCGACTGCACCACCGCGGTGCGAATCTGCTCCATCTCCCGGAGGGTGCGTTCCACGACGTCGGCGCCGCTCTCGGCCGTCCGGACGGCCTGGTTGGCATCCTCGGCACTGCTTGACGCGTTGTCGACCATCGCCTCAAGTGCCTGTGCCATCTCACCCAACAGCGCCGATACTTCCTGGACTTCAGCCGCCGTTTTGCCAGCGCCCGTCGCGATCTGTTGAATCGTAGCGCGCAGCTGTTCAACGGTGGCGTTCACTTCGGCAGTGCTCTGTGACTGTTCACCGGCACCGGCGGCAACCTGGGTGATGGCCTGGGCAGAACCTTGAGCTGCTTGCGCAGCCGCCTCCGAAGCGGCCGACAGCTCTTCGGATGCCGACATCACCGATTCGGTGCTCAGGTTGATCCGTTTCAGCA
>JBLNEM010000009.1:0-9652 GCA_050262655.1 Mycobacterium leprae | reverse complement strand
TTGCCTGTCGCCGACATGCCGAACGTCAACCGCCTGATGATCCTCACCGGGACAGTTGCATTCACACTCAAGGGAAGCAGTGCAGAGGCCTGGCGAAGAGAGAGCATCGCTTTCCCGGTCTCCCAACTGACCGGGAGCATGGTTAAAGGGATGGGCTTCGCCTCACTGGCTAGCATCTGCAACACCAACGTCGCACCGAGCGCCGGCTGGGCCGTCGATCAGGTCCGAGTCAAGCATGACCCGGAGAGCCAGAGTGTGATCCTGGAAGCAGACCTGGCGATCCGCGACGCGGATGGGTACATAGAGCGGCTCAACTACATGGCCTTCGTCATGGCAAAGGTTTAGTCCGCACGGATAAGGGAGCCGCTGCACGGCATGTGCAGCGGCTCCCGGCTTATTGGATCTCCCCCCGCTCAACCTGCTCTCGGATCGCCGCCGCCCGCCCCCGCACAGCCTCGCTGGGGTCGTGCTCTGCCGCCGAAAGCTTCTCCGCCAGGTGCGGGGAGTCAATGTAGGCCAGAACGGTCAGCGCTGCCATGCGCTGGTACTCCTCCCCGGTCTCCCAGGCCGCCAGCGCAAGGGACTCTGCGCCCGGGAGGTCGCGATAACCCATCGCCAGCAGGGCTCGCCGGCGTACATACTCATGCTCATCCGTTTGGACAAACTGGCGTAGAACCGCCGTTGACTCCTCCGGCGACTCGCTGATCTGTCCGAGGGCATCGGCTGCTTGCCATCTGGCCTCGTAGTCGGGATATGTTCGGGCTGGATCAACCAGCCGGAAGAGCACCGCCGGGTGGTCGATCAGCTCGTCCTGCACAACCTGCCCCTCCCGGTCGCGGGCCATGGCGTAAAGCAGATCCTGTTGCAGTTCGGGCGTCCAGTCCTCCGGCGGCAGCGCCCGGACGATCACCCGAACGGCGTTGTACAGGTCGCCCCACCCCGGATACTCCTCTTCCCACTCGGCCTCATGCTCCACCGTCTCAGCCCAGGCCCGAAACCGCTCCACCTCGTGCCGGAGTCGGACGGCCAACGCTCCCTGTTCCTCGGACATGATCAGACTCCCCTCCGGCTTCAGCATGCCCGGAGATGCGCGAGTCCAACCGAACAAAGCAGCCGCCGTAAGCCCACGGCGGCTGCCAGCCTATCAAGTCCGACGATCATGAGCATACCGCAGGAGCGCCGTGATCAGAAACACCCCGCCGCAGACCACCAGCAGGGCAACCAGCTCCCTCATCATCGATCCCCCCGCAGGATATGCTCCCCGCACGGTGCGTTCCTAAACGCCAGGCTCTCCCGTTTGCTTGGGCCGGGGCGTTAGCTTTCGGCCCGCCCCGGGCTGGGTCCTGGTGGAACATGCAGTTTTGGACGTCGACCTGAGGGCTCGGCCGCGTCAAAATCACCGTTTCACCTCCCAACTCGTGGTGTTTGGTACCCCTCCCCGTACGAAAATCGCCTCTCGCCATCTTCTCAGCCGCTTACACCCGACAGTTTCAGGGATAAGCCTGCTCAAGGTGACATAACTCGGCTCAGGAAAACGGGGAACCCGCAGATTTGGTCAATCCAGAACCCGGAGCGACTGCCCAAAATCTACTTTTCTCATCCTCCGCTCAGGTTTCTGCTCCGGTCGAGGCATTTCGGGGCGAAACGCCATACCCAGCATGGTATCCGGAAGCAGTAGCCTGATGCTTCTGCTTGCCAGGTGGTGTCCCAAGGAGAATTCTACCTTGTCCGTGGCGTCACAGGCCCGACGGCGGAGGCTACTCCCGCGTAGTCTCCACCCTCGCCCCCAGCCGCCGCAGGTCGTCGAAGAAGCCCGGGTAGGACTTGCCGATGTGCTGTGCCTCGCGGATGCGCACCGGCTGATGGCTGGCCAGGGCGCCAATGGTGAGGCCCATGATCACCCGATGGTCGGTGCAGCTGTCCGCCGTGCCGCCATCCAGCCCCTCCGGGCGGCCGTTGATGATCAGTTCCGCCTGACCCTCGCCCACCCGGGCGCCCAGCTTCAGCAGTTCGTGCCGATAGTCGCTGATGCGGTCGCACTCCTTGTAGCGCAGGTTCTCCACGTTGTAGAAGACCGTCTGGCCATCGGCCACCGTGGCCGCCGCCACCAGCGCCAGCACGGCGTCGGTGAACGGGTCGCCGTCGAAACGACCGCCCACCAGCGTGCGGCCCCCCCGAATGCGAACCTCGTCGCCCTCGTGGGTGATGTCGGCGCCCATCGCCCTCAGCACATCCACCGCCGCCCGCTCGCCCTGCTCGTCCCGATACATCCGCCGGATCGTCACGTCGGACGGCACCACCGCGGCCGCGGCCATGAGGGCTGCGGCGCCCGGGTAATCCCCCGGCACGGTGTAGGTCCGAGTCTGATACGACTGCCCACCGGGGATGGCGAAGCGGGTCAGGTCGGCCGCCGCCTCCACCGTAATCCCCGCCTCCCGCAGTACCTGGAGCGTCTGCCGGATCGGGGGACGGGACTTCAGTTCCCCCTCCACCTCAATGGTGACATCTCGCCCGATGAGCGGCGCCGCAAAGAGCAAGGCGCTGGTGTACTGGCTGGAGATGGAGCCGCTCACCCGCACGGTGCCGCCGGCCAGGTTGCCCCCCCGAATGGTGATCGGCAGCTTGCCCTCGCGGCTCTGGACACCCGCCCCCAACTGAGCCAGGGCGGTCAGCAGGTCGCCCTGCGGCCGCTTGCCCAGCGACTCGGCGTAGTCGGTCACGAAGGTGGTCTCCGGCAGGGTGGCCGCCGCGACGGCCATGAGGAAGCGCAGTACGGCCCCGGCGTTGCCCGGATTCAGCACCCCCGGCTGCTGCGGGTTGCGGCCGAAGCCTTTCACCCGCATGGTCGGTACCTCTCCCTCGGTCATGCTGATCGCAGCGCCGAGGGCCTTCAGGCAGGACTGGAGTGCAGCCGAGTCCTCGCTGACCGCCGGGTACAGGATCGTCGACTCCCCCTCCGCCAGCGCTGCGGCCAGCAGGTAGCGTGTCGTGTAGTTCTTAGAGCTGGGCGGGTCGATCACCCCTGCCAGCCGTTGTGCCGGGTAGACCAGCAGATCCATCCAGATATCCTCCTTCGTTCACGCCGACGCATAAGCGGTGGCGGGCAGGTGCCGTCCCAGCACCGCCGCCAGGCCGCTGATATCCTGCATCATCTGCTGGAAGGCCGCCGGACCGATGGTCTGGGCGGCATCGCTCTTCGCCTCGTCCGGGCGGGGATGCACTTCCACCAGGATCCCGTCCGCCCCGGCCGCCACCGCCGCCCGGGCCATGGCCACCACCCACTGCCGCTTGCCCACGCCGTGGCTGGGGTCGACCACCACCGGCAGGTGGGTCAGCGTCTTGGCCACCACCACCGCCGACAGGTCCAGGGTGTTGCGGGTGGCCGTCTCGAAGGTGCGGATGCCCCGCTCGCACAGGATTACGTTATGATTCCCTTCGCTCATGATATACTCGGCGCTCATCAGCCACTCCTCGATGGTGGCAGACATGCCCCGCTTCAGCAGCACCGGTCTGCCGCACCGCCCCACCGCCTTCAGCAGGCTGAAGTTCTGCATGTTCCGGGTGCCGATTTGCAGCACGTCGGCGTACTCTGCCACCAGGTCCACGTCCCGGGTGTCCATCACCTCGGTGACGATCGGCATCCCCGTAACGGTCCGGGCGTTGGCCAGCGCCTTCAGTCCCTCTTCGCCCATGCCCTGGAACGCATACGGGCTGGTACGGGGCTTGAAAGCGCCCGCCCGCAGTGCGTGAGCCCCCAGCTCGTGCACCATGCGGGCCGCCTCCATCAGCGGCTGATGGCCCTCCACCGAACAGGGCCCGGCCACCACGAAGAGGCCGCTGCCGCCCACACTATGCTGACCAATCCGCACCACCGTATCCTCCGGGTGAAAGTCCCGGGAGACCAGCTTGTAAGGCTTGGAGATCGGCGTGATCCGCTCCACCCCGGGCAGCGCCTCCAGCAGCTCCACGATCGAATGGTCGGCACCGATGGCGCCAATGATCGTCTTCTCTTCGCCGCGGGAGAGATGCACCGGCACGCCGGATTCACGCACCCGCTCCATGACCAGCTCAATCTCCGCCTCACCGGCTCCCCGCCTCATGACGATAATCATGTTGGATGCTCCCCCTCCCCGTTATTGAAAGGCACCGTCCTGTCCCCCAGGGCGGTGCCCGATTCGTCTTAGCCTACGTTTCGGGTCGCGGCCTTCAGTTCCCGGGCGAAGCCGGTCACACGGGCCACCAGTTCAGGCTGCGGCAGGTTCTCGCCGCAGAGCTTCACGATCGCACTGCCTACGATGACGCCATCCGCCACCGCGGCCACTTCCCGCACCTGCTCCGGCGTGGCGATGCCGAAGCCTACGGCCACCGGCGTCGTCGTCTGCCGCTTCGTCTCGGCCACCATCGCCTTGAAGGCGGGCGGCAGAGCGGTGCGGGCCCCGGTCACGCCGGTCAGCGAGACACAGTAAACGAAGCCAGTCGCCAGTTTCGCCAGCTTCTCGATCCGCGAAAGTGGCGAGGTCGGCGCCACAAACTGGATCAGGTCCAGCCCGGCGGCCCGGGCGGCGACCAGCAGTTCGCCGGCCTCCTCCATCGGCACATCTGGGATGATCAGCCCATCGATGCCTGCCGCCGCCGCCCGCTGGCAGAAGTTCGCCAGCCCTGGCCGCAGGAGGAGGTTGAAGTAGGTCATAATCAGCAGCGGCAGCTTGACCCCATCGGCCCGCAGCCGCTGCACCAGCGCCAACACGTTGTCGGTGTTGGCCCCCGCCGCCAGCGCCCGCTGGGAGCCGGCCTGAATGGTCGGGCCGTCGGCCAGCGGATCGGAGAAGGGCAGGCCCAACTCGATCATGTCGACCCCGGCCGCCTCCAGCCCCTTCACCAGCGCGAAGGTGGCCTCCAGGCTCGGGTCGCCGGCTGCAATATAGGTGATCAGGGCCTTCTCGCCGATGCCCTTGAGGCGGGCAAAACGCTCGCTGATCCGGCTCATTTCGCCTGCCCCCCCATCAGCTGGGCGACCTGGGTCATATCCTTGTCGCCCCGGCCCGAGATGTTGATGATCAAGATCGCATCCTTCGGCATCCGCTTCGCCACTTCCACCGCCTTGTAGACGGCGTGGCTGGACTCCAGCGCCGGGATGATGCCCTCGGTGCGGGTCAGCAGCTTCATGCCTTCCAGCGCCTCGGCGTCGGTGCAGGCCACGTACTCGGCGATCCCCTGATCCCGGAAGTAGGCGTGCTCCGGACCGATGCCCGGGTAGTCCAGGCCGGCCGAGATCGAGTGGGCCTCGGTCACCTGCCCGAACGGATCCTGCAGCAGATAGGAGCGGGCGCCGTGGAAGGCACCCACCAGGCCGCCGCCGGTCATGGTGGCGCCGTGCTTGCCGCTCTCCAGGCCGTGTCCGCCGGCCTCGACACCGATCAGCCGCACCTCGGGATAGGCGCTGAACGGGTGGAAGATGCCCATGGCGTTGGAGCCGCCGCCCACACAGGCGACCACCGCATCCGGCAGGCGCCCTTCCGCCGCCTGAATCTGCTCGATCGCCTCCCGGCCGATGATCGACTGGAAGTCACGGACCATCATGGGATACGGGTGCGGTCCCACCACGGAGCCGATGATGTAATGGGTGGTGGCGACGTTGGTCACCCAGTCCCGGATCGCCTCGTTGGTGGCGTCCTTCAACGTGCGGGAGCCCGATTGGGTCGGGATCACCCGGGCGCCCAGCAGCTGCATGCGGAAGACGTTCAACTCCTGGCGGGCGACATCCACCTCGCCCATGTGCACGTCGCACTCCATGCCGAAGAGGGCCGCCACCGTTGCCGTGGCCACGCCGTGCTGACCGGCGCCGGTCTCCGCGATGATCCGCTTCTTCCCCATCCGTTTCGCCAGCAGGATCTGACCCATGGCGTTGTTGATCTTGTGGGCGCCGGTGTGGTTCAGGTCTTCCCGCTTCAGGTAGATCTTCGCCCCGCCGACCACCTGGGTCAGGTGCGCCGCATAGTAGAGCGGCGTCGCCCGGCCGATATAGTACTTGCTGTAGTACGCCAGTTCCGCCAGGAACTCCGGATCATTCTTGTAGCGGTTGTAGGCTTCCTCCAGTTCGAGGCAGGCCGACATCAGCGTCTCCGGCACGTACCGGCCGCCAAAGGGGCCAAAGTGACCGGTCTGATCCGGCTGCGTCAACTCCCTCAACGTGTGGCCCCCCTCACCAGCTTTACGAATTGATATATCTTGTTCACATCTTTTTCGCTCTCGGTCTCCACCCCACTGGAGACATCCACGCCGCCGGGGGCAGCCTGGAAGATGGCGTCGGTCACGTTCTCCGGGCTGAGCCCGCCCGCCAGGATCAGCTTCGGCCGCCCGGGCAGCAGCGGATCATCAGACCCGGATACCTCGACGCCCGCCTCGGCCAGCACTTTGGCCGCCTGGCGGAACAGATTCAGGTTGAGGCTGGTGCCGCTGCCGCCCGCCTGTCCCTCCACATAGGGCTCCAGCAGCAGCCCCGCCGCCTGCCGGTAGGCCGGCAGCCGGGCCAGGTCGGCCTCATCCTTGACACGGAACGCCTTGATCACCGGCAGGCCCAGCTCCGCCAGCATCTCCGGCGGCTCGTTGCCGTGCAGCTGCACATGGGTGAGACCCGCGTAAGCGGCAGTCTGCCGAATCTCAGCGGCCGGTGCGTCCACAAAGACGCCGACCCGGGTCATCACCCCCGCCGGCAGCGCCGAAATCAGCGCCTGTGCCCGCTCCGGCGTCACCTGGCGCCGGCTGGGCGCAAAGACGAAACCAATCGCATCGGCACCGGCCTCAGCCGCAGCGAGAGCCGCCTTCATCGTGGAAACCCCGCAGATCTTGACCCACATCGTGCGCTACACTCCTCTCAAAGCCCGCAGGGCTGCTGCCACGTCGGGCTGCCGCATCAGCGATTCCCCCACCAGCACCGCCTTGACGCCCACGGTGGCCAGCCGCTCCAGGTCGGCGTGGGTGCTGACACCCGATTCGCTGACCAGCAGTTTGACCGGCGGCACCCGGTTCGCCAGGCCCATGGTCACATCCAGCGTGGTGTGAAACGTTTTCAAGTCACGGTTGTTGATCCCGATCAGGTTGGAGCCGGTGGCCAGGCCGATCGCCAGTTCCTCGGCGTTGTGGACCTCCACCAGGATCTCCATGCCCAGGCGACGAGCCAGCGCCGCCAGCCGGTTCAGGTCGGCGGGGGTGCGCCCCTCAGCACACTCGCCGGTGAAGGCGGCCACGATCAGCAGAATCGCATCCGCCCCGGCCGCCCGGGCCTCATAGACCTGATACTCATCGATGATAAAGTCCTTCCGCAGCAGCGGCAGAGCCACTGCGCTGCGAATCGCCTGGAGGAAGGCCAGATCCCCCTGGAAGTAAGAACGGTCGGTGAGGACCGAAAGACAGGCCGCCCCCGCCGCCGCGTAGGCTTTAGCGATAGCCACCGGCTCGAAGTCCGGCCGGATCAGCCCCTTGGACGGGCTGGCCTTCTTCACCTCGGCGATCACCTGCATGCCGGCCGGCTCCCGCAGCGCCCGATAGAAGGAACGGGCAGGCGGGGCCGCCTGGGCTTGTGCCATCACCGTCTCCAGCGGGCGGTCCGCCCGGGCGGCGGCTACCTCCTGCGCCTTGGTGGCCAGGATGTCGGCGAGAATCATGCCCGGAAGCTGGGCACCAGGCCCATCTTCTCCTGCAGGGTGGCGAGCTGCGGCGCCGATGCGGCCGCTGCCTTCTCAGCGCCCTTGGCCAGAATGGCCTCGACCACGCCCGGCTCGGAAAGCTCCTTGAAGCGCTGCTGGATCGGCTCCAGGGTGGCGACGATCGCCTCGGCCACATCCTTCTTGAACTGCCCGTAGCCGTCGTACTTGGTCGAGATCTCGGTCAGGGACTGGCCGGTGCAGAGGGAGAGCAGCACCATCAGGTTGGAGACGCCGGGCTTCTCCTTCTCGTCGTAGCGCACTTCCCGGCCGGGGTCGGTGACGGCCCGCTTCACCTTGTTGCGAATCACGTCGGGGGAGTCCATCAAATAGATGTTGCCGTTGGGGTCATCCAGCGACTTGGACATCTTCTTATTGGGATCGGTCAGCGCCATGATCCGGCCGCCGCCCTTCCGGCTGGCGATGTAAGGCTCGGGCACGATCAGGAACTCTTCCTCGAACCGGTGATTGAGGCGGGTGGCGATATCACGGCAGAGCTCCAGGTGCTGCTTCTGGTCGTCGCCGACCGGCACATGGGTGGCGCCATAGAGCAGAATGTCGGCGGCCATCAGGGCGGGATAGGTGAAGAGGCCGGTGGTGACCACCTCGGCCTTCTTCGACTTGTCCTTGAACTGGGTCATCCGCTTCAACTCGCCGAAGTAGGTGGAGCACTCCATCAACCAGCTGAACTCGGTATGAGCCGGCACATGGGACTGGACGAAGATCGTAGCCACATTGGGATCGATACCCGCCGCCACATAGAGCCGGGCCAGGTCGAGGGTGGCCTTGCGCAGTGCCGCGGGATCCTGCGGCACGGTCAGGGCGTGGAGGTCGACCACGCAGAAGAAGCACTCGGCCTGATGCTGCAGCTCCACAAAGTTCTTCATTGCACCCAGGTAGTTGCCCAGGGTTAAGCTGCCGCTGGGCTGGATGCCGGAGAATACACGCTTGATTTCGTTCTTGGTGGTGGGTTTCTTCACGGCCATGGATATCCCGCTCCCTTTCACAACAAACAGACTGACCTCTCTCTATTCGGCGTCTTGCTAGTATTCCCTTGGGGAAGTCGCAATCAGGACGCCTTCACGGCCAACCGCTGGCTCAGGGTGCGCAGGTTGGTCAGGGTCCGGGCGGCCTCGCCGCTGTCGATGGTGGCGGTAGCTAGCGCCACGCCCTCCTCCAGGCCCCGGACCTTGCCGCCTACCAGCAGCGCCGCAGCGGCGTTCAGCAGGACCACATCACGGCGGGGGCCCTGCTCGCCCGCCAGGATCGCCTCGAGAATGCGGGCGTTCTCCTCCTTCGTGCCGCCCCGGATATACTCCCGGGGGGCCCGGGCCAGGCCCACATCCTCAGGGGTGACCCGATAGGTGTGGACGAAGCCGTCCGCCAGTTCGGAGACGACGGTAGGGCCGGAGATGGAGATCTCGTCGACCCCGTCCAGGCCGTGCACCACCAGGGCGTGCTGGACGCCGAGGTTGCCGAGGACCCGGGCCAGCGGCTCGGTCAGGTTCGGGTGGAAGACCCCCATCACCTGGGCCTGGGCGCTGGCCGGGTTGGTCAGCGGCCCCAGCACGTTGAAGATGGTCCGCATGCCGATCTCCTTGCGGACCGGCGCCACGTACTTCATGCTGGTGTGCAGCGCCGGGGCGTACATGAAGCCGATGCCGACCTCATCGATGCAGCGGCCCACGTCGGCGGCGCTCAGGTTCAGGTTGACCCCGAGGGCCTCCAGCACATCGGCCGAGCCGGTGAGGCTGGTGGCGGCCCGGTTGCCGTGCTTGGCCACCGGGACCCCTGCCGCGGCCACCACGAAGGCGGCGGTGGTGCTGATGTTAAAGGTGCCGGACAGGTCGCCGCCGGTGCCGCAGGTATCGACCGCCACCGCCTGATGGTGCACCACCGGTGTGGCCCGGGAGCGCATCACTCGGGCGCAGCCGGTGATCTCTTCGATC
>JBLNEM010000008.1:0-5619 GCA_050262655.1 Mycobacterium leprae | reverse complement strand
GCTGAAGGGGATCGACCTGACCATTGGGCCGGGCAGCGTGGCGATTATCGGACAGAACGGGGCCGGCAAGTCCACTTTCGTGCGGCTGCTGAACGGGCTGCTCAAGCCGGGTCAGGGCTCCGTCACTGTGGACGGCCTCTCCACTGCGGCGGTCTCGGTGGCCACCATGGCCCGCCAGGTAGGGCTGGTCTTCCAGAATCCGGCGGACCAACTCTTCCGCAGCCGGGTGTTGGATGAAGCGATGTTCGGGCCGCTCAATCTGGGGCTGAAGCCAGAGGAGGCCCGGCAGCGGGCGCTGGCGGCCCTGGTGGAAGTCGGCCTGCTGGATGAGGCCGACCGCAACCCCTATGACCTGGGGCTGGCGCAGCGGAAGCTGGTCACCGTGGCCGGCGTGCTGGCCATGGCGACGCCGGTGGTGGTGCTGGATGAGCCGACGATCGCCCAGGATCGGGCAGGCGTCCGGCAGTTGGGCGAGATCGTCACCCGGCTGAAGGCGGCGGGGCGGACGATCATCACCATTACTCATGACATGGAGTTCGTGGCCCGCTATTTCGACCGGGTGCTGGTCTTCCAGGATGGACACGTTCTGGCGGATGACCAGGCAGGTTCGGTCTTCACCCAACCGTCCCTGCTGAAGGCCGCCGGCCTGGAGCCGCCGCAGATCACCAGCCTGGGGCTGGCGCTGGGGCTGGCCGAGCCGGTGCTGACGGTGGAGGCTTTCGTGGAAGCGATGCAGCGGAAGGAGCAGTGAACTGATGTCGCAGAAGATTCCGCACCTATTGGCAACCGCCCCCCTCGCCCCTGTTGAGATCACCCACGCCCAGGGCACCCGTCTCCATGCGGCCGATGGCAAGGTCTATGTCGACCTGGATGCGGCCGAGTGGTGCATGGCGCTGGGGCATTCGCATCCAGCCGTAGCTGCCTGCATTCACGAACAGATGGGGAAGGTGATGCACCTTGGCCCGCTGGTCGCCAGTCCGGTGGTAGAGTCGGCGGCGGCCACGTTGGCCGGGCATACCCCCCACCCCGACGGGAAGGTGATCTTCCTCAGTTCCGGCACCGAGGCGATGGAGATGGGCTTGCGCCTGAGCCGGCTGATCACCGGCCGCACCCGCTTCCTCACGTTCCAGAAGGGGTACCTCGGCGCCTACGGCCTTTCCGGCACCGACTTCGGCGATACCCGGACGGAGATCGACCTGGCCCCCTGCCTTGGCTGCACCCGCGCCGACTGCACCGCCGCCTGCCCGAACCTGGAGGGGCTGAAGCCCTCGGAGATCGCCGCCTTCGCCTGGGAGCCGGTGTTGGGCTCCAGCGCGGCCGAGCCGCCGCACAAGCTGGTGCGGCTGCTGACCGATCTGGTGCAGGAGGCCGGCGGCCTGGCGGTGGTGGACGAGGTGACCACCGGCATGGGCCGGACCGGCTCCTGGTGGGGGTTTGAGCATGCAGGGGTGACGCCGGATATCATCGCCTGCGGCAAGGCGCTGGGCAACGGATACCCGGTGAGCGCCGTAATCCTCTCCCCTGCCGCCGCCGCTGCCGTGGAGGCCAGCGGCTTCCGCTACGCCCAGTCCCACCAGAATGACCCCTTGGCGGCGGCCGTGGCGCAGACAGTGATCGATACCCTGGAAGCCACAGGCCTGATCGAACAGGCCGCCCTGCTGGGCGAGGCGTTGGGAGCCGGGCTGCGGTGGCTGGCCGAACGGCATCCGCTGGTGGTGGGTCTGCGGGGCGTAGGCCTCATGCGGAACATACAGCTAAAGCCGTTCGGCGTGAATGGCCAAACGGCTGTGGAACTGGTCCGCCAGCAGATGTTGGCGCGTGGGTACATACTGGTGGCAAAGCCGGCCGTCTCCCAGATCCGCCTGATGCCGCCGCTGATCATCACGGCGGCGGAGGTCGCCGCCGTGGTCGACGGGCTGGATGAAGCGCTAACCAGCGTGGAGCAGCTCCTGTAGTTTCGCCAACACTTCCTGCAGCCTGACCGCCTCCCCGGAGGCGGTCAGCGCCGCGTTCAGCCCCCGCAACTGCTCGGCGATGCCCTCGCCCAACTGGGCCCGCACTGCCGCGACCTGCCGCTGGAAGGCCACCCCGTACCACTCGGCCAGGGTCCTGCGGGCATCCGCCAGGTAGGCATCGACCGGCCCAGCAAGGGCCGCTGCCAGTTCGTCGCCAAGCCGGTCCCGTCCGCCCCCGGCGAAGAACTGCTCCGGACTGCGGAAGAGCGAGAGCAGCCGGACGAATGCTGCCGCTTCTGCCCGCAGGTAGACGCCGCCCTCGGCGACAGGCGGCATGGGCAACGCCTCCCTGGTGTAGGGTGGGCACTCCCAGCCGGCCAACTTCCGAGCGATAGCGCCCCCCGCCCGTTCGGCGAACCGCTCCGCTTGCCGATTGGCGGCGTTCTCCAGCCGCAGGGCGGTGGCCCTGATCTCCTGGGAGAGGTCGAAGGCGACAGACTCCAGCACTTCCGCCAGCGCCGTCCGCAGCGCCCCCCGCAGATCGGGGTTGTCGCTGCGCAGCGCCGACGGGTTGAAGGCGAGGGCATAGTGATCCCGGAACCGCTCGTGTAGCACACGCCGCCGCACGTAGTAGAGCAGCTCCGCCAGTTCTCGCTCCACCTCCCCCGCCTCGGGCGTTGCGTCGACGGCGGCCAGGGCTGCGTCGGCACGTTCGGCGGCGAGGCGGGCCTCCTGGAGCAGGGACGACCGGGTCTGGTCGTCCGCCCTGGCCACAGCCAGCCACTGATTGATGGTCGCCACGCTGCGGCGAATCTCGCCCAGCCCGCTCTCCACCGCCATCCGGCTCAGGTCTCCGCCGATGAACTGATAGAACGCCGCTTCAAAACCTTCGAAGCCGGAGCGCTGCAGGCCGGTGGCAACGGCCTCCGGGGAATCCACCGCCAGGCCCAGCCGCTGCGCCAGCCGACCCGCCAGATTGGGCGGCAGCAGCCCCGCTCCCAGCAGCCGGCTCCAGAGGGCGGTCTGGCTGGAGACCGGGAAGAGGCGCGCCTCCCGAATGCCGCAGGCCTGCAGGTTGGCCCGCACGTGCGCCTCCACCAGGGCCAGTTCATCGGGGCTGGTGGCAAGGTCGGCGGCATTGATCAGGAAGAACATCTTGTCCAGTTGGAAGGAGTCCTTCACCCGCCCCAACTGGGTGAGAAACTCCCGGTCGGCCCGGGCGAAGGCGTGGTTGTAGTAGGTGGCAAACAGGATCGCATCGGCGTTCTTGATATAGTCGAAGGCGACGTCGGTATGCCGGGCGTTCAGCGAATCGGCTCCCGGCGTGTCGATCAGGGTGATTCCCTGCCGGGTCGACGGGCAGTCGACGTAAAGCCGGACCTCCTGCAGGAAGCAGGCGCGCTCCTCATCGGCCACGAGATGGGCCAGTTGGGCCAGGGGCACTGCCTCCGCCCGGCCGAGCTTGTCGCCGGCGGCCGCGTACCCGCCGGCTGCCGCCGCCAGAAAGGCCGCATGAGGCCGGGTGCCGGGCGTCGCCGCCTCTTTGGCGTGCCGCCGGGCCGCAGCGAGGTCGGCGGCGATATCGGCGGTGGACTTCAGCCCCAGGGCCTCCAGCGAGCGGTCCACATCGTGCCGCAGCTGCTCGGCGCTCTTCCAGTAGACGTGGAGGTGGCCGTGGGGGCGTTCGGCCGTCGGCGGCATGATCTGCGTGATCACCGCCGTGGTTGGGTTGGGCGATGCGGGGAGGAGCGGCATCCCGATCAGGGCGTTGATCAGCGTCGACTTGCCGGCACTGAACGCGCCGAACAGGGCGACCGTGAACCGGCTGTTGGCGAGCCGGTCTCCCCGCTGCGACAGGTCGGCCGCCGTCAGCGCCATCCCCGGCAGCGGGGCGAGGAGGTCAGCGGCCGCGGCAAGCCGGTGGGCTGCGGCGGTTCGATACGCCTCGCCTGCCGTGGGTGCGGCGGCTGCAGTGGTCGGCGACGCTGGGGCCATCACAGGCGCGACGGACGGTGCCGGTGACGCCGTCTCCGGGGCAGGGCTCTCTGCGGTGCGGTCGGTCGACAGGCCGACGGTCGGACGCGGCCCCAGGATCGCCGCCCAGGCCGCGTGGAATGTGCGGACCTTCTCGGCCATCGCTGCCAACTCCACCCGGGCGGCGATCGCTGCATCCAGGCGCGCCGCCTCGGCCTGCAGGGGAGAGACATCACGGGCCGACCGCTCGTCAGCGAGGCGCGCAGCCCAGTCCAACAAGGGTTTCAGTGCCTTCCGGTAGCGCAGCTGAATGGCGCCGGCCACATCGGCGATGTAAGTGTGGCGGTACTCCCTGGCCGTGGCGCCGGTCTTCACCAGGTCGGCCAGCATGTCAGGTGTGAGCGGCAGTGCGAAGGCCCGGACCGCCGCTTCGTACGCCTCGTCTCGCCCCGCCTGACTCTCGCCGAACCGGAGCAGCAACTGCTGGAGATGCCAGTCGATCTGGCTCTGCACTTTCTGCGCCAGGTCGGCGTGAAGGGCGGCGAGCCGCCGCTGTACCTCGGCCCGGCTCTTCTCGGCAGCAAAGAGGAGTCCCACCCGGAAGCCTGGCCGGCGGGCTTCGAGGTAGCGCTCGACCAGCTCACGGGTCGGAAACGGGAAGAGCGGCGCGTTGGCCAGCAGGGATTCGACGGCGCACACGAGGTCGGCCATCGCCTCGGTGGGCAGGCCCGCCAGCCGCTCCAGTTCAGTGGCCAGGGCCTCCCGGCGACTCTGGGGATCGTCGCCACCCGCCTCTGCCGCCGCCTGGAGCCGCTGCAGCAGGGCAGACTGGCCCTCGGCCCGCTCCTCCTCCGCCATCACATGGGCGGCGGAGTCCCACACCCCTGCGGTCAACAGGGCCTCACGCTCCTGTGCCAGCCGGTCCAGGGTGGCCAGCAGCGCCGCCCATTCGTTGTGGGGATGGGCCGGCTCCCGCAGGCTGATGAAGAAGAGCCCTGCCGGCTGCACGTCCCAGGCGGCGAATGCATCGGCGACCGAGCGGCGAAACGTGGCGAAAGGCAGTTCCAGTTCCACATGCTTGTCGATCTGATTGACCACCAGATAGAGCGGCTTCCCCCACTCGGCCACCGCCCGGGCGAACTGCAGGTTGGCGGCCGACTGCACGTGGTTGTAGTCCATCACGTAGAAAACCGCATCGGCCTGGTAGAGGGCCGACTCGGTCACGATCCGGTGCGCCTCGTCGGTGGAGTCGATCCCGGGGGTATCCATCAGCCAGAGGCCCTCCGGCACATGGGCCAGGGGATGCTGAATCGTCACGGAGGCCACGTCGCCGTCGGCGCAGAGCCGGGCGAGGGCATCGGGGTCGAAGGGGTCGAGCCGAACCTCGGCGCCGTCAAGCCGGCGGATCAAGGCCGCCCGCTGGCCGTGGTGGATCAGGACCTGATTGGCGCTGGTGGGGACCGGGCTGGCGGGGAGCACCGGGCTGCCGGCGAGCTGGTTGATGAGCGTGGACTTGCCGGCGGAGAAGTGGCCGCAGAAGGCGATGATGCAGCGCTGCTGCTGCAGCTTGTCGTGCAGCCCTGCCAGGCGCTGGGCCTGCCGCTGGCTGACGGGGATGGTGCGCTGTAGCTGTTGTAGGTGTTGGGCGAGGTTGGTGGTGGGCATGTGCTAACCCCTTCGTGGGTGGACT
>JBLNEM010000007.1:0-13984 GCA_050262655.1 Mycobacterium leprae | reverse complement strand
TGCTCGTCGGCATATTTGATGACCATCTAATATACTATCTTTGATCCCGGTGAAAGGCAAGATGGTTACATAGAAAAGAGCGGCAGTCAGCAGTGGTTGCTGACTGCCTGCCGCTATAGACGTTTGGTCTCGGTCTGCACCGCTTCCAGCAGCGCCTCGCCCTCCCGCACTTCCCACGTAGTGACAGTGGTCTCCCCGGTAGCGTTGTTGTAGTCGGTAGTACGCAGTTGCCCCGGGGCGGGCTGCTCCAGCCCCCTGCTGGCGACTGTCGGCCAGACGAGGCCGTCCGCTCGTTTGAAGCGGTAGTGCACAAGATTTTTCCCGTCCTGGCTCAGGGCCAGCACCGCCGTCCGCTCCATGGAACACGACCCATACTGCCAAAGCACCAGCAAATCAGGGTGACCGGAGGAGCGGCCCGGCACTACCTGCAAGTACGACCGCTGATCATTGAACTGGAGCAGCATCTCGGGGTACGGCGAGACGTCCTGGCGCTTCTGCATCAGGCTGTCCGACGTGGCCAGATAGACGGCGTAATGTCCCATTCGGACCGTGTCGCCGGTGTTGGCCATACACGACGGATCACCCACCACATCGACCCGCTCGTCGGCGGCATAAAGGTAAAACTGAGCCGCAGTTTGGGTCGAACTATGCAACGTGGCCGTATAACGGCTGGCCCTGATCACCCTCCACAGCGGGTCGTTCGGTCCCACCATCTTGGGGGCCGCTGGTGACGGCGCAGCTTCCGCAGTGGCCGCAATTGGCGTCGACTCAGTGGCCGGAACTGGCGGCGCCACCACTGGCTGGGCAGCCGGACGGCCGCACCCAACGAGCAGCACAAGGGCCAGAGCAAGCACGATACGCTTCATCCGTATCACTCCTCTGACCCTTGGACGACCTGTCTGATGGTTTGGTTTCCGCCTAGCCCTCCAGCATCAGCGCCTCCGGATCCTCCAGCAGTTCCTTCACCTTCACCAGGAAGCTGACCGCCTCCCGACCGTCCACGATCCGATGATCGTACGAAAGGGCGATATACATCATCGGCCGGTTCTCCATGCGGGTTTCGTCGATCGAAACCGGCCGCAGCATGATCTTATGCATCCCCAGAATCCCTACCTGCGGCGGGTTCAGGATCGGCGTCGACAGCATGGAGCCGAAAATACCGCCGTTCGTGATGGTGAACGTGCCGCCCATCAGGTCAGCGATCTTGAGTTGGCCATCCCTGGCCGTGGTGGCCAGGCGAGCGATCTCGGCCTCCAGTTCGCCGAAGCTCAGCCGGTCGGCGTCCCGCACTACGGGTACCACCAGGCCCTCCGGCGTGGAGACCGCAACGCCGATATCGTAGTACTTCTTGAGCAGGATCTCGGTGCCCTGAATCTCCGCGTTCAGCAGCGGATAGGCCTTCAGTCCGCCGATCACCGCCTTGGTGAAGAAGGACATGAAGCCCAACTTCACGTTGAACTGCTTCACGAACCGCTCCTGCCGGCGTTTGCGGACGTCCAGAATGGCGGTCATATCGACCTCGTTGAAGGTGGTCAGCATCGCCGCGTTATGCTGAGCGGCAACCAGCCGCTCGGCAATGGTCTGGCGGCGCCTGGTCATCCGCACCCGCTCTACCGGCTTCTCACCCACCGGCGCCGGCGTGGCGACCGGGGCCGGCACCGCAGCGGGCGCTGGGGTCGGTGCTTCGGGCGCTGCCCCTCGCAGGTCTCCAGCCGAAACCCGCCCAAATGGATCTCGACCCTGAACCGCCGACAGGTCCACATTGTTCTCCCTTGCCCAGCGCCTTGCAGCCGGCGTAGCTGCCCGCACTGCAGGCGCCTCCTGACCGGCTGTCGGCACGTGGACCACGGGCTGAACATCGACCGGAGCGGCTACCGGCGCCTCTGCGGCCGGACCCGCCGGGACTGCGGCGGCGCCCTCCTCGTCCAGCGTGGCAATCACCCCGCCGACCTGCACCGTCTCGCCCGGCCCCCGGAGGATCTTCGCCAGTACGCCTTCCTGCTCGGCGGTCACCTCCATGTTCACCTTGTCGGTCTCCAGTTCGATCAGCACATCACCCGGGCGGACCCGATCGCCTTCAGCCTTGGCCCAGCGCAGAATTGTGCCTTCCGTGATCGACTCCGCCAGTTGGGGTACCCGTACTTCTATCACAGCTGCGACCTCCTGCCTCAAACTTTTGGCTTAGCCCAGGTGCAATGCGCTCCGTAGAATCCGCTGCTGTTCGGCCTTGTGCGCGTCCGGCGACCCTTCCGCCGGGCTGGAGCGCTCCGGCCGCCCGATGTAGCGTACCGGCAGCTCGGTCAGTTCCCGCAGCCGTGGCTCCATGTAACCCCAGGCCCCCATGTTGCGGGGCTCCTCTTGCACCCAAACGATCTCCCGCAGCTTCGCACTGCCCGTGATCAGTCCGCGCAGGGAGCGCTCCGGGAAGGGATAAAGCTGCTCCACCCGCACCAGATGAACTCGCCCGTCCTCGCCCATGGACTCTCGCTCGGCCTCCAGGTCAATGCCGATCTTGCCGGCTGAGAGGACAAGCCGCTCTGCCTCGCCTGTGGCCCGGGAGAGCTCCATCACTGGCCGGAAGCCGCCCTCGCCAAAGTCCGCCAGCGGCGAGGCGGCCCGCGGGTTGCGCAGCAGACTCTTCGGCGTCATCAGAATGAGCGGCCGAGAGCCCGCAGTGCCCACCCGCGACGCCTGCCACCGCAGCAGGTGGAAGTACTGGGCCGATCGGGTCACGTTGGCCACCGTCCAGTTATGCTCGGCCGAGAGCTGCAGGAAACGCTCGAGCCGGGCGCTGGAGTGCTCCGGCCCTTGCCCCTCATACCCGTGCGGCAGCAGAAGGACGAGGTTGGACCGTTGTCCCCACTTGGCGCTCCCGGCCGCCAGGAACTGGTCGATCATCACCTGTGCCACGTTGGCAAAGTCGCCAAACTGCGCCTCCCAGAGGACCAGGCTCTCTTTCGCGAGCACATCGTAGCCGTACTCGAAGCCCAGCACGGCCGTCTCCGACAATGGGCTGTTGTACACCGCGAAGGAGGCGCGAGCGGCCGGGAAGTGCTGCAGCGGCGTGAATGCCTTGCCACTTTCGGCATCATGGAGCACGAGATGGCGGTGGGCAAAGGTGCCACGCTCCACGTCCTGGCCCGTCATGCGAATGGGCGTACCCTCGGCCAGGATGGAGGCGAACGCCAGCGTCTCGGCATGTGCCCAGTCGATTCCTGCCGTCAGGGCCTCATACCGCCGCTCCAGGATTTTGGCCAGCTTGGGGTAGACCTTGAACTCGGCCGGCCACTGGAGCAGCTGTCGGTTGTACTCGGTCAAGTGCGCCTCCGAGACGGCGGTGTTGCCGCCGATTTCGTCGTCGCCCCAGTCTAGCTGCTGCGGTGCGTCCGGTTCGGTGCCCTCCTCCTTCATCTGATCGTAGGCCTGCTGCAGACGCTCCAACGCGCTGCGGCTCATCGCGGCGGCTGCTTCTGCATCGACCGCCCCGGTCTCCGCCAGGCGCCCTGCGTACAGCGACCTGACGCCCGGATGCTTGGCCACCTTGGCATACAGCAGGGGCTGGGTCACGATCGGGTCATCCGTCTCGTTGTGGCCGTGGCGGCGATAGCCGATCAGGTCGATCAGGAAGTCCTTGTGAAACTCCTGCCGGTACGCGTACGCCAGATGGATAGCCTGTAGACAGGCCTCGGGGTCGTCGGCGTTGACATGCACGATCGGCAGTTCAAAGCCTCTGGCCACGCCGCTGGCATAGCGGGTCGATCGGGAGTCCGCACTGTCGGTGGTGAAGCCGATCTGGTTGTTGGTGATGATGTGAATCGTGCCGCCAACCCGGTAGCCCCGCAGTTTGCTCAGGTTGATCGTCTCAGCCACAATGCCTTCACCGGGGAAGGCCGCATCCCCGTGCAGGGAGATACAGAGCGCCCTGCCGGTCTGCTGAAGCGGCGACCCGGAGACCTGCCGCTCTTCCTGCGCCGCCCGAGTATAGCCCTCGACCACCGCCCCGACGAACTCCAGATGGCTGGGGTTGTGCGCCAGTGTCACCCGCACCCGGGTCGTATCGTGAGGGCCGGGCTCCCGATGCGCACCCAGGTGGTATTTCACATCACCGGTCCAGCCATAGGTAACCCCCATCGAGCCTTCCGAGGGCACCAGTTCCTTGTTGGGGGCGTGGTGGAACTCCGAGAAGATCTTGGCGTAGGGCTTGCCCAACACATGGGCCAGCACGCTCAGGCGTCCCCGGTGGGCCATGCCGATCAGCACATGCTGGGTCCCGTCGTTAGCGGCCTGGTGAATGAGGGAAGTGAGCATCGGCACCACCGTTTCGAGCCCCTCCACCGAGAAGCGCTTCTGACCGGCAAAGGTCCGATGCAGGTAGCGTTCAAACTCCTCCACCTCGGTCAGCTCCCGAAGCAGGCGACGCCGTTCTTCGTCATCGATCGGACGGGCGGCCCCGGCCTCCACCCGGTGACTCAACCAGTTCCGTTCAGGAATATTAGGAATGTGCATGAACTGGTAGGCGGTGGAGCCAGTGTAGACCGTCATCAGGTGGTTGATCACGTCGGCCGCAGTTGCCAACTGTCCGGGGGCTTCAGGCCAGACCACTCGGGCCGGAATGACCCGCAGGTCTGCATCGGTCAGTCCGTATGCGGCGGGTTCGAACAAGTGGAGACTGGTCTCGGGCGAATCGACGAAGCTGTTGATCCGAGAGATCAGATGGCCGTTCAGGCGGATTCGCTCGGCCAGTTCGACTGCCGCCACTGCCTTAGCCATCGCCTCCGTCGCGTCCCCGGTTACGGTGACAGCCGGCTGGGTCCGCAACCCGAGGTCCGGTGCCGCCGCTTCGAACTGCGGGGGCGCTCCCCATCGTTCGAACAGGCTCCTGAATTCGGCATCTACGGCCAAGGGGTTCTTCAAGTATTGCTCGTAAAGTTGATGGACATAGCCCAGGTTCGCTCCGTCAAACCCCTGCCAGGGGTCCGTCCTAATGGTGGACAAGCGTCGCCGCCTCCTAACCTTTCGGTTGTTTGAGCCATTCTCCGGCCTCCAGCGCCCACGCTCTAGTCTCTCCGCCATCGCAAAGAAGAAGCCGCTTGCTAGTCGCAAGCGGCTTCTTTACGGGTTGGGAGAAAACGTTCGGCCAGGAGCCCATCGGGCACAGGCTGGGACCAGAGAAAGCCCTGGCCCAGATCACAACCCAGTGAACGAAGCTGTAATGCCTGTTCCGGCGTCTCCACACCTTCGGCTGTCACCGTCAGGTTCAACGCCTTGCCTACGGCCATGATGGCCCGCAAGATCGCCTCATCCGCCGGGGCGTGGCCCGGGCCATTTACAAACGAACGGTCGATTTTGAGGGTGTCCACCGGGAACCGCTGCAGGTAACTGAGTGAGCAGTACCCGGTACCGAAGTCGTCCAAAGCCAACCGGATGCCGGCCTGCTTCAGCTCTTTCAGCAGCCTGGCGCCGCCCTCCGTGTCCTGCATGAGGGCGCTCTCCGTGATCTCCAATTGGAGCGAACCCGGTTCAAGCCCGCTCTCATCCAGCACCTGAAGAATCTCCGCCACCAGATCCGCCTGTTGGAACTGACGGGCCGACAGATTGACACTGACATAGACCGACGGGTCAAGGCCATGTTCCGCCTGCCAGGCCTTCAGCTGGCCGCAGGCCTCTTTCAGGACCCAAAGGTCCAGTTGTACCACCAGGCCCGTCTCCTCGGCGAGGGGGATGAACAGCCCCGGCCCGATGAGCCCCTTACGCGGGTGCTGCCAACGCACCAGCGCCTCCATGCCGGCCATTCGTCCGGACTCCATCTCGACGATCGGTTGGTAGTACACCCGAAGTTCAGTGCGCTCCAATGCGCGGCGCAGATCGATCTCCAACTCCAGGATCTCCAGGGTGTCCTGATTCATGCTGGGATCATATAGCTCGTAACTGCTGCGTCCCCGGCTCTTGGCCCGGTACATCGCCATGTCGGCGTCGCGCAGCACTGCCGCGGAGTTGGCATAGCGACCGGGCGCTGCGAACGCAATACCCATGCTTGCACCCACAAAGACTTCGTGGCCGACTACGGTGAAGGGCTGCTGAAAGGCTTGCTGGATACTTTCCGCCGTCTGAAGGGCGCCCGACTCCCCCCGGACTGACTCCAGGAGAATCGTGAACTCATCGCCATGCAGGCGGGCGACCGTATCTTGTGGCCGGACACAGGAGCGGAGCCGGTCGCCGATGGCGGCGAGCAGCTGGTCACCGACCTGATGGCCCAGGCTGTCGTTCACCGCCTTGAACCCGTCCAGATCCAGGAAGAAGACGGCCAGCGGCTCCTGGCGGGTTCGACTGCGAACGAGGGACTGTTCCAGCCGGTCCACAAACAGGCTCCGATTGGGCAGACCGGTCATGGGATCGTGGAACGCCTGGAAGGCCAGTTGTTCCTCGAATCGCTTCCGCTCGGTGATATCCCGGGTGGCAATCCGCAACTGCGGTACGGCTTGCTCGTCAACAATCAGACCCGCCGCCGCTTCCATCCAGACATACGCGCCGTCGGGGCGATAGAAGCGATAGGTAAAGGTGACGCATTCCTCCTGCTTGAGGGCCGCCCGGAAAGCCTGTCGCACCTGCTCCCGATCGTCGGGGTGCAGTTTGGCCGCCACCCCCTCCTTGTTCATCGCCATCATCTCCGGTGCGGTAAAGCCCAGGACGGCCCTGCAGGAGGGGCTGATGTACTGGAAACGCTTGTCGGCTCCCAACAGGATGATCACGTCGGTAGAGTTGTCCGCAATCAACCGGTAAAGCCGGCCCTGTTCACGCAGGGCAGCTTCGGTCCCCCTTGCCTCCAAGTAGAGCCGGTTGTTCTCCAGGGCCAGGGCCCCCATGCGGGCCAGCTGCTGGAGAATGTCTTCGTCCGTGGCGGTGAACTCGCCCTCATACTTGTCCGATAGTTGGATGATACCCAGCGGTTGGCCGTCCCGTCCCACCATGGGGATCGCCAGCAGCCCCCTGAGCGGGGGATGGCCGGTCGAGCCGCCAAAACCGGCGAACGCCGGGTGGCTGGTCACCTCGCTCTCGGCTAACCGCACCACTACCTGCTGCTCCAGCATCCAGCGCAGAATGCCGCCCTCCATGTGTGACCGGTGGTACGCCCGATAGGGCGCGTATTTCTCGCTGCAGTCCATTGCCCCTGCGGCAATGCGTCCTTCGGGCGTGATCAGCTCGGCCCCGGCCAGGTGGACCCCGATGATCTGCCGGGCCTGGGTGGTGATCACCTGAAGGGTCTCGGCCAGATTTCTGGTTCCATGAATGGCCAGAGAGGCGTCGGCCAGTCCCCGCAATTGTGCGCTTTGCAGTCCACGGTGCAGCGCCACGCCCACCCGTGTACCCAGGTCGCGGGCGACGTTCAGTTGTGCGGTGCTAAAGGAGCGGCCCGATTCCGCCATGTAAAAGCTGAAGACGGCGAACCAGTTCCCGTCGCTGCCGACGGGGACGGCAAGACCGGCACAAATGCCTACCGCCCGAATCAGGCGTAACTCCTGCTCCGTCACATCCGGGGCCTCGCGCACCAACCGATCAAGGTGCTCATAAAGAGACGGCTGGCCAGCCGCCAACAGGCGCTTGATCGTGGCCACCCGGTGCGGTGCCTGTAAGTCGATCTCCCGAAACTGGTCGGCTTCAGCATGGCGGTGGGGGTCGGAATGAATGACCGCCACCCGGCGCTTGATCCCGTCTTCACCCAGGAGGTCGACGACACACCAGTCGGCGAACGCGGGCACCGCCGCCCGCGCAATATCGACCAGTGCATCAACAGGATCGCCCGTGACACCAGCGAGAATGCGGCTAGCTTCGACCGCAAACAGCGCAGCCTCCCGCCCCTTTTGCAGTGCCGCTGCCACCGCCTGCCGGCCCTTCAGGATCTTCCGCAGCAAGCCGAAGAGCAGAAGGCTGGAAATAACCACAAAAGCCCAGCCTTTGTAGCTCTGGGCTTTCGTCAATACCTGCGGGTCATGGAGTACGCTGGCCACCAGGCCATCCGAGTAGAACACCCAGACGACGCCGATGATCAGGTAGAGAAAGGCAATGCCTGCTGCGGTGCTGGATGCTGATCTTTTCACATTAGTCCGTCCCCATGTTTGGCAAAAATCTACATCTACCTATATTCTATACGCTTTCCAGGTTCTGTTCAACCCGAGTAAGCTGAGGGGACGGGCCAATCGTGCCACACTCCCTGCCCGGACGCACAAAATCAGCCGCAGCAAAACGCTACGGCTGATTTCCGGACAATTTTACAGCCCCAGACGCTCCATCGCGACAGCAGCGGCGCCCAGCACGCCCACCAGACCGCCCAGTTGAGCCGGGACGATCTCGACGACACCGGCGATCGGCGCCATGACCCGCCCCAGGGCGATCCGCCGCACGGGGTCAAAGAGGCGATCGCCGAAGTTGGTAATGCCGCCACCGAGCACCACTCGCCGCGGGTTGAAGATGTGGACGACGTTGGCGATGCCGGCCCCCAGGATGGTCAGGGTCTCATCCCAAATTCGGTTCGCCAGGGCATCGCCATTCTGCATCGCTGAGTCCAGTGTCTCGGCTGTGATCCGATCCACCGACCCGGCCAGTTCCAGCATGGCCGACGGCTCACCGGCTTCGATAGCCTCCCGGGCCCGGGCGGCGATGCTGGTCCCGGAAGCATACGCTTCGAGGCAGCCGCGGCCTCCGCAGTTGCACGGACGACCGTTATAGTCCACCGTCATGTGACCGATCTCGCCGGCGTTGCCGTTTTCACCCTGGTACAGGCGCCCGCCCACGATCACGCCGCCGCCAATGCCGGTGGAGACGGTCAGGTAGACCATGTTCGCCACGCCGCGTCCGGCGCCGAAGCGATGCTCGCCCAAAGCGGCAGCGTTGGCGTCGTTGTCCAGGTAAACCGGCATGCCCAGAGCGGCCTGCAGCTTATCGACCAGCGGCACATCGACCCACCCCGGCAGGTTGGGCGGTTCCATGATCACGCCGGTATGCGGATCAAGCGGCCCGCCGCAACCCACACCGGCCTCCTGAATCGCCGCTGGATCCACGCCGGAAGCGGCGATTACCTGCCGGCAGAGGACCACAAGCCGGTCGATGACCGGGCCGGGTCCCTCCTGCGCCTGCGTCGGCACCCGATCCTGTGACAGGATCTCGCCGGTCAGACTGACCACGCCGGCTGCCAACTTCGTGCCACCAATGTCGATGCCCAGGAGGTAACCCTTGAACGCAGGAGCCACAGGGATCTCCTCCTTAGCCCTTGATGCCACTGAGCGCAGCGCCTTCCACGAAGTAATCCTGGAAGACCACATACAGGACAATGATCGGGATCATGATGATGATGGAGGCAGCCATGATGTACTGCCAGTAGATGTCGGTCTGGCTGCGGAACAGGGCCAGGCCGATCTGCAGCGTGTACAGCTTTTCGTTGGTCAGATACAGCACAGGGCCAACATAGTCGTCCCACGCACCTTCGAAGGTCCAGATCGCCACGGTGGCCAGAGCCGCCTTGGAGAGCGGAATCGCAATGCGCCACCAGATCCAGATCTCGTTGGCGCCGTCGATGCGAGCCGCCTCGAACAGTTCCTCCGGCAGGCCCATGAAGAACTGCCGCAGCATGAACGTGAAGAAGGCGCTGGCAAAGAACGATGGCACGATCAGCGGCAGGTAAGTGCCGATCCAGTGCAGCTTGGCGTACAGCACGTACTGCGGAATCATGGTGACCATGCCCGGAATCATCATGGTGGAGAGCAGCAGGGTGAAGAAGAAGTTCTTCAGCGGGAACTTCAGGCGAGCAAAGCCATAGGCCGCCATGGAGTTCGACAGCACCGTGCCGATGACCACACTGAACGCATAGAGGGCCGTATTAATAGTATACCGAGTAAATGGTACAACCGTCCAAGCCTTCACATAGTTATACCATACGAGCGGGTGCGGAATCCAGACCGGCGGGTCAACCATCACCTGGCTGTTCGGCTTCAGCGAGGTGGAGATCATCCAGAGCGCCGGGAAGACGATGAAGCAGGAGATCGCGGTCAGGATCAGGACGACTAGCCCTTTCCAAAACCAGGTCACCAGGGTCTTGCGCCGGCGTGACCGAATCAGCTCCTGGTCATCCTTGGTGAACGATACTGTGGCCATGGTGCCCTACCTCCTGTCTCCTTCGTAATAGACCCACTTGTTGGAGACCCAGAACTGGACGGCGGTGAAAATCAGTGTAATGACCAGGAGGATCCAGGCCATGGCGGCGGCGTAGCCCATCCGCATCTCGGTGAACGCAACCTTATAAATGCGCAGACCGTAGAAGAGGGTGGAGTAAGAAGGTCCGCCCTGGCCGTCTGCCACGATCAGGGCAGAAGACCAGTACTGCATGGCGCCGCTGATGCCGGTGACCAACTTGAAGAAGATCGTCGGCGAAAGGAGCGGCAGGGTGATCTTCCAGAACTGGCGCCAGGGGGTAGCACCGTCGATTTCAGCCGCCTCATAAAGGTGGCGCGGGATCCCCTGCAGGCCGGCCAGATAGACCAGCATGCCACCGGTGGATCCCCAGGCACTCATAATAATAAGGGCGGGCTTCGTCCAGGCCGAATCGCCAAACCAGAGCGGCGGATTATGGACGCCAATAGCGCGCAGTGCAACGTTAATCGGGCCGACCTGCGGATTGAAGATCCACATCCACAGCAGCAGCACCGAGACGCCGGTCAGCAGCCGGGGCAGGTAGAAAGTAGTACGGAACAATTTCTGCCCGGGGATATCCATGTTCAGCAGCACGGCCGAACCGACGCCAACGGCAATGCCGATGGGAACGGCGAAGACTGCGTAATAGACCGTGTTACCCAGGGAGATCCAGAAAAGCTTGTCGTCGAAGAGTAGTTTCGTGTAGTTGTGCAAACCCACCCAGTCGAAGGTGGATGTGATGTCGTAGTTGGTGAAGCTCGTGTAGAGCGAAAAGAGCATCGGGCCAGCAACGAAGACCAAGAAACCGATCAGCCACGGCGTGATGAACAGGAGTCCCCAGATTGCTTCATACCGTGCCAACCTGCTCTTCGGTTTGGTGCCTCTGGCCATGAAGCCACCTCCTCTGTGGGGCTATTGAGTACTCTAGCGTGGACGCCCCGGGCGGATTCGCCCGGGGCGTCGCAACGGTGAGCGATACGTTATTTGCCCTTGTTGTCCTGGAGCATCTTCAGGACGTCGGCCTGAGCCTGGTCCAGGGCGGCCTTCGAGGTGGCCTTGCCAGCCATCACGTCGTCCTGAGCCTTGTTGAGGGCAGAGCCCCAGTCCGGAGCGCCCAGCGGGCGGAGCTCGAAGGAGGTGTTGGCCATGTTGTCGGCCATCGCCTTGAAGGTCGGGTCATTGATGCCGGCAGCCGCAGCCTTGAAGGCGGGCATGTCGATCTGCTCAGTGGCCCAAGTCGAGACGGCCTGGGTGGACAGGTACTTGGCGAACTCGTAAGCCTGCTTGGCGTTCTTCACGCCGGCCGGCACTTCGATGCTGAAGCCGCCGGAGTAGCTGGCACGATTATGCTGCTGGCCGTCGGGAGTCGGGATGGCGACCATGCCGTACTCCATGTCGGGCTTGTACTTCTTGATCTGAGCAGCGAAGGTACCGACGTTAACTTCCATGGCGACCTGACCGGTGATGAACGGGTCGTTGGCGCCACCCTGGAAGGTGCCCTTGAAGGCCTGCCAGGCAGCCTGACCGTAACGGTCGTTCCAGCCCTTGATCCAGTCGAGAACCTTGATGTTCTCGGCGGAGTTGATGGTCGGCTGAGTCTTGTCAGCGTTCCAGAAGTTAGCCTTGGCGTTCTGATCCCACAGGTCCAGGCCGCCGCCCTGCAGCGGGTGGAAGCCAACGCGGACCAGCTTGTCGCCGTTCTTCTTGTCGAGCTTGTCGGCATACTTCGAGAGGTCATCCCAGGTCTTGGGCGGGTTGTTGGGGTCGAGGCCAACTTCCTTGAAAGCAGCCTTGTTGTAGAACAGCAGACGGGTGTCAGTCACGAACGGCAGAGCATAGGTCTTGCCGTTGTACTGGGTGCCCGAGAACGGGCCGGCGAAGTACTGATCCTTCAGGGAATCGGCGCCGAACTGGGACAGGTCGGTCACCTGCTTCTTCGAAGCACGCTGCTGGGTGGTGAAGGCGTCGATGACGACGACATCGGGCGGATTCTGGGCGGCTACGCCGGCCAGAGTCTTGGTGATGATCTGGTCAAACGGCACCGGGGTGTAGACAACCTGGATATCGGGATGCGCATCGTTCCAAGTCTTGATGATCTTGTCGATCGTTGGACGGCGCTGCTCGGAAGACCAGTGAGCCCAGAACTGAAGCGTGACCTTCTCCGCGGGCTTAGCCGCGTCCGTGCTCTTGGTGTCCGTCTTGGTGCTGCCGCAACCGGCGAGCAGCGAAGCGGAGAGAGCGACGGCCATGGTAGCTGCTGCAACCTTACGCCACTGCATACCCATGTGAGCCTCCTCTGTGATAGGGAACTTATAATAAGTGGGGCCAAAGTTAGCATCGTTAATGAAGAGACCGGTCGAATTAACCCGCCGCCTCCACCGGTCCCCGGAAAAGCTGAGCCAGCACCAGGGCTGCTGCCCCCGCCAGGAGGAACTTATCTCCCAGCTGCGCCGGCACGATCCGCACTTCCTTGGAAAGAACCGAGAAGGCTCTGGCGACGCCCAATTCACGGGCTCGCTCGAGCATCACGGGGCTGTGCAGCGCCAAGCGCCCGCCCAGCACAATCAGTTCTGGATTGTACATGTTCACGAGGTTGGCCACAGCGATGCCCAGGGTCCGACCACATTCGTCCAGCAGATCCACTGCCAGCTTGTCCCCTTCTTCGGCGGCTGCCAGAATCTGCGCCACACCGATCTCAGGGTTATCGGCCAGCTTGCTGGCAACCCCCCGGCGTATGGCCTCACCGGCCTTCCGCCCCAGGGCGAATCCAGACGCAATCGCTTCCAAACAACCGTAGTTGCCGCAGCTGCAGCGGGGCCCATCCAGGTCGATGGTCGTATGCCCTAACTCACCGGCGCCACTGGCACTGCCACGGTAGAGGTGTCCATCAGTCATGATACCGGCGCCAATCCCTGCATCGACGATGATGTAGATGAGGTTCCGGACTTCTTGCCCGGCGCCAAACCAAACTTCGCCCAGTGCTGCGGCGTTACCGTCCTTCTCCACGTAAACGGGAAGGCCGGTGGCTTTCGCCAACATGTCCCGCAACGGTACGTCGTGCCATCCCAGCATGTTCGGGGGGGTGAGCATGACGCCTGTTTCGTAGTTCAACGGGCCTGGCGCTGCGACACCCAGCCCCTCCACCCGCTCTAGCGGCACCCGCCCTTCGGCCAGCACCTGCCGGATTCCAAGCACCACCCGTTCCACCACCGTTTCCGGCGAGGTGGCGGGTTCCTTGAGCAAATCCGCCCGGGCTACCAGGTTGCCGGTCAGATCGAACAGCCCTACGACCAGTTCGGTCGACTGCAGCTCACAGCCCAGGACATAGCGGGAAGTGGGGTTCAACTGCAGAAGCAGCGGTTTGCGCCCACCGCTGGACGTACCTAACCCTGCCTCATGGACAAAGCCGGCTTCGACCAGGTCATTCACCGCGTTGGTCACCGTGGTAAAGTTCAGTCCGGTGATCCGCTTTACTTCGGCCCGCGAGATCGGGCCCTGTCGGCGGATGAGATCCAGCACCAGCGAGCGGTTCAGTTGTTTGATCAAGTCGCCGTTGCCGGTTACAATCGTGCCTCCCACAGAGACCCTCCTTTATCTAGCGGGACTAATAAAAAGGACCTTTCCAAAAGGGTTTCCCCCTCGGATTTCCATCTTTCGCCCGGTTATTCCCCGAACTTACTATGTCCGATAGAATAAATTAGCTCTGCCGACGAGAATTCCTGCTACTAAACATCGAGGTGGCGTAAATTTTTCGTAGGGGGTCTTGTCATCCTTTTGGAGGGGGCCCAATCATCCCACCGCA
>JBLNEM010000006.1:0-4481 GCA_050262655.1 Mycobacterium leprae | reverse complement strand
CATCATGCCGTTCAGTTCAGAGAAACCGGCGGCGGCCAGAAGGCAGAGGAGGCCGGCGATCAACACCGCCAGCCAGGCCGAATCGCCTGCCATGTAGCTGGCCATCTGTGCCGCGGCTACGAAGGTGCAGGCCGCTAGCGTGAGACCGGCCGAGGTGGAGACTATCGTGGAGAGGCCGAGGACCTTCTTGAATTGATCCATGGGTTATTCACCCCAGATCATGGCGGTCACGAAGTCCAGCCGGAGCACATCTTCCTCGGTCCCCTTCACCTTCAAGGTGCCATCCATATAAGGCTGGGTCGGCCCGATCTCGCCGAAGAACAGGTTGCAGAGCGTCTCGCTGTCGGCGATCAGCGCCATCTGATACGCTAGCGGGGCGCCCTCGGCGATGGTCACCACGCCGTTCTGGAGGTCGATGGTGAACAGGTCGTTGGTGTCGGTGGTCTGAACCAGCATGGTCCGGTTCCAGTCCTTGTTCATCTTCTGAAGCGGGGCATTCTCGTTGTGGAGCTGCTGGAAGTTGAGCAGGCTGTCGTGCATTTCCTGGTGCGTTGCCATGGGGAGAGCCTCCCGGAGTGTGATGATGAGAGTTAGAGGGCCCGCACGTTGGGCTGTAGACCCAACTGGTCGATGAGCGCTTCATATTCGGTTGGTTCCAGGCTCTTCTTGCCGGAGAGTGCGACCAGAGCCGCCTCCAGTACGTTGGTGCCGAAGCTGCGACCGTTCAACACCGGCGTGGTGGTGACAAGGGTGGCGACGCCCCGGGCCCGTAGCGCCTCCACATCGGCGGTGGTGGTGGTGTTGGTGATGACCGTCTTGCCGGTCAGGTCCGCCGGCATGTACTTCTTGATCAGCAGGAAGTCACCGCAGATCACGTCGGCGTCGTGGTAGTACTGCGGATGCCGCTCGATCGGGGCCTCTTCCTGCGCCTTGCCAGTCGGGTAAAGCATGGAGAGCGGCATCTTCTCGAAGCGGCTCTTGTAGCGGTCGGCCAGCATCTCCAGTTCCGCCAGGCTCTTGATCGGGTAATCCATGCCCATGGCGAAGATCAGGTCGCCGAAGACGACGTCGCAGCCCAGATCGACCAGGGCCTCGGCCATGCCGAACCGGTCCAGGGCACTGACCAGCAGAACCTTGCTGCCAGGACGGAGCAGGTCCCCGGTCCGGCCCAACTGCTGGATCACCCGGCGCTCCAGCGTGTTCTTGATCCCACTGCCGTCGACTGCCGGCGTAACCTTTACCGCCTCCAGCATCTTCAGGCCGTCCCCGATGGTGTAGCGCTTCTTGCCGACATACAGGAACACATCGAGTCCACCGAGGCCGATCGCGTCCACCTGTCCGTCCAGCTCATGTAACACCGCGATGGCCCTGTCCAGGTCGCCGTCGGTACCTCGGCGCTCAATGGTGAATGGAACGCCCAGCAGCTCGGTCTGTACCGCGTGATCGCGCTTGGACGAGCCGATGCTGACGCTGACCACCCGTTTCATAAAACCGTTCCCTCCAACGTGCGTGAGAATGATGGCAGGCCGCCCGTTCATGGGGCGACCGTGTGCACTAGTTTGTGCATAGAATAGAGTGGAATTCGGTGCCGGGAAACGAAACCCTGCTGCCTGATGCCCTTGACTTCCCTATCCCCGTTTGCTACGCTCTTGGCTATAGCGAGGATCGAGAGAAGTACCGGCGAGGCTACCTCTGCAGAGAGTTCCGCACTTGGTGCAAGCGGAGCGGGGTGTGAGGTCGGGAAGGCGCTCGGGAGCTACAGGTGCATACTCAAGGTGGGCGCTGTCCGAGGCGCCAATCAGGGTGGAACCGCGGGAGCATACATACAAGCTCTCGTCCCTGGCCAATTACGCATTGGCCGGAGACGGGAGCTTTTCGTCTTTCGGCCCGAAAGGAGGATCCGCCTCATGAACATGCAGGAGATGATCCTGACCATCAACCAGTTCTGGGCCAGCAAGGGCTGCCTGCTCACCATGCCGTACGACGTGGAGAAAGGCGCAGGCACCTTCAACCCGAACACCTTTCTCCGGTGCCTGGGCCCGGAACCCTGGAACGTGGCCTATGCGGAGCCCAGCCGGCGCCCGACCGATGGCCGCTACGCCAAGAATCCGAACCGGATGCAGCACTTCTATCAGTATCAGATCATCATGAAACCCAGCCCCGACAACATTCAGGAGCTTTACCTGGAGATGTTGGAGTTGATCGGCATCGACCCGAAGCAGCACGATATCCGCTTCGTGGAGGACAACTGGGAGTCCCCGACCCTGGGCGCCTGGGGCCTGGGTTGGGAGGTCTGGTGCGACGGCATGGAGATCACCCAGTTCACCTACTTCCAGCAGGTGGGTGGCTTCGAGTGCAAGCCGGTGGCGGTGGAGATTACCCTGGGGTTGGAGCGCCTGGCCTCCTACATTCAGGGCGTCGACAACGTCTGGGACATCATGTACAACGACTCGGTTCGGTACAGCGACTTCTTCGAGCGTTCCGAATGGGAGAACTCGACCTATAACTTCGAGCACTCCAACATCGAGCTGCTGTTCAACCTGTACAACTCATACGAGAGTGAGGCCAAGCGGCTGCTGGCGCTCCCGACGCCACTGGTGATTCCGGCCTACGATTTTGTGCTGAAGTGCTCCCATACCTTCAACCTGCTGGACGCCCGGGGCGCCATTGCGGTGGCCGAGCGGCAGGGCTACATGCTGCGCATCCGCAACATGGCCCGGCAGGTGGCCAAGGCCTGGCTGGAGCAGCGTGAAAGCATGGGCTACCCGCTGTTGACGCCGGTGGCGGAACGCCCGTCCTGGGAGTCCCGCTTCGGCGCCAAGAAAGGGGGCCGCTAACCATGGCTGAAACCCGCAACCTGGTGCTGGAGATCGGCACCGAAGAGATTCCGTCGCGGTTCTGTGCAATGGCCCTGGAGCAGTTGAAGGCCAACGCTATCAAGGCCCTGGACGACGCCCGGCTGGATTATCAGTTGGTTGACGTGTTTGGCACGGCCCGCCGGCTGGTGCTGAACGTCCGGAGCCTGTCGCTGATGCAGCGGGACGTGGAACGTGTGCAGAAAGGCCCCTCCAAGAAGGTGGCCTTCGACGCCGAAGGCAAGCCGACCATGGCGGCCCAGAAGTTCGCCCAGAGCCAGGGCATTCCGGTCGAAGCCCTGGAGATTCAGGCGGACGAGAAGGGCGGCGAGTACCTGTACGCCCGCCGCTTGGAGCAGGGGCAGTCGGTGGCCAAGATTCTGCCGCCGCTGCTGGCTGACCTGGTGCTCTCCATTCAGTGGCCGAAGCCCATGCGCTGGGGCGATCGCTCCATCCGCTACGCCCGGCCGATTCACTGGTTGCTGGCCATGCTGGGTGACCGGGTGGTGCCCTTCGATGTAGACGGCATTACGACCGGGAACACCACCGTGGGTCACCGGGTGCTGGGCAGCAAGAGCCCCGTGGTCGTGGCGGATGCCGATGACTATTTCGCCAAGGTGAACAACCAGGGCGTCATGGTTGACCAGCAGCTGCGCAAGACAGCGATCTGGCAGCAGATCACGCTGGAAGCGCGCCGAGTGCACGGCTATGTGGCCCAGGACGAGGAACTGCTGGAGGAGATCACCTGGCTGGTGGAGCATCCCACTGCCTTTACCGGCTCCTTCGATCCGGCCTTCCTGGACGTGCCGGCCGAAGTGCTGGTGACCACCATGAAGGAGAACCAGCGCTACTTCCCGGTCTATGAGAGCGCCGAATCCCACCAACTGCTGCCGCACTTCATTGCGGTGCGTAACGGCGGCGGTGACTTTATCGACACCGTTCGGGCCGGCAACGAGAAGGTGCTGGCAGCCCGTCTGGCCGACGCCCGCTTCTTCTGGGACGAGGACCGGAAGCATCCGCTGGCCTCGTACAACCAGAAGCTGAAGCAGGCGGTCTTCCAGGAGAAGCTGGGCACGCAGTACGAGCGGGTGGAGCGGCTGGTGACCCTGGCGGCCAAAGCGGCTGGCCTGCTCAACCTGAGCCCGAGCGAGAAGGAGCAGGCGGTTGATGCCGCCCGGCTCTGCAAGGCCGACCTGGCCACCCGCATGGTCTTCGAGTTCCCCGAGGTTCAGGGCTACATGGGTCAGCAGTACCTGCTGCGTGAAGGCGGCGACCCGGCCGTGGCGCGGGCGATCTACGAGCATTACCTGCCCCGCGGCGCCGGCGACGAATTGCCCCGCACCCGTCCGGGCATTGTGGCGGCCCTGACCGATAAGCTGGATACGCTGGCCGGCTACTTCAGCATTGGCATGATTCCCACCGGGTCGCAGGACCCGTTCGCCCTGCGGCGTGCCGCCCAGGGCGTGGTGCAGACCATTGTGGAGAACAACCTGACCGTGGACATCGGCGAACTCTGCTCCGAGGCCCTGCTGGGCTACCAGCCGGCGGATGGTGTCGATGCCCTGAAGGCCCTGAACGACATGCTGGATTTCTTCAAGGCTCGGGCCAAGGTCCAGATGGAGCAGC
>JBLNEM010000005.1:0-10535 GCA_050262655.1 Mycobacterium leprae | reverse complement strand
CTCACCTTATGGCTGCTTAGCCCACCGTCGGGGCCGACAAATTGACGCCGGTCTCCTGGGCTGCCTTGATCAGCAGGGGCATGATCACGCCGTACTCCTCATCCACTTCCGACTTCCGGGGCGCGGCCTTCTTGAACTCAGCCCCCAGTTCGGCCGTGGCGTCGTTCAGCTTGCCCGCCAGCTTCTGATCCTTCGCCACGATCCCGGGCAGCAGGTTGTTGACGTGCTGCTGGTACTCCTGGAAGTCGGCGCTGGCCTGCTTCATGTCGCCCGCCTTGGCCTCCTTGTTAATCTGGTCGATCAACTTCGCCGCCGCTGCGAACTCGGGCCGAAGTTCCGTGGCGGTCATGCTCTTGGCAGGGGGCAGGGGCGGTCCGCTGGAACAGGCGGTCAGGATCAGGGTCATGGTCAGGGCCAGGCCAGCAAGGGCCCGCATGCTCTTTTTCGGCAAAGGGATCGCCTCCGGTCAGGATGATAGGATTACGCTAAAGCGGGCTTCTTGGCAAGGCGGACGGGTCGCAGGAATAGCCCCAATACCACGACCAGATAACTCCAATAGGCCAACACCTGTGCCAGCGAGGGACTCGAGTCATAGCCCAGCAAGGAGCGAAGAATACCGCCGCCCAGGGAGTCCTCGCTGAGCCACCCGCTGGTGTCCCAAACGTAACTCACAATCCGGGGAATCCAGCCTAGCTCGTGGAACTCACGGATCGCCCCGCTGAGCAGGCCGGCGCAGACAATAATCAGGAAGACCGCCGTCCAGTGGAAGAAGGCCTTCAGGTTCAGGAAGCGTGCCCCCCGGTAGATCGCCACGCCGAACAGCGCCGCGACTGCGAGGCCCAGCACAGCACCAATGGCTGCACTGCCGGGCGAGGATGACTCGCCGGCGGCGATGGTGAACAGCACGGACTCCACACCTTCCCGCAGCACCGAGACGAAGGCCAGCACCGGCATGGCCCACATCGAGTTGCCGGCGACGGCGGCGTCCACCCTCTCCCGAAGGGTTCGGGAAATGTTGGCGCTGGCCCTGCGCATCCAGAAGATCATGGTGGTCAGAACGCCGACGGCCACCAGCATGGTGAAGCCCTCGATCATCATCTGCAGGCTGCCCTCGTGCGCCCCCAGCACCCGAAACAGGATCGCGCCGGCGGCAATGCAGACGGCCAGCGCCAGCCCTACCCCGGCCCAGACGTGGCGGAAGTACTGCTGCAGGCCGGTTCGGGCCAAATAGGCCAGAATGATGGCCACGATCAGGGCCATCTCCACGCCCTCGCGCAGGTTCATGATGAACGAACTCAGCATCTTTCCGTCCACTTCCTTCATCTCGTTGAGAATCATTCTCAACAGCTTGTATACAGATTATAACAGGATAGAATTCGTCACGCAACGGCGCTTCCGGACTAGGGTCGTGACCCGGCGATGCCTACAAGGAAATAGGGCCAATCAAGTAGCACATTCCCGACCCGGTTGGTCCGGACTGCCGCCGGCTCCTAGAAGCTGTCCGGGTAGGCCTTGTGCTTCACGCCTCTGAGACGTAGCCCGCCTGGCTGCCACCTGAACTCCAGCCGATCCACCCCCACGGCATTGTGCGCCCCCGTGAATGTGTGGACCTCGACGATCACGCGCAGAATCTCCGGAGGTCGACTGTCCTGCTGAAGGCTGACGACCCGCTCGCTGTCGAAGGGGATGTCATAGCCGTAGGAAGCGGCTACGCCTGCCTGGATCTGGGGATAGGCCTCAAGCAGGAACAGGCGCTCCAGCGCCTGCTCCCGGTCCGCGGCAACCCAGGAACCGTTGGATTCGGCAGAGGCTACGTTCCCACTGAGCAGCAAGGCAGCTAGTGTGACGCAGCCCAGCAGAACGAAGCAGAGTCGCTTTCCCCCGTTCATCAACGACGCTCCTCCAATGCGAAAAGGGTGATGCCTTTGCATCACCCTTATCATTTGCAGCGTTGCTGCCAATTAGCGGGAGACCCGTCCCAGTTCCACGCCGGCGCCGTTGCGCACCACCACGGTGAGCGGCATCTGTCCGGGCAGGGCATGGGTAGCACAGCCGAAGCACGGGTCGTAGGCCCGCATCGCCATCTCGACCTGGTTCAGCACCCCCTGGTTGATCTCGGCGCCGTGGATCAGCCCTTTTGCCGCCTTGGCGACGGAGAGATCGATCGCGCCGTAGTTGTTGGTGGTCGCCACGACCAGGTTCACCCCGGTCACCAGGCCCTTGCTGTCGGTCTTGTAATGGTGGATCAGCGTGCCCCGGGGCGCCTCGATGATGCCCACGCCTTCGCCGACCACAGCGGTTGGCAGCGTGCGGATCTCCGTGCTGGTGATCGCCGGATCCCGGGCGAGTTCCAGCAACCGCTCGGCGGCGTATAGCAGTTCGATCAGGCGCGCCCAATGGAACGCCAGGGTGGCGGTACAGGGCTTGCCCAGGGTCGCCGTAAACTCCTCATACGCCTCCTGGGCGGCCGGCGTTGCCATGCAAGTCGCTACGTTCAGACGAGCCAGCGGCCCCACCCGGTAGATGCCCGACGCCGAGCCTTCCGTGAGTCCTTTCCAACCGACTCGCTTGAGCACGGGGAACTTCAGGTAGGTCCAGTCCATCACATGCTCTTCGAGGTGATCCAGGTACTCACGCCCCGTGAAGCGCACAAACGGCTCACCAGCCGGGTCAGTCACCTTCACGGCGCCGTCATAGAAGGTCACCTTCCCCTGGTCATCCACCAGGGCCATGTCGTACGTCTGTAGCTGGTAGGGCTCGCTCCGAATCAGATCCACATAGCCGGGATTGCCCAGCACCGCTTCTTTGAACAGTTTCAGGCTGAACTTGGCGAATTCCACCGTGGAGGCGGCTTTGGCCTCCACCGACTGCCGCTCCTCTTCCGTCAAACCACGGGCCATGCCGCCGGGCAAGCCGCAGACCGGGTTGGTCGCCCGGGCGGCGAGCAGCGACTGAATCTCCTGGGCGTAGGCCCGGTGCTTGATCACCTCCGCGCCCGCCTCCAGCCCGACCTTGCCCACGACCCCGAGGACGTTTCGCAGGGCCGGATCGGAGTCGGGTCCCAGCACGAAATCTGGCGCCGCCAACGCGTAGAAGTGGGCAATGTGCGAGTGGATGAAGTGGGCCATGTAGAAGAGCTCCCGCAGCTTGCGCCCGGCGGGTGGCGGCGTGACGCCGAAGACGCCGTCCACCGCCTTGGTGGAGGCGATATGATGGGCGCCGGGACAGACCCCGCAGATACGCGGCGTGATCCGCGGCAGTTCTTCAACGGGCCGCCCTTCGCAGAATTTCTCGAAGCCCCTCAGCTCAGGCACCTGGAAGTAGGCGGCTTCCACCTCGCCGGCGTCGTTGACGAAGATCTCAACCTTCCCGTGACCCTCCAGCCGGGTCACGGGATCGATGGTCACCTTCCTCACGGCTTGCCCACCTCCTCTATGGTTACCTGCCGCTGCGCCTTGCGCTTCAGCAGCGAGCCGGGCAGGCTGAACCGGTAAGCGTAGCCCAGGGGGTCATCCACCCCGGCCAGAATCTGGTCGATCTCTCGCGGTTCGTCCGCGTCCACCAGGGTGGAGAGAGCGGAGAGGAAGCGGGCCCCCTGGTCGACGACCCCGCCCGGCGCTCCGAAGCAGCCGCGGCAGGGCATGTTCGCCTTCAGACAGAGCCCCCCGCAACCGTCCCGGGTCACCGATCCCAGGCAGACCAGCCCCTGCTCGAGCAGGCAGCGTTCAGGCTCCGGCGTCACGAACGCAATCCGCTTGAACTCCCGGACCTTCTTCTCCTCTTTGCGCCGGTCGCAAGTCTGACAAACGGTGGAGTTCCCGCCGCCGATCATGCTGCCCTTTGGCGGCAACTGCCCCACGGCAATCGCCTGGACGGCGGCCACCACCGTTGCCGGTAGTGGCGGGCAACCCGGCACGAAGTAATCGACGGCAATGACGTCGGCCAGGGGGAAGACGGTGTTGTAGAAGGCAGGCAGTTCCAGTTCACCCTCGGGTACCGCCGTATGCGTCTGGGGCCGGGTGCCCTCGGGGTTCACGGCGTTGTCGGCGTATACCCGCTGGAAAATCGACTCCCGATCGTGGAAGTTGGCCAGCCCCGGGATTCCCCCCATGATCGCGCAGGCCCCGAAGGCGACAACCGTTTTCGCCTTCTGCCGCAAGAGACGGGCCATCCGCAGGTTATCCTCATTGCGCACGGCGCCGTTGACGAACGCGACGTCGATCGACTCGTCCGGCATGGCTTCGACGTCGGCGTATTTGCCGTCCACCGCCACCGGCCAGAGAACGATGTCGGCCAGGGCGGCCACGTCCAGGATCTTCTCGTTGATGTCCAGCACCGTTACTTCACAGCCGCCGCACGAAGCGCCCCAGTAGAAAGCGAACTTCAGTTTCTCGGTCATCCGTTCTCACTCCCTTCGGGGGCAGCCGGCGCCTCACACGTGCAAGATTCGGCCTCCGGGTGCCGCAGCGGCACCTCGGGATCCAGCGCCGCTATCCGATCCCGGACACGCCCCAGCGGGCCGAGCGCCCGAATCTGTTCGGTGAACTCCCTGGCTACCTGCTGCAACTTCGGCGCCTCGGCGCCGGAGATCCACTCCAACCGCAGGCGGTCGGGCTCGATGCCCATCTGCGCCAATGCCCGGTGCAGGAGCGTGATCCGCCGGAGGGCCTTGTAGTTGCCCTCCTGGTAGTGGCACTGCTCCGGATGGCAGCCGCCGATCAACACGCCGTCGGCCCCTTCGGCGAAAGCCTTGAAGACGAAGGTGGGTTCGATTCGGCCGGAGCACATCACTCGGATCGGGCGCAGGTTGGCCGGGTATTGCATGCGCCCCACGCCGGCCGTGTCGGCGGCGGTGTAGGTGCACCAGTTGCAGAAGAAGCCTACGATCCGCGGCTCAAAGGGGCCGCTGCTGTTGGCGATGGTCACAGCGAACACACCCCCTCGATCTGCTCCAGAATGGCGTCGGTCTCGAAGTGCTGCGCATGCAGCGCCCCGCTCGGGCAGGAGGCGACGCAGGTGCCACACCCCTTGCACTTGGCCGCGGTCACAACGGCAACTCCATGCTCGCGATCGAGGCTGATGGCGTTGTACGGACAGAGCGGGATGCAGATCTGACAGCCGGAGCAGCGGGCATCGTCGACTCGGGCCGTGGTGGCCGACAGCTTCACCGTGCCGCTGGAGAGTTTGGCCAGCACTTCCGCCGCCGCGCCGGATGCCTGGGCGACGGTGTCCGGAATATCTCGCGGCGCCTGGCAGGCGCCTGCCAGATAGACACCTTCGGTGGCCGTCTTGAGCGGCTCCAACTTCGGATGCTCCTCGGCGAAGAAGCCGTCCGCCGTACGGCCAATGCCAAACCGGACCGCCACGTCGACGGCATCCTGCTGCGGAATCAACGCCGTGCTCAGAATCACCATGTCGACCGGCAGGGCCACCTTCACCCCGCGCAAGGTATCCTCGGCGTGGACCACCAGCTTGTCGCCAGCCTCCTCCACTTCGGCCACCTTGCCGCGGATGAACTGCATGCCCTCGCCCCGGCAGCGCTCATAAAACTCCTCATACCCCTTGCCGAAGGCCCGCATGTCGATGTAGAAGTCGTAGACCCGGGCGCCGCAGCGCTCCTCCGCCAGGTGTGCCGCTTTCAGGCTGGCCATGCAACAGACGCGGGAGCAATAAGGCCGTTTCTGCTCGCGACTGCCGATGCAGTGGATCACCGCCACGGACTGCGGCTTCTCGCCGTTCCGTCCGGTAATCACGCCGCCGGTAGGACCGGAGGCGTTGCAGAGCCGCTCGAACTCCAGGGCCGTGTAGACACCCTTGAACCGTTTGTGCCCATACTGGGGCAGTTCGGCCGCCACGTCGGGAATGGTGATGCCCGTGGCGATGATGATCGCGCCCACGTGGCGGACCAGCATCTCCTCCTCCTGGTCGAAGCGAATCGCCTTCGCCGGACAGAAGAGGTCACACGCCTTACACTTGCCGTTCTTGAAGTAGGTGCAGCTCTCCCGGTCGATAGAGGGCTTGTTGGGCACGGCCTGCGGGAAGGGCGTGTAGATCGCCTTGCGCATGCCGATTCCCAGGTCGAATTCGTTGGGCACCTTCTTCGGGCATTTCTCCCAGCAGGAGCCGCAGCCGGTGCACAATTTGGTGTCCACATAGCGCGGCCGCTGGCGGATCGTGACGTCGAAGTTGCCGACAAAGCCGTCCACCTTGACCACATCGGCCAGGGTGAGCAGCTCGATATTCGCATGCTGAGACGCCTCAACCATCTTGGGCGTCAGAATGCAGGCTGAGCAGTCCAGGGTGGGGAAAGTCTTGTCGAACCGGGCCATTTGCCCGCCGATGGTTGGCTCCCGCTCCACCAGCGTAACGTGCACCCCGGCGTCGGCCAGCTTCAGCGCCGCCGTGATGCCGGCGATGCCGCCGCCTACCACCAGCACATCCTTACAGGCCGGCACATAGCGGTCCTCCAGCGGCACATGCCAACGCACCCGCTGCACGGCGCCCGCCACCAGGGCCTTGGCCTTCTCCGTGGCCGCCTGCTTGTCGGCAGTCACCCACGAGACCAGTTCCCGGATGTTCGCCATCTCCAGCAGATAGGGGTTGAGGCCCCCCGCCTTCAAGGCCCGGCGGAACGTGGGCTCATGCATGCGTGGCGAACAGGAGGCCACCACCACCCGGTCCAGGTTGAACTCGGCAATGTCGGCCTTGATCATGTCCTGGCCGGGGTCGGAGCACATGTATTTGTAGTCGCGGCTGACCACCACGCAGGGCAAGCCTGCGGCATACTTGGCTACCGCCTCGCAGTCCACTTTCGCCGAGATATTGGTGCCGCAGTGACAGATATAGACGCCAATCCGCACGCTCATTGCGCCACCCCTTCCAGGAACGGCTGAAGCGCCGCTGCCGGCGAGACGAACCCCTTGTCCAGCCCCAGGGCCTTCGGGTCGGTGCCCAGGGCGATTCCCATCAACTGCGTGAAGAAGAGCACGGGCATCCGATGCGAACGCCCACGGGCCCGGTTGATGCGCGTCTGATAGGCGTCCAGGTTGAGCTGACACATCGGACAGGCGGTGGCGATCACCTGGGCGCCGGCAGCCTCGGCCCGGGTCAGAATCTCATCCACCAGTTCGAAGGCGGCATCCTCCTTGGTCATGATGGTCGCCGCACCGCAGCATTTGGTCCGCCCGCCCCACTCCACCGGCTGCGCACCCAGTGCGCCGATCAGGTCGTCGAGCGTTCTGGGGGTTTCGGGGTGGTCCATCGCCCCTTTGGGACGCCCCAACTGGCAGCCGTAGTAGGCAGCCACCTTCAACCCTTTCAGGGGTCGCTTGACGGCGCTCTTGATTCGCTCAAGCCCCATATCGTGCAGCATGATCTCCAACAGGTGGCGCACCTGGCTGGCGCCCGTCACCCGCCTGCCGGTCTCCGCCAGTACAGCACGCACTCGCACCCCGGCCTGCGTGTTGCCGGTGATGATCTCACGGGCCCGACGCAAATTTGTATAGCAGCAGGCGCAGGCGGCTACCACGTCGGCCTTTTCCGCTTCGGCCAACGCCAGGTTCCGCCCGTTTAGCGCCAGCGTAAGGTCTGGATCCACCACGGATGTGGCGCTGGCGCCGCAGCAGTTCCAGTCCTGCATTTCGGGGAGCGGCTCACCCAGCGCTGTCATGACCGCACGGGCTGAGTCGGCATACTCCCTGGCACTGCCAGTCAGCGAGCAGCCGGGGTAGAACAGGTATTTCATGCGTGATGCGCCTCCTCCCCAGTCTGGCGCCGCGTGGAGCGCCGGGCCTTGACCGCACGGTAGAGCGCCTTCACCTCGTCTGCGCCCGCAATGCGGTTCTGCTTCAGATGCATCCGCCCGCGGCGCAGCATGCCCAGGCCCATGGGCGCCAGTTTGAACATGGCTCCCGGGCCCCTGGCCATGCCGACTCGCATGGCGGCAGCCAATTCGTAAGTACGCCCGCCTGTGAGGACCGACTGAGCGAAGGCGTCATAGAATGCGGTGGAGACATTGCGGACCCGGGGGGCGGCCAAAGACTTCAGGGCCGCCATGACATCGGTAATGGAGATGCCCTGCGGGCAGCGTACGGCGCAGGTGTAACAGTTGATGCAATACCAGATGCTGTCGCTCTGCAGCGCCCGCTCCCGGTCACCGGCGATGATATGCGCCATCAACCGCCGCGGGGGATCCGTCATATGCGCTGCCATTGGACAGGAACCGCTGCAAACGCCGCACTGCATGCATTGCGAGACCGCTTCCGCTCCCGGGAATGCGGCAATCTCCCGGGCAAACGCCGGATCCGTCGGCCCTCTCCACTCCTCGCCTGGCAACATGAAAAGGTCACCTCCGATGCTCGGCGCCACGTCGGCACGCCGCCGACCTGGTGCCCATTCCCTATACATACGGTTGCGCCGTACTGGCATGACGGAGAAAAGGAGAGGCCCCGGTTCCGAGAACCGGGGGTGACGGCGCGGAAAATGGCGCTGACCGTTGCAGCCGTATCTATTTGTTAATTCCATCACAAGCTCTGGAAGCCTGTCAGATCAAGCATGATAGTTCTCAAAGTGCGCCGTAAGCCAGCGTTATTCATCTATGCATAATGATCCACTATTAAGCATCCCCCACACATGCACCGTGCCCACAACCGGGGCGTACGCTGGACCACAAGCCAAAGGCAAGCCGGGAGGCATTCAACGTGAATATCGACATCCGTGGTGTGCTCCAGGGGGCACAGTTTGTGGCCTGCCAGAGCCCGTCCACGATTCTGGACGTCCTGGCCCGCATGAGAACGATCATTCAGAGCCTGGCGGGGGCGGCGGCCACCTCCGGAACCGGCACCCTGAACGTACCCGTGACCCTCATGAGCTTCTTGCGGCAAGATACCCAAGCGATCCTGAATCTACTGATCCTCCGGCCGATCGCCGAAACCATGCAGTTCATGGCGGCCACGCAGTCCATCGGGGCTGGCTCGGTCATCTGTACCGATGCCCTGCGGATTAGCCGGGACATGAGCATGCTGCTGCAAAGCCTGAACGCACAGCAGCCGACCATGGTCGGCAGCCTCTTCGTCACGGTTCCCGCCCAGGTGATCCAGAACTGGCTTGCGCTGGTCGAAGACGCCCTCACAGGCCTGCGCGTGATCCCACCGCCCACGGGCCCAGCGGTACCGCCAGTGGCGACTTCGTCAGGGTTACTGGCGCCAGGAATCTGACAACAACTTGGCCCCTCCTGCGAAGTCGCAGGAGGGGCCGTCCGCATCGGATGGTGAAGTACTACCGCGTCTTCTCGCTGTGCCGCTCCCAGAAGACGCCGTCGGCATACCCCTGAATGCTCCGATCCCCGTCGGCCAGGGCCAGCCGTTTCTCCGCCAGGCAGCAATAGCGCTCGTCCAGTTCTACCCCCAGGTAGAGCCGGCCTAACTTCTTGGCCACTACGGCGGTCGTACCCGAGCCCAGGAAGGGGTCGAACACCAGATCCCCGGGGTTGGAACTGGCCAGGATGATCTTCGCCAGGAGCTTCTCCGGCTTCTGCGTGGGGTGTTCCGTGTTCTCGGGCATCGACCAGAACGGCACCGTCAGATCGGTCCACAGATTCGATGGATAGGTGAGCCGGAAATTGCCCTCCGCCGTAGCCGACCAGTCATTGGGGCGGCCGGACGAGTCCCGGTAGGGCGCCATCACCCGGCGTCTCAGCTTCACCGCGTCCACGTTGAACGTGTAGGAGTCGGAGAGCGTGCCGAACCAGATATCCTCCGCGGCGTTCTTCCAGTTGGCCGAAGCCCCCCTGCCCTTCTCCCGCTCCCACGTGATCCGGTTGCGGACGATCAGATGGCGCTCCAGCACCCGGTGGACTGCGGTGGAAGAGCGCCAGTCGCCACAGACGTAGACCGATGCAGTGGGCTTGAGGACGGGGAGCAGGCGGGAAAACCAGCCGGCAAGCCACTCCTCGTAAGCCTGAAGTGGCTGCTGCCTGAACGTTGTCTTGTGAAAAACCTTGGTCAGGTTGTAAGGCGGATCAACCACCAGCAGATCCACGAAGGCATGCGGCAGGTAGTCGAGCGCGGTGAGGAGGTCCTGCTGCAGGATCACGTTCACCAACTCAGCCGGGCTTACCGACTGAGTCACCCGCTTCAGCCGAGTCGCGTAAGTCGCGACTTCAGCCTGCGACAGCGACAACGTCCTGTTCCTGATCACTCAAACCAGTTCAACGTAGCCGTCCGGTCCGTCGAGTTAAAGTTGAGGCCAAGGCCCAAGGCCGGCGCTACCACCCGCAGGGGGATCATCACCACGCTGCCCGCCATGTAGGGCGGCACATCAGCCTTGTTGGCCGAACCGTTCCAGGTGTAGTCGGGTGTGTCAACGGTCATCTCCACGGTGTAGGTCACGGCATCGAGCCGCCGGGTCATGGTGATGTGTCCCGTAGCCGATTCATAGGTCACCTTCACACCCGCCTGGGTCAGCAGCGACGCCGGCACCATGAGCCGACCGTTCCGGATGACGGGCGCTGCGTCCAGCGTGACCGGTGAGCCGTC
>JBLNEM010000004.1:0-3437 GCA_050262655.1 Mycobacterium leprae | reverse complement strand
CCGACGGCGGGGGCGGCTCCTCTCCCGGTATGAAGCCAGATGAGGCCGGCTGCGACCAGGAGGACGGCGAGTCCCCCCACTGCGATGGCTGTTGTTCCAGGTTTCTGCAAGGTCGGTTCCTCCTTCGCTACACGGGTCGGTTCATGCAATAGGACGGATGGAGGTTCGTGCTGGTTCCGACATACCGAGCCGTGAACTGTAGTTGGGGATCGACCGTCTAATAAGCACTCACTGACGACGGAGGTACGCAATGAGTCCACTCACCGGAAAGATTGCCCTGGTGGCTGGCGCCAGCCGGGGGTTAGGTCGCGGCGTTGCGGTGGCTCTTGGCCAGGCAGGAGCCACGGTCTATGTAACGGGGCGGAGTACGCGGGGCGGACGAACCGATAACCGACCTGAGACCATCGAAGAGACCGCTGACTTGGTCACTCAAGGCGGTGGGCTCGGCATTGCGGTACCCTGTGACCATACCCGCTATGATCAGGTAGAGGCCCTTTTCCAGCGGGTAGCGACCGAACACGGTCGCCTCGATATCCTGGTGAACTCCGTATTCGGTGGATCGGAGGAGAGCCTTCCCCACCCTGCAGGGCGCCGTTTCTGGGAGCGCCCACGTGAGGACTGGCGTGCGATGATGGACGCAGGAGTGCGATCGGCGCTTGACACTTCCGGATGTGCCGTGCCCCACATGCTGCGGACCGGTTCCGGACTGATGATCCAGATCACCTCTTGGGACGGCGGCAAGCACCACCGCAACGTGTACTATGACCTCGCAATGAATGCGCTGTGCCGCATGGCGTCGCTCATGGCCGGGGAACTCCGGGAGCAGAAGATAGCTGTGCTCGCCCTCAGCCCCGGGTTCGTACGAACGGAGCGTGTCTGCGACGGGATGCCGACGGCGATGCTGGCCGATACGGAGTCGCCGGCGTACACCGGCCGTGCGGTAGTGGCCCTGGCCACGGACCCGGATGTGTTGACTCGCTCGGGCGCTACGGTTGCTGTCGGGGATCTGGCCAGGGAATATGGCTTCACGGACGTCGATGGCAGGCAACCCCCGCCCTACAAGCTTTAGTCGTACAAGGCACCCGGATTCGGGAGGTGTCTCAGTGTCATGAAGCAGAAGCTCTTGCCTGTGCTCTTCTCGCTCGCCACCGGCATCCTGCTGGGTCTCATCGCCAAATACAGCGACACGGTGACGGGATCCGGGCTGGTCTGGGGCTTGATCAGCCAGATCACAACCGGATTAGGCCTGTGGGTGTTCCTGGCCACGCTGATAGCCGCATGGAGCCAGAGCCCGGGATTGGGCGCACTGAAGGTCTTCGCCTTCTTCGTTGGAATGCTGGCGGCCTACTACCTGTATTCCATGCAGGTCTTTGGTTTTTTTCCGATCTACCACTTCGTCCGTTGGGGTGGAATCGCGTTGGCCTCGCCAGTCGCCGCATACATAGCGTGGTACAGCAGACGCACTGGGTGGGGGGCGGCGTTGTGCGCTGCACTGCCTGCCGGCCTGCTCCTGGAGCTAGGCTACCACTTTGTCTACACCTTGGAAATTGCCCTGGCGTTTGACCTGCTGGCGGGCGCCAGTTTGCTGCTGGTGCTGCCGTCCAGCAACAGGCAGCGGCTGTTGGCCTGCACGATGGCATTCGTGCTAGCCGTTCTGCTCCGGTGCTCCGGGGCTCTCGCCTACCTGTTCGGCGGCCTGTGAACGGGCGTCCGCCGCGGGTAGGCCCTGGAACGAATATACTCGTCAATTTGTCGCCACGTCCTTTGTGGGCGAGGTAGCGAATGAGTGACGAATCCATGCGTTTGCGGGCTCGACAACCTTGCCGCTGCTCTCCTCCCCCCCGGAAAAGCCACTTCCTGGGCGCTGGTGAGCCCTGAAACGCATATGATCGTCATTTTTTCGCCACCTCCTTTGCGGGCGAGGTGGCGAAAAAATGACAAGTTCATGGGTTTGCGGGCACGCCACCCGGTCACACTGGACCGCAAGCGTGTACCTGCAACATTCCACCACCGTGCCCGTGTCGACGTCGGCTTTTGGGCGACAGTGCCGACCGTGGTAAGCGCACTCCCTGTCTGTGAAATTTGCTGGTATGATGGTAAGGACCAATTTTCCGCCGGAGGAACTGCCATGTCTGTGAAATTGCTGCCGCTAACGCTCGAGAACTATAGCCAGATCATTCGAGAACTGGAGCCTGGCCTGCCGTCGCTGGACACGCTGCGGCAGCACGAGAAGGCATGCACGACGGAAACACTACTCCACCGCATTGCCGCCGTTACGCCCGAGGGGCGGATGGTGGGCTTCGGTCTGGCGGTGACAGGGCCGTGGGATCCCATCTTGAGGCCCGGCCACTTTGAGATCCAGGTAAGGGTTGCGCCTGATTGGCGGGGGCAAGGCATCGGCAGCGCCATCTTCAACGACATCGAGCGGTTCACTGTGATGCACGGTGCGGTCGCACTGAAGGCCTGCATCGGCGATTCGCAGCCCGCCATCCTGGCGTGGGCTGAACGCCGCGGGTTCGCCATTGAACACCACGGATTCCCCTCCAGGCTGGACCTGATCCAGTTTGACCCCACTCCGTTTGCCGGAGTCATAGAGAGAACCACTGCCTCGGGGTTCCGGTTCACCTCTCTGGCTGAGTATCCCCAGACAGATGAATGGCTTGCCCATTTCATGGACCTGTGGTGGGAGTTGTCTCAGGATGCCCCCGGGTTGGCCGGGGTACCCAGACCTGAGATGGCCTATCTGAAGCAATTGTTTACCAGCGGTCCTCACTGGGATCCAGCCGGGGTGATTCTGGCCGAACATGACGGGCGCTGGGCGGCCTTCTCCTTCCTGATTCGCTGGGAAAACGGCGACTACTATAACAACATGACCGGCGTCCGGCGGGAGTATCGCGGGCAGGGGCTCGGTCTCGCCGCGAAGCTGAAGGCCATCGAGTACGCCCGGAGCCGTGGGGCGGCGTATATGCACACCGACAACGACTCCACCAATGCGCCGATGCTAGCCATCAACCGGAAGCTCGGCTTCCAGCCGAAGCCCGGTATCTACTGGCTTGGCCGTTAACCCCCGAAAAGGTATCATCGTCAGCCTGCTCGGGGCAGCCGCTGCCTTCGTTCCACTTGACTTGTTCGGCGCACAGCCCTTTTCGCTGAAAGTGGGACCGGTGGCGTTCATCGGCTTTGACCGCACGCCCTCCCCCGGGGTATCGGTGCATGCGGGACTCCTGTGGCTGGGAGCGCTGCTGGGGCTTGCGTTTACACTGATGCGGTATAGGATGAGAGTTCGGTAACGTTATCTAAGACGAAAACCCCCGCTGGCGCAGATTGCGCTGGCAGGGGTTTCGGCTGCGATCAACAAGAGAGGCGGCCGAAGCGGAAAAGCGTGAGGGGCCACCAGCATAAGCAGGTTGTTATAGAATATGCGGGGCCCGGGGAGG
>JBLNEM010000003.1:0-6724 GCA_050262655.1 Mycobacterium leprae | reverse complement strand
GCCAACAGCGTCGCCGAGTTGGCAGGGACCGAGTGGCGGCTGGAGCCGCTCCCCTATCGCCGGAGCGGCGTCACCGATCTTGCCTGGCACCAGCCATACCCCCACAACGAGGAGGGCGGCGCCTGGGAACTGCTGCTCCAGCAGGCGATCGGCCGCTACCTGCAGCTCCGCCTGACCCTGACGGCGGCCGGGCGGGCGACGCCCCGGATCCGGGCGATGCGGGTCTGGTATCCCCGCTTCTCCTACCTGAAGCAGTACCTGCCGGACGTCTATCAGGAAGATGCGGTGTCGGCCTCCTTCATGGAGCGGTTCCTGGCTAACCCGGAGGGGCTGCTGACCGCCCTGGAGGAGCAGATCGCCCAGGCCCAGTTCCTGTTCGACGTGCGAACGGTGCCGGAGGAGTACCTGCCCTGGCTGGCCGGCTGGTTTGACCTGATGCTGGACGAGTCCTGGCCGCCGTGGCGCAAGCGGCTCTTCCTGCGGCACGCCTCCGAGCTTTTCGCCCAACGGGGCACGCTCCAGGGGATGCTGCGGGCGGTCCGTCTGGCCACCGACCCCTCTGTGGACGACACGCTCTTCACGGCCGATGTGACGGCAGAGAAACCCGTCCGTGGACTGCCGCCGGCGGTGCGCGTTCGGGAGAGCTTCCGGCAGAAGGAGGGGAAGGCCCACCGCTTCGTGGTGCAGGTGCCCGCCAGCGGGTACGGCCTATCCGGCGGCATCGATCCGGAGGTTGTCCGCCGAATCGTGCAACAGGAGAAGCCGGCCCACACCAGCTTCGATGTCCAGTCTTACTGGGCGATGTTCCGGGTGGGCGAGGCCCGCCTGGGCATCGACAGCGTGTTAGGGCGTGCGCCACGCCTGGCGCCGCTCGTGCTGGGCCAGGGCTACACCGCCCAGACCTACCTGGGTTATCCGCCCCCGTGGAACCTGGCTGACCGGCTGCTGGCCGGCCGGGACCGGCTGGGATCGACCCCGAGCCTCTGAACGCAAGGACAAAGGAGTGCGGAATATGTGCCTATTCACCCCGGTCCAGACCGGCCAGCCTGACCCGTGGAAGCGCGTGCGCTACTTCGAGGGTCTCGTGCTGGAAGTGGATGAGTTTGAGCAGGAGGCCGCCTATTACACGGAGCGCATGAAGCTCCAGAACCATGGTCTGCACGGCTACGGCACGGTGGTCGGCCTCCATGTGGACCCGAAGGGCACCAGCGTCATGGTGAACCCGGGCCTGGCCATTGACCCGCTGGGCCGCGAGATCCATGTGTCCGAGGCCCAGTGTGCCGATGTGGGCGAATGGCTGAAGCTGCAGAAGCTCGACCCCAACGCGGCGCACACCCTCTACGTGACCCTCGCCTACCACGCCTGCGACAGCGACCCGGTGCCCGTGCCCAGCCAGCCGTGCAAGTCCGGCGACAGCCTGGAGAACTCCCGCGTCACCGAATGCTTCACCCTGGCCTTTGTCAGCGAGGCGCCGCACCAGCCCGAGGAACAGGACGTGATCAAGTTCCGGGAGAAGCTGGCCGCCGACCTCTGCACGCTCCCCGCAGCCGAGCACCCCGACAAGATCCGGGCGGCCTACCGCGACTGGGTCCTCACCCAGCGGGCCAAGGCGCACCCGGCGAACGCCGAGCCGGAGAACACGGCCCTGCTGTTGGCGAAGATCAGTTGGACCCCCGGCAAGGCGGTGACGGTGGATGAGAAGAGCCGGCCCTTCCTGCTGCCCACCCGGCTGATCCAGGAAGAGCTGATGCAGGGGATGCCGCTCTTCTGGGGCGAGTCGGCCGCCGGCGACCTGTCGGGGACCTACCCGGCGCCGACGGTGAAGGCGCTTCAGGGGACAGCCGTCTCGGCCAACAAGCCCACCGACCAGGACGTGCTGACCTTCAACAAGGACCACTGGGAACCCCATGCCCTTCCGGCGCCCCTGCCCGATCCCTATGGTCTGCATGGATACGGCACGGTGCTCGGCCTGAGGCTGGCGGTGGACGGCACGAAAGTGGTGGTGAAGCCGGGCCTGGCGGTAGACCCGTGGGGCCGCCAAATGCCTGTGCCCGAGGAGCAGAGCGTCGATGTGGCCGAATGGCTGACGAAGATCGGGCTGGATCCGGCCAAGCCGCAGAAGGCCTACGTGACTCTCTCTTACCGCGACGAAGAGCGGGCGAGGGTGACCCTGCACAAAACGGCGCCGGCGCAGCCCGAGGAGCAGGCCGTGGTCAAGTTCCGGGAGTACCTGACCAAGCAGCTCTGCACCACCCCCGGGGTTCTGAAGCCCGAGAAGATTCGCGAACTCTACCACGAGTGGGTGACCGAGATCCGCGTCAAAGAGCGGCCCGCCACCCAGACTGCTGAGAACAGCGCCCTCCTGCTGGGCCAGGTCAACTGGACGCCGAGTAAGCCCATGGCCGTGATGGAAGAGGGCCGTCCCCTGCTGCTCACCACCCGGCAGATCCAGGAAGAGCTGATGCAGGGTATGCCCCTCTTCTGGGGCGAGAGCGCCGGCGGCGACCTGAAGGGTACATACCCCGGTCCCACGCTGAAATCGCTCCAGGGGACACCGCTCGATGTGAGCAAGGCCGTCGAAAAGGACGTGCTCACATACGTGAAGCAGAGCGACGGCACCTTCCGGTGGGAGCCCCATGCGCCTCAGGCAGCGGGTGCGCCCGAACCCACCCCGGACCTCCCGGTGGCTCGGTTCATGCTGGTCACCTGTGTCGACGCGCCGGCTACCTACGAACTCTGGCTCGACCCGGACGGGGCGGGACTGCCCAAGTCCGGCAACTTCGAGGTCAACGTCTGGGGGATGATGGCGGACGGCACGGAGCTTGGCCATCAGATTACGGCCAAGCCGGAGACGGCCCCCAACTGCTTCAGCGTGACGCTGGACGAGGACCTGGCCAAGGCCACCTACCTTCGGTTCACCGCCAACCTGGACGCGATCCTGTGCGATGGCAACATCAGGGCGGCGGAGTGGTCGGCCCAGAAGGGGCAGGCCTGGGTAGGCGGGATCAGCGACAACCGGCTGACGGTTGGCTACCGTCCCCTGGCGCCGGCTGCCCCGACGCCGCCGACGCCGACCGTCTGGACGGCGACGATCTACAGCAACGGAGAAGTCACCTCTGACACGAAATTCACCGTTACGACCGCCAAGGACGCCACCGGCAAGGTGATTCCAGGGCAGTTCTGGGTCAGTTGGGAGGGGTACGACTCCGCCGGCCAGTATGACGTGACGGGCACCGTGTACAAGGGGTCATCCCCAACCACCGACGTCTTCAAGGTGACGGACCAGGGGAGCCGCGGCCTGCTGATCGAGGTCTACGCCAGTCAGTTGGAATGGACGACCATCCAGGTGAAGATCACCAAGGTCCAGTAGGGGGGCACATCGCATGCCAGATGAGAAGAGCATGACGGTCGGGCAGATCACTAGCGGCGGCATCTGCCACCCGAACTATTTTAACGGCCGGCTCCTGGCCGCCGAGGATCTGGCGCTGGACCAGCAGGCCACGGAGACGCACCTGACCCGCCTGGGCCGGGTGGCCGGTGCGGGGATCGCGTCCGGGCTCTCCGTCGGCCGGGGTTCAGGCAGCACCGTGCTGAACGTGGGCCAGGGGGTGGCGATCAATTCGCTGGGGGAGAGCCTCGAACTGTCGCAGAGCGTACAGTTGGAACTCAACCCGCCGGCCCAGGCCGGCACGTACGGTGCCGGTGGTTTCTCCCCGTGCAGCCCCAACCAGACACAGTCTCACACGGCGCCCAGCGACGGCCTCTACCTGCTGGTCGTGGGGCCCACCACCCGGGTCGAGGGGAGCGTGCCGGTGAGCGGGCTGGTCAACCCCGATGCGATTGCCACCTGCGGGCGGCGCTACATCCGCGAGGGAGTGGCCTTTCGGCTGCTCTACCGTGGCAAGCTCCCCGATGCAAAGAGCCGCCCTGCGCTGCGGTGGTGGAACGTAAAGGCGCACGAATACCTGGGGAGCGACGCATTGGCCCATAAGCCCATGCTGGGCGCCCAGGCCTTTGCGCTGGATCAGGCGACCGCTCAGGGCAAATGGCTGCCTGTGTTCGACGTCGTTGTGGTGATACCGGGGGCAGAGCAGATCGAGGAGCCGACCGAGCACGAGGTGGGCCTTACCCTGCTGTCGTGGGAGAACGGGAAGATTGGCGAACTCGACATGTGGGCGGTGCGGCGCCAGCTAGCGCTGGGTGACCCCCGCTTCGCCACGGCCGATTCGCTCTTCCCGGCCCGGTATGCCGCGGGGGAGGCGATCTTCCGCCAGTATGGCAACCGGCCCTTCGCCAGCAATCTGGTGACGGCCGCCAGCACCTTCACCCCGTATCTCCCGGCGGCGGGCTATCTGCCGCAGGGATACAGTGCGACGGTCTTCCTCGGGGGACTAAACGTGTGGAAACGGCCGTTGTCGCCTACCATGACCGATGACCTGCTGAGCCGCTCCTTCCTGCAGCCCCCGATCCCCACGGACGGTTCCGACCAGTCGCCGGTCGGCTACGCCGACATGGGCGACGCCGGGATCTTCTTCTGGCGGCTCGACCCCGGCACGCTGCCGCCCCGCTGCAAGGTGGCCGCTGGCAAAGCGGAAGTGACGGACGAGTTTACCATCAGCGGGCGCGGCGTGGTCCAGACCTACGAGGGCAGCCTGACGATCCGCAACGACGGCGGCCCCGGCTTCGTCTGGTGCACCGGCAGCGTGGAAGTGACCGACGCGAACGGTGGCAAGAAGACTGAGCCGTTCGAGTTTGTCGTCCCAGAGGGCCAGAAGGCGAACGGCCGCGTCTGGTTCGAGACCGAGGGGATTGCCGAGACCGAACTCCGCTTTACCTTCGGCATTGCGAAGTCCCAGTTCACCAGTGCGGCGGCTGTCCGCATCAACGTGGTCTTCCAGGTCTACGGTGCGCCGGACGGCGTCGAGCAGAAGGATTCGTGGCGGCTGAAGTAACCCCGAAAGGGGGCGACGGGCATGGCGAAGCCCAGGCAGGTATCGATCGACCGGCTCCGGTTCGGCGGGCGCCCTGAGTCGGCCGTGGCCGATCGGCTGCGCCTGGAGCACCTCCTGGCCGGTGCGGAACTCTGGCCGGCGGAGATGCCCCCCTCGGCGGTGCTGGTGGTCCGCCGGCTGGTCGACCCGCTCCCGGGCCGCCTGGTCGATGCCCCCGGCGATCTCTGGCCGTCGCCCACCTGGGTGAATGCGGTGCGGGTGATGCTGGCCGACCTCTGGCGGCACGCCGCCCGGGCGCAGAACGGCCGGCTGGAGGCTGGCGAGTCGGCCGCAGCCGTGGCCTTCCGCAGTGGCGCCGAGCAGGCAGCCTGCCTGACCCTGGCCATCGCCGAGGGCGCCGCGGCCCGCCAGTGGTGGCAGCAGGAGGCGTTGGGAACGCTCTCCCGGGCTACGCCGGCCGCCGCCCTCAGCAGCCGCCCCCCGGGGGAACTGCCCGCCATCTTCGCCCTGCTGGCGCAGTGGGGCGAGGCCGAGGCAGTGGCGACCCGACTATCCGACCCCGAGGCCTGGGCGCTGCTCCAGGCCATGGCCGATGCATATGAACTGACCTGGGCAGCCGCTCTGCCCGCCCCGGCGGTGCGGGACGCTGCCCACGGTCGCCGGTCTGAACTTCCTGGCGCCACCGGAGCCACCGAGCCGCCCGCAACTGCCCCTGCACCGCCGGCGATAGGGAGCACGGCGACAGTCGGGCCTCACATCGAGCGCATTCCGGTCGCTTCACGCGGCGATACGCCGCACCATGCGTCACCCCCGGGAGCGCAGCAGGCCCTGTTGACCCTGGCGCTGGCCCTCTACCATACACCCGCAGTCGCCCGATCCGTGGCCTATGCCCGGCGATTCCAGCGCTGGTGGGAAGGGCGGGGGCCAAAACCCGATGCGCCCCCAAGGCCCCCCTACCAGCCGCCGACCGGCACGACGCCGCACTCTACGCAGGCCCCGCACCGCCCGGCAGCCGCCGACGGCGCCGAGACCGCCGAAGAGCAGCCCGACGACTACGAGGAAAGCCTCGCCGAGGGCGTAGAGACCCGGCTGGGCGGCCTGCTCTACCTGATCAACCTCCTGATCCGGCTGGAGCTGCAGATCCCCGAGGTCGGCGTCTGGGCCCTCCTGGAGGCCGTGGGCCGTGCCCTGCTGGATCAGGTCGATTGCGACCTGTTGGATGACCCCATCTGGCAACTCCTCGCCCTCCTGGACGGCCGAGAGCCCGCCTACCCAGCAGGGCAACACTGCCCACCGCTCCCCAACCCGCCAACCCTACCACCCGAGTGGCCCCCAATCCCCCAAGGACCGCCCTACACCCCAGGCCCGCACAGCGGGAACCTAAGCCCCCACCTACAACAGTGGCTGACCCTGCTGATCCCATACCTGACAGCCTGGCTGAGGGCCGCACTGCAACCCGCCGAGGACGATTGGCTGAAAGCCCTCCTACTGGTACCCGCCCGCATCCACGTGACCGAGACCCAAGTAGATCTAGTCCTACCCCTGCAAGCCGCCTCGCTCCCCGTACGCCTAGCCGCCCTAGACCGCACCCCCGGCTGGCAACCCCAGTTCGGGCGCACGATTACGTTCTACTTCGAGTGACGCAGTCGTGGGAGTACCCTCCGCCGTCGGGCCTGGGCTGCCACGGGCGCCTGATCTCCGGAGCCCGCGGAGCCGGGGGGCACAACGTGGGCATCCCCTCCGCCGGCAGCCCAGACCCGCCGGCTGCGGGG
>JBLNEM010000002.1:0-2592 GCA_050262655.1 Mycobacterium leprae | reverse complement strand
CTGTGGCTTCCACGTCTGGTCTGTCATGCAGGATTCGATGGTGCTGCGGGTCGTCCCCTCCGGCGATCGGGCCAGCAGGCTCGGGCAGATTAACAGTGTTGCGGCCGCGGCCACCCTGGCGGGCATGGGCATCGTTAGCCTGGCCGGACGCTTTGTCACCACGCTGCGCCCCTTCTTCGTGGCGGCCGCCGTGGTCGGCATCGGCGGCGGACTGCTGGCGCTGCTTCTCAAGCCGGGAGCCGCCAAGACCCGCAAGGCGGCTATCGTTTTCCGCCGCCAGTACCGTTCCTACTACATTCTCACCTTGCTTCAGGGGGCCCGGCGGCACATCGTGCAGACCTTCGCCGGTTTTGCCCTGGTCAAGCTGTTTGGCACGCCGGTCTCCACCATGGCCCTGCTCCTGGCGCTCCAGAGCTTCCTCGCCATCTGGACGAGGCCGTTGATCGGCAAGCTGATCGACCGGCTGGGCGAGCAGCGGGCGCTCTCCATCAACTACGGGGCTGTGGCGACCATTTTCCTGGGCTACGCCTTCATCCGAAACCCCTGGGTCTACTACGTGCTCTTCGCCACGGACAACGTACTGACCGGTTTCGACATCGCCGTTTCCACGCACGCCGGCCGGATCATCAAGAACGAGGAGCTCTCCTCCTCGCTGGCGACCGGCACCACGATCAACCACATCTTCGGGGTGTCGGTTCCGATTATCGGTGGGTGGCTGTGGGAGCGGTTCAACCCCATGGTGCCTTTTCTCATGGGGGTCGGCATTGTGCTGGTGGCCATGGCCTACTCCTGGAACCTTGATGCCCGAACCGCAGCAGCTGTGCGCGAGCAGGAGGCGATGTGAGCTTCTGATCATGACAAAAGGGGCAGCCCCTCGGGCTGCCCCTTTTCTATGTACTAGAGCGTGCTTGGAACCAACACCGGATAAAGCAGCAAAAGCATGTAAATCGCTACCTGTCCACCCACCGCCGAGAGCAGCGCACCGACCCAGACAGGCTTCTGGAACCGGGGGAAGAGGCGGTGCCCGGCGGCGATTAGCACCGCAGGCATGCACAGCGAGAGGAACAGCCACAGCATGATCAGGTTGTGTTGGGCCGGCGTAGAATGGGACAGCCCACGGGTGAGCAGGTCCAGTCCGGCCAGGCCGCTTAAGGAGAGTCCCGCGGCCGCAACCCGGGCCGGCACACCGTAAGGCGTGGCCTCCACTTCCACCTCATCTTTGACCCGGGCAGTCAGGGCGATGACCAGCAGGGTCGTCAAGCCGCCCAACAGGGCTGCCGAGCCTCCGTAGGCGCCCATAACAATGCCGCCCGTCCAACCGCCGTCAGGCCCGGCGCTCAACATGAGGAAGAGCAGCACGCCGACGCCCACGATCGCGGCGTCACGTCCGGCGCCACGCCGGGGTTCTGCCGGCTGCCGCTTGTACCAGGCCCAGGAATAGCGCAATGCCACCAGCACAAAGGGCCCGGAGAGCACCGGCACATACGGCCACGGACCGGCCAACGAGAGACATGCGTAGCCGACAACGGTCAACGGCCCGGCTAACATGCCCAAAACGCGCCAACAGAGTGGTGGGTGGTCCCGAGTGAAACCCGCCCCCAAGTCCAGAAAGACGATTGTAATGATCAGCCCCAAAGCCCACGCAATGACCTGGTGCCCCGCTATCAAAGTTAGTGCATGCAAAACGGGTACCCCCTAAAGGTAGGAATCACCTGCCTTCAGTGTAGTACCCGTTTCTAACGCGTTTCTTACCGAGTTATAACTTCTTTCTTTCAATCAAGCTTCAAACTTATAACCGATGCCCCAGATCGTTTTCACATATTCGGGGTTGCCGGGGTCCTGCTCCACCTTCTCCCGCAGGCGGCGGACACAGACGGTGAGAGCCGCCTCATCGCCGGTGTAGTCGCTGTGCCAGACACGCTGTAGAATGGCTTCCCGGGAGAAAACGTTGCCCGGATGGCTGGCCAGCAACCAGAGCAGATCAAACTCCTTGGGCGTCAAATCCACCGGCCGGTGCCGAATGGTTACGCTGCGGGTAGCGCGGTTGATCTCCAGGTCCCGGAAACGAATCGGCCGGCCGTCGGCCACTGTGCCGGGCGGCAGCGGATTGGCCCGCCGCAGGATGGCCCGAACCCGCAATACCAGTTCCGACAGACGGAATGGCTTGGTCAGGTAGTCGTCGGCTCCCACGTTGAACCCCACGACCTTATCCATCTCTTCCCCGCGGGCAGAGAGGATCAGGATGGGTACGTTGGAGAGCGCCCGCAGTTTGGCGCAAACCTCGAAGCCGTCCAGTCTTGGCAGCATGATGTCCAGCACGATCAGGTCCGGCTCAGTCTGGTGTGCGATCTCCAATGCCTCTTCCCCATCGGCTGCACGACAAACCTCGTACCCCTCTTTGCGGAGAGCCTGGTCCAAGGCCTTCAGGATCTTCTGGTCGTCGTCCACAACGAGAATCCGCTTACTGGCCGTTGTCATGGTGCTCCCTCCTTCCGTCAGGGCACAGAGGCAGTGTGAAAGAGAATGTCGAGCCCCGACCCAATTCACTGGTTAGCCAGATATGCCCACCGTGTAACTCCACCAGGCTCTTGG
>JBLNEM010000001.1:0-5683 GCA_050262655.1 Mycobacterium leprae | reverse complement strand
CTCGGCATCCCGCTGGCCCCGCAGGAAGAGCGCATGCTCCTGCACGCCGGGGGTGCCGAAGTCGTTATCCTTGCCGCCCAGGCAGAAGGCCAGGGTGTCGTAAGGCAGGTTGCCGGCCTCGTCCGTCAGCACCAGCTTGTGCTCGGTGTCGACTTCCAGCACGCTGGCGGTCACCACGCGCACGCCCTGGCCCAGGGCGGAGAACGGGACCTCCACCAGCGACGGCGCATGGGTACCGGCTGCCACGCTGTGCGTTTCGGTCAGCAATGTATGGAAGGGGTTGCGGTCCACCAGCGTGATCTCCACGCCCGCCAGCCGTGCCTGCCGCAGCCCTTCGATGAAGGCCAGCCCGGCATATCCGCCACCGAGCACTACGACTCGGTGAATGAGGTTCGAATCGTGCATCTGACGCATCTGGTAGCCGCCTCCTTGAATGTGATCCATTTCACGAGTACATTGTTAACCTGGATGTTTAATTTGTCAACGGGTATAAGGTGTGAACCTGATCACATCCACGCAAGATCATTCGATAGTAGGATGGAGGCCTGGAGCGCGAAGTGGAGAAGGAGGAGCAACCATGGAGATCACATTGGATACGCAGGTAGGCGACATTCTGGCGGCATTTCCGCAGGCGCCGTCGGTCTTTGCCCGGCACGGTGTCGACGTGGAGGCGGAGTGCGACTGCATGCTGGACAGCCCGCTCATGATGTGCGAAGCGGTATGCGGCATCGACGATATCGACGGGCTGTTGCGGGACCTACAGGCGATGGCGGCGGGGGAGGCGTAGCCACCCCCGCTGTCGTACCTTTAAGGGACGAAGGGGGGGTGGCCATGCAGTTCACAGCACTCCGTGGCCCTTATCGGTCCCTGTCGGAGTTCCTTACGTCTCTGCCGATGATTCCCCGCCGGCACCGGACGCTGCTCATTGGGATCGATGGCGGCGGCGGTTCCGGCAAGAGCACCTGTGCTCGGCTGTTGGGGGAGGCCCGTGCCGATCTGACCGTGCTCCACATGGACGACTTCTACCATCCATCGGGCGAAAGGATGCCGGGGCCACCCAGCGCCAAACCGGTGGGTGCAGACTTCGACTGGCAGCGGGTGAAGAGGCAGGTCCTGGATCCCCTTGTGGCCGATCGGGCAGGCCGCTACCAGATCTATGATTGGGACCGTGACCGGGTGGCAGAAGCATGGTATCCGGTACCGGTCGGCGGTATTGTCGTGGTGGAAGGGTGCTATTCAATCCGGCCTGAACTGGCGGGGCTGTACGACTTCCGCATCTGGGTGGACTCCCCGCGGTGCCTGCGGCTTGCCCGTGGTTTAGCGCGGGACGGCGAGGAGGCCCGGGACCGCTGGGAGAACGAATGGATGGCGGCCGAGGAGCTGTACGTGGCGGCCTATCACCCCGAGCAGCGGGCCGACCTCGTGCTGGACGGCAGCGGTGCGGCTTAGCAGCATGAAGGCGGGATAACCTAACAGGCAAGGGTGTATGGGTCGGGTGGTGGACCGATGCGACTGCGTCTGGTTGCCCTGCTTTTGCTGCTGGCGGCTCTGGGCTTCAGTGGCTGCAGCCCCTTGAACCGTGTGCGGGCCGCTGCCTATGATCGCCGGGGGATGACCGCGTACAACGCCGGCCAACTGGATGAAGCAGTCTCGAGCTATAGCAAGGCGATCGCCCTCGATCCGGCGTCGGCCACGGTCCGCGATCACCGGGGCATGGCCTATGCCAAGCAGGGATTACTGGACCAGGCCATCGCCGATTTCGACCGGGCGCTGGGTACGGACCCCAACGACACAGTGGCACTGGACAACCGGGGTGTGGCATACGGCCGGAAGGGGGCGGTCGACCAGGCGATCGCCGATTTCGACCGGGCCCTCACCTTGAACCCGAAGGACACCACGGCATTGGCGAGCCGCGGGGCTGCTTATGCCCGCAAAGGAATGAAAGAGCAGGCCATGGCCGATTTTGACCAGGCCATCAGCCTGAATCCCAAGGATCCGGTCACTTTCAATGGCCGAGGGCAGGCCTACCTGAACGCCAGCCAGTATACGGAGGCGATCGCCGACTTCGGCCGCGCAATCCAGCTAAATCCCAACTATGGTCAGGCCTACAACAATCGGGGACTGGCCTATCACGATACAGGCGACCAGGAGCATGCCCTGGTGGATCTGGACCAGGCGATTAGCCTCGAGCCCAAGTCGTACGTGGCCTACAACAATCGGTGTCTGGTACAGATCAAGCGGAAGAACTATGACCAGGCCGTCTCCGACTGCACGTGGTCGATCGGTTTGAACGCCAACTACGCAATGGCGTGGAACAACCGTGGCTATGCCCGCCGCCTGCAAGGCAATCTACCTGCAGCCATCGACGACTACGATCAGGCGATCCGGCTGAACCCGAACGATCACGTGGCTCACCTGAACCGGGGGATGGCCCACCGGCTGTCCGGCCACAACGATCAGGCTGTGGCAGATTTCCGGCAGGTCCTGGCCCTGCAGCCCACGAGCAAAGAGGCGGACTCAGCGAGGACGGAGCTCCAGCAATTGGGCGTGACGCCCTGAAGTATGCGGCAGGCGCCAACTTCGTTTCACTGCCTTCAACACCCCCGCAAGTTCGTGCGAGGGTGTTCTGCTTTATTCGCGGGGAATGATAGAACGGGGTGGTGGTGCTTCGATGAGAGTCTCGCTGTTTATCACCTGTCTGGTGGACCACTTCTATCCGGAGGCTGGGGAAGCGATGGTGCACCTGCTTCGGCGGCAGGGGGTGGAGGTGGCGTTTCCGGCTGGGCAGACTTGTTGCGGGCAGCCTGTCTGGAATACCGGGCAGCATGAGGAGGCCCGGGCTTTGGCGCGCCACTTTATTGAGGTGTTTGAGGATAGCGAGTACATTGTGGCGCCATCGGGCTCCTGTGTGGGTCACGTGCGGTACTATTACCCGCAGATGTTTCTCGACGATGAGTCGTGGCGGCGTCGGGCCGAGGCGGTGGCTTCTCGTACTTATGAGTTCACGCAGTTCCTGGCCGGGAAGATGGGGGTGGTGGACGTGGGGGCCAGCTTCCCCGCCCGGGCAGTCTACCACAACGGTTGCCACATGACCCGGGAACTGCGGGTGACTGAGGAGCCCGTAAAGCTGTTGCAGCACGTGCGGGATCTGGAGGTGATCCCGATGGACCGGCAGGATCTGTGCTGCGGCTTTGGCGGCGCCTTTGCGGTCAAACTGCCGGAGATCAGCACGGCGATGGCGGACGAGAAACTGCACCATCTGTCGGAGACGAAGGCCGACCTGCTGATTGGCACCGATGCCGGCTGTCTGATGCAGTTGGCCGGGAGGGCGCAGCGGCTGGGACTGAACCTGCGGGTGATGCATCTGGCGGAAGTGCTATGGCAGGGGGTGCAGCGCCCGTGAAGGTGATCGAGATGGATGTGCTGGAGCGGCGGATCGAGGCGGCCCTGGCGAATGACCATCTGCGCGGGGCGCTGCGCTACACCACCGAGCGGCTCTATAGCAGCCGGCTGCGGGCGATCGCCGAACTGAACCGGCAGGCGGAGGCGGGGCTCTACCCGGAGCGTTTTGCCGACCTGCGGGCCCGGGGACATGCGATCAAGGCCGGGACGATGAGCCGTCTGGATTGGTACCTGAAGCAGGCGGCGGACAATATCCGGGCCGCGGGCGGCAAGGTATACTGGGCGCTGGACGGCGACGAGGCCGTCTCCCAGGTCTTGGGGATCTGCCGTCAGGCCGGGGCGAAGCGGGTGGTCAAGTCCAAGTCGATGGCCTCGGAAGAGATCCACCTGAACGGCGCGTTGGAAGAGGCGGGGCTGGAGGTGGTGGAGTCGGATCTGGGCGAGTATATCATTCAACTGGCCCATGAGCGTCCGGCCCATATTGTGATCCCCGCTATCCACAAGACCCGGCAGCAGATCGCCGACCTGTTCGAGAAGGAGGGCGGAGAGCCGCTGGCCACGGATACCCGGACCCTGACGACTTTCGCCCGCAAGGTGATGCGTCAGAAATACCAGGTGGCCGATGTGGCGATTACCGGCGCCAACTTCGTGGTGGCCGAGACGGGCACCCTCTGCCTGGTCACCAACGAGGGCAACGAGGGGCTGGCGACGGCCATACCGCCCGTTCATATTGCGGTCGTAGGCCTGGAGAAGGTGGTGCCGCGGCTGGATGATCTGGCGGTGCTGCTGGCGCTGCTGGGACGGAGCGCCACGGGCCAGAAGCTGACCAGCTACACCGATCTGATCACCGGGCCCAGGCGTGAAGGCGACCTGGACGGGGCGGCGGAACTGCACGTGATCTTCCTGGATAACGGCCGCAGCGGGATCCTCGGTACCAAGTACGCGGAGGCGCTCTACTGCATCCGGTGCGGCTCCTGCCTGAACGCCTGCCCGGTCTACCGGAACATCGGCGGCCATGCATACGGCGGTACCTATCCGGGCCCGATCGGCGCCGTGCTCATGCCGCTGCTGGGCGGGCTGGACCACTGGGCGGAGCAGCCGCAGCTTTCCAGCCTCTGCGGCGCCTGCTTCGAGGCCTGTCCGGTGGGGATCCACCTGCCCGACTATCTGGTGCACCTCCGGGGCGACGCGGTAGAGACCGGGCATGTGCCCAGAAAGCAGTTGGTGCCGATTCGCCTCTGGATGAAGCTGTGGACCCGCCCGAGCACCTATCGTCTGGTGGCCAAGGCGGGCTACCGGTTGACTCACGGCAAGATGACAAAGCTGGTGACGGGCGAGGAAGTGGTGGAGCAGCTCCCCTTCCCGGCCAGTGGGTGGACCGATACCCGCAACTTCCCGGCCGTGGCCAAACGGCCCTTCCACGCACGCTGGGCGGACTTGAGCCGAGGTGAAGCAGAATGACCACCGAGCAGCAGTTCATGACCCGGGTAGCCAACGCCGTTCGGAGCAGCCGGTATCGGCCGCTCGGCCACGAGTTGCCGCCACCCGAGGGGCCCTTCGGGGAGTATGGCAGCACCGATCCGGAGGCGCTCGCCCGCCGGCTGATCGCCGAGCTGGAGCCGTTGGGGGGCTACGGCTATCTGGTGGACGGCCCCGCCGAAGCCAGGGCGCTGGTGGTGCGGCTGCTTCAGGAGCGGGAGTTGAAGGGGAAGGTGGTGCGCTGGGCCGACCCCGACCTGGCCGAACTGGGGCTGGATGATGCCCTCGCGGCGGCCGGCTATGAGGTGGTGCCGTTCCGGTGGGATATCACGGACCGGATTCCCGTGGCGGCAGAAGCGGTGGCGGGCATCACCGGCTGCGATGCGGCGGTCGCCGAGACTGGCACGCTGCTGCTGGCGAGCCGCCGCATGGGTGAGGGGGGGCTGCCGACCCGGGGACGGGTGGTGTGCCTGCTGCCGCCGATCCATATCGCCATCGTGCGGCGAGAGAAGCTGGTCTACAGCATGGTGTCGGTGTTGCGGCGCCTCTCGGGGGAGGGGCCGCTGCCTGCCGATCTGCTCTTCGTGACGGGGCCGAGCCGCACGTCGGATATCGAAAACGACCTGACCATCGGTGTGCACGGGCCGGGGGAGGTGCACGCGATCATCCTGTAGGGGTCACTACGTGGGAGTACCCTCCGCGGGTCACTACGTGGGAGTACCCTCCGCCGGGGGGGCGGTGGTGGCCCCGGGCCCCGGGGGGGGGAGCCCCCCGCGGCGCGCGCCCCCCGGCGCCCCCCCCC